>JAZSBJ010000193.1:0-5717 GCA_045602305.1 Eubacteriales bacterium | reverse complement strand
CGCTGTCTGCCTCGTTTTGCTGACAGCCAAAGGTGACGATATAGACACGGGGGGCGTGTCCGTGTGCCGACGCGTATATCTCGTTTTTCTTTTTTACGGCAGAAATCGCCGCCGTTCTTTTTTCTTGATCCACGGAGCTTTCCCCTTTCCTTATGATTAGAGTATATAATAACATCTTATTATAGCACGCCGCTTTGCGAAAGTCAAGTTTTTGAAAAAGGACTTGACCTTTTTTTCACAAAATGTTATACTGAATTGAGCAAAAAAAGAGGGGGCGTTTTATGAGCTTCGGCATACTCGGTGCGAACTTCATTAAAAACACGGATACGCAAAGCGCAAAGCGTACCCGTCGCGCACAAGTGGGGGGCAAGCAATGAAACATTCTCCTACGCTTCGCGCGGTCTTTTATCTTTTGCTTTCGCTCTCGGGAATGCTGCTCGGCGCGCTTTTTCCCGAGCCCTTCTCCGCGCTCTTCCACCTCGTTTTCGTTCTTTTGGCGGTATTTACCGAAAAGACCTGCTTCGCGGGGGCGGCGCTTCCCCGTTTTGCGTGCCGAGGGAAGCACTTTCTTTGGCTTATTTTCCCCGCCTTTTGCTTTTTTACCCTAGGGGCAAATCTTCTCTCGTCGTACGCGGTGCGTGCGCTTGGCGGCACTCTGCCCGCCGTTGTCCCCTCGGTTTCCCTCTTTGTGGGGGCGGTCGTTATTGCGCCCATTGCCGAGGAGCTTTTGTTCCGCGGTCTGCTTTTGCGACTTTTTGAGGGGTATGGCGAGCGTTTTGCCATCCTGCTTTCCGCCGTCCTATTCGCCTTGGCGCACGGAAATCTCTTTCAAATGCCATACGCACTTGTAGCGGGCGTTTTGCTTGGCTATACGGCAACGCTTGCGGGGGGACTCTTTTTCCCTCTCGCGTTTCATTTTCTTTACAATCTGCTTGCCTTTTTCGGCGGCAAGATCTCGCCGCTTCTTCTCTTTTCCCTGCTTGGCGGGGCGGCGCTCGTCACGCTGTTCCTGCTTTGGAAGAAAAGGCGGCTTTCTCTGCCCAAAGGGGGCGCTATCCCCACGGGACGCGCCCTGCTTCCGCTGCTCTTTTACGGTGCTTTGATGCTTACCTTTATTCTCTTAAAGGAGTTTGTATGACACAAGAAGAAAAGGACATATTTTTTATGACCGAGGCGCTTGCCGAGGCGTATGCCGCGGCAGAGCTTGACGAGGTGCCCGTGGGGGCAGTCGTCGTCTTTGAGGACACGGTCATTGCCCGCGCGGGCAACCGCCGCGAGAGCCGCAAATGCGCCACCTGCCACGCGGAGCTTTCTGCCATTGAGGAAGCGTGCAAATACCGCCACGGCTGGCGTCTTCCCGATTCTACCCTTTACGTGACGCTTGAGCCCTGCCCGATGTGTGCGGGTGCCATCGTCAACGCCCGCATTCCCCGCGTCGTGTTCGGCGCACGCGACCCCAAGGGGGGCGCTATGGGAAGCGTTCTTAACATATGCGACTATCCCTTGAACCATCATCCTGAGGTGACCGAGGGCGTTCTTGCTGAGGAATGCAGACAAATTTTGTCAGCGTATTTCAAAAACAAGCGGGAAAAATAAGCATATGCCTGATATAATCCACGTCATATCCGATATGGGCGTCGGCGGGGCGGGGATCCTTCTTTCCCGTCTTCTTACCGATGCCCCCAATGAAGCAGGCTCCCTTGCGCTTTTGCCAAAGGGGAGCCTTCTTTGTTCCATTTTTGAGGAGAGGCGCGTACCCTTTTCTACCTATTCTGCCACGGGGGAACGCTCCTTTTCGGTGCGCGACGCGCGCACGCTTGGGAGAATTTTGTCAAAAGCCACCCCGAAACTCGTTGTGGCACACGCTTCCCTTTCCGCGCGCATTGCGGCAAAGGCACTAAGAATTTCAACCGCCTCGGTGCGGCATTGCGACACCCCCGTATCTCGCCCTTCCGTTCCCTTATATAACGCCCTCACGAATGCGACGGTGGCGACCTCGCGCCCGCTTGCAAGCCGTCTTACGGCGGCGGGGGTCAAGGGGGTTTTTGTCATTGAAAACGGCTATACGCCCGTAGGAGTGGCAACCGACGCGGAAAGGTGGGCGGCAAGGCGGGCGCTTTCTCTTCCCGCAGGGACGCTTGCCGTAGGGCTTGCGGGGCGGCTTGCTCCCATAAAGGGGCAAGAAACGGCGCTCCGCGCCCTTTCCCTGCTTGGAAAAGAGGGAGAGGGCATTACCCTTTGCCTTTTGGGTGTGGGAGAGGACGAGGGGCGACTTCGCACGCTCGCTTTCTCGCTCGGCATTGAAAGGCAAGTGCGCTTTTTGGGCTTTCACGCCGACACACGCCCCTTTTATCACGCCATCGACGCGCATCTTTCCTGCTCTTTGGGGAGCGAAACCTCATCCCTTGCCCTTGCCGAGGGCTTATCGGCGGGGTGCGCTACCCTTGCAAGCGACACCGCGGGCAACCGCGCGCGGGTGGGGACGGGCGGACGCTTTTTCCCTGTGGGGGATGCGCGGGCGCTCTCGCGCCTTTTGCGCACGCTTTTGGACGGGGGGGAGCGCACGCGTCTTTCCCGTTTGGCAAGCGCGCGGGCAGAGGCGCTTCCCTCTTGGGAAAGCGTCAAGAGAGAATACGGTGCGCTCTTTGGGGCTTTTTGCCGTGAAATGGGCGCAAACGGTTGATTTTTCCCGAAAGATATGTTATAGTAAAGGTATGAAACAACCTTATCTTGAATGTGGAAAGATCATCAATACCCACGGCGTGCGCGGCGGTCTTAAGGTGGAATCCTACTGTGACAGCCCCGAAGTGCTTGCGTCGCTCCCCCAACTGTTTTTGAAAAGAAACGGAATCTACGAAGCAAAGAGGATCACCAAGGCTTCGACGGGGGCAGGGCGTGTACTTTTATACCTCACGGGAATTGATACGCTCGACGATGCGATGCTCTTAAAGGGAAAAACGGTTTACGCGCTGCGCGAGGACCTGCCCCTTGCCGAGGGCGCGCATTTTATCGCAGACCTATACGGGCTTCCCGTCATCGACGCGGACACAGGACGCGTGTACGGCGAGATCCTCTCGGTGGACGATATGCCCTCGTCCGAGATGTATACTATCAAAACGCCAAGCGGAAAATCGGTCCTATTCCCTGCCATTCCCGAGTTCGTCGTGCGGGTGGATACCGACGCGGGGGTATATATTCGCCCCATTCCCGGCTTTTTTGAGGAGGACGAATGAAGTTTGACATTATGACGCTTTTTCCCGAAATGGTGTCGGGCATTCTTTCGGAAAGCATCCTCGGTCGCGCGCAAAAGGCGGGGCTCATCTCGGTTTGCTGCCACAACATTCGCGACTATTCGGGAAACAAGCATAAAAACGTGGACGACACGCCCTTTGGCGGCGGACGCGGTATGGTGATGGCGGCACCCCCGATCGCCGCGTGCATCGAGGACATCACAAAAAATCTTCCCGAAAACGAACGCCGCCGTGTGATCTATCTTTCGCCCAAGGGGGCGCTTTTGACACAAGCCAAGGCGTCGTCCTTGCTCGCCTACGACCGCCTTATTCTTCTTTGCGGTCATTACGAGGGCATCGATCAGCGCGTGCTTGACGAATACGTGGACGAGGAGATCTCCATTGGGGACTACGTGCTGACGGGGGGTGAGCTTCCCGCTTGCGTTTTGGTGGATACGGTCGCGCGGATGGTGGACGGCGTGCTTGCAATGCCCGAATGCTTTGAGGACGAGAGCATTGCCTCGGGACTTCTCGAATATCCGCAATACACCCGCCCCGTTTCCTTTCACGGCGTGGACGTGCCCCCCGTGCTTCTTTCGGGACACCACGCAAACATTCAAAAATGGCGGCTTGAGGAAGCGCTCCGCATCACGAGAGAGCGCCGTCCCGAAATGTATGAGGCATACGTTGCCACACATCCGCCGAAGGAGAAAAAAAGCCGTCGCAAGCGTGTGACGGAACCCAAGGAATGAACCCTATTTTTGTAAATAAATATTTGCATTTCGGAGAACAGGACAGTGAAAAAGCTGTCCTGTTCTTGTTTTTTTCGGGCTTACCCGTCACGGCACTTTTGCCCCATCCGCACATTGCTTGCGCCGTTTTTTCCGTGCTTGTTTTCGCCCTCGGCATAAAAAGGCACGGGTGGGAAGCGCTCCGCTTATCAAGGACTTTTTGGTATTTGGTCTTTCTTGCCTTTTGTCTTTCGGGCGTGCTTCTCCCTGCGGCAAGGGCGAAAACGCTCTTATCCCTTATGCTTCGGCTTTCCTTTTTTCTGCCGCTTCTTTTTCGGGAGAAAGAGAGAGAAATGCGTCGTTTTCTATCCTATCTTGGCGGCGGTATGGGCTCTCTTGCCGTTTTTGAGGTGCTTTTGGGGCTTGGGAAAACGGGGTACGCCGACCCGTCGCTCTTCGCGTCCTTGCCGCGGGCGGGCGGTGTTTTCGGCAATCCAAACGTGCTTGCGGCGTTTTTACTCGCGCCTACGCTTTTTGCGCTGAACGACGCGCTCTTTGAGGGGGGCGGGCTTTGGGCGTTTCTCTCCTTTGCGGGCGCCGCGCTCGGCATTGCGGCAAGCTATTCGCGCGGGGCGCTCCTCGCTTTGCTTCTCTCTTGCTTTCTTCTCGCGGTGCGCCGCTTCGGTCCCTTTCGCGTGCTTGGGGTCTTCGTCGCGCTTTTGCCGCTTGCGCTCCTTTTGCTTCCGTCCTCTCTTTCGGCACGGCTTGTATCTATTCTCTCCCCCGACACCTCGGCAAGCTACCGCTTCTCTCTTTGGAAAAGCATTTTTCGGCTTTCGCCGCGCACGCTTCTTTTCGGGGTGGGCGAGGGAAAGGCGGCGATGCTTTCCGCCCTCTTGCCCGTGCTTGCGGCGGGGCTTTTGCAAATCGAGCATACCCACTCCCTCTTTTTGCATTTTTTGGTGGCGGACGGGATATTTGGACTTTTGCTTTTTCTTTTTCTTTGTGGACGCGCGCTGCTTTTCGGCAAGGGACGCGGCGCGAGGGCGGCACTTCTTTCCTTGCTGATTTTCGGGATTTTTGACGATCCGCTTTACAGCGGACAAACGGAGGTGATCTTTTGGCTTACGCTCGGTCTGTGTTAAGGCGTACGCTTTTTCTAATACTGCTTGCGATGCTTCTTTGCGCGGGCTTGGGATATTTTTGGCTTGCACGCCAAGAAAAGACGGACGCGTATATCGTTTATACGGCGGTTTTCGAGGTGGATAGGGCGGTTGCCGACGCCTTTTCCTTGGGAGATCGCCTAATTGATGCGCGCGGCAAAGAGGATGCGGGCGAGATTTTAAAGATCGCGCGCGAGAACGCTCTACGCGAGGACGCGGGGGGCGTTTATTCCCACCCTGAGCGCGTGACGCTTGCTTTGACGCTTGGGGGCGAGGGCAAGCGCACGGGCGGCGGCGCGCGGCTCGGCACGCTCACCCCAAGGGTGGGGGACGCCGTTTATCTTTTGGGACGGGCACGCCTTGAGGGATTATGCGTGCGCGTTGGGGTGGTATGATGCGGCGTTTTTTTCCTCTTTTGCTTGTTTTGGCTTTTCTTCTCGGTTGCCTTGGGCATTTTCTTTCCCGCACCGAGCCCGTAAAGGAAACGCCTTACGCCCTCTCCTTTCGTGCCGAAAAGATAAACGGGCTTTTGCTCCATTCTTTGCCGAATGAGGGCGCGCGTGTCACAGTCGGGGAGAGGACGGGCAGCATCC
>JAZSBJ010000192.1:0-3596 GCA_045602305.1 Eubacteriales bacterium | reverse complement strand
CCTGCCGCCGCGGTGGTTACGATCTTACGTTGGGGGAGCTTGCCGGGGATGGTCTCCTTAACCGGCTTTGTGGGGTCTGCCGCACCGGTTACACGCATTGCCGCGTATACATAGGAGCGTCCCGAAAGCGGGTCACGGATGGCACCGCCGATACAAGTTGCGGCACCGCCAAAGGGCTCGATCTCGGTGGGATGGTTGTGCGTTTCGTTCTTGAAGAGAAGAAGCCAAGGCTCTTCCTTGCCGTCCACCGTCACGTGGATCTTGACGGTGCAGGCGTTGATCTCCTCGCTTTCGTCAAGGCGGGGGAGCTTTCCTTTCTTCTTGAGTGCGCGCGTTGCAAGCGTCGCAACGTCCATCAGGTTTACGGGCTTCTTTCTGCCCAGCTTCTCGCGCGTCGCAAGATATTCGCGCCAGGTCGCCTCGGTCACGGGGTCGTCAAAGCGCACCTTGTCGATGGTGGTGAGGAAGGTGGTGTGACGGCAGTGATCCGACCAATAGGTGTCGATCATACGGATCTCGGTAATGGTGGGGTCGCGCTTTTCCTCGTCGCGGAAATAGCCCTGCAAGAAGAGTGCGTCCTCAAGGTCCATAGCAAGTCCCTTTGCCTTAACGAATTCGGCAAGGGCGTCGCGGTCAAGGGCGATGAAGCCCGTGAGCGTTTCGACCTCGGTGGGAATGGGATAGTCGACGGCAAGCGTGTCAAAGGTATCGAGGCTTGCTTCTCTCGATTCGACGGGGTTGATGACGTACTTCTTGATCTTTTCGACGTCCTCTTTCGTAAGCTCGCCTTCAAGCAGATATACACGCGCGGTGCGTACGGTGGGACGCTCGCCGCAGGAGATGATCTGAATGCACTGTGCGGCGGAGTCGGCACGCTGGTCAAACTGACCGGGCAGGTATTCGACTGCAAAGACAGCGGCAAAATCGCCCTCGGGAATCTTCTCGGTCACGATGTCGAGCTGGGGCTCGGATAATACGGTGCCCGTGACGGCGCGGAACAGTTCCTCGCTCACGTTCTCAACGTCGTAGCGGTTGAGAAGGCGCACACCGCGAAGCCCCTTGATGCCGAGGAGCAGGGAAAGGTCGGAATAGATGCCCGCCGCCTCGTTGGCAAGCTCAGGTCTTTTTTCTACGTAAATGCGATAAACCATATGCGTTATACTCCTTCTTACTTCTTTGCCGCGAGTGCCTTGGCACCGATGTCGCGGCGGTAGAAGCCGTTTTCAAAAGTCACCTTTGCCGTCATTTCGTATGCGGCGGCGATCGCTTCCTCAAGGGTATCCTTGACGGCGGTGACGCCAAGCACGCGTCCACCTGCGCTGAGAAGGCTGCCGTCCTCGGCGCGCTTTGCGCCTGCAACATAAATGAAGGCTTCCTTTTCGTCGGGGGGAAGGATCATCGGGAAGCCGCTTTCGTACTTCACGGGATAGCCCTTGGACGCCACGATCACACAGCAAGAAGCACCCTCGCGGAAGCGAACGTCCACCTTATCAAGCGTGCCGTTTGCGGTCGCCTGCATCACGGTGAGAAGATCGCTCTCGAGAAGGGGAAGCACCACCTGCGTTTCGGGATCGCCGAAGCGGCAGTTGTATTCGATCACCTTGGGACCGTCCTTCGTGAGCATCAGACCAAAGTAAAGGCATCCGCGGAACTGTCTTCCCTCGGCGTTCATCGCCGCTACGGTGGGAAGGAAGATCCTTTCCATACATTCCCCCGCGATCTCATCGGTGTAATAGGGGTTGGGGGCAACGGTGCCCATACCGCCCGTGTTTAAGCCCTCGTCACCGTCGTGTGCGCGCTTGTGGTCCATAGAGGAAACCATAGGCACGAGCGTTTTGCCGTCGGTAAAGGCAAGCACGGATACCTCGGGACCCGTAAGGAATTCCTCAACCACGATGCGATTGCCCGATGCACCGAACACCTTGTCTTCCATAATGGAACGCACGGCGTCCGTCGCTTCTTTTCTCGTTTGGGCGATGATAACGCCCTTGCCGAGGGCAAGACCGTCCGCCTTGATGACGGTGGGAATGGGAGCGCTTTCAAGATAAGCAAGTGCGGCTTCCGCGTCCTCAAACACCTCGTAGGTCGCGGTGGGGATGCCGTATTTCTTCATTAGGTTTTTGGAGAAGACCTTGCTTCCCTCAATGATGGCGGCATTGGCGCGGGGACCGAAGGCGGGAATGCCTGCCTCTTCCAGCGCATCTACCATACCAAGCACCAGAGGATCGTCGGGTGCGACGACGGCAAAGTCGATGGCGTTCTCCTTTGCAAATTTTACCGCGCCATCAATATCCTTCGCCCCGATGGGAACGCAGGTGGCGTCAGCGGCGATGCCGCCGTTGCCGGGAAGCGCGAAGATCTCGGTCACACTTTTGTTTTCCTTGATTTTCTTGATGATGGCGTGCTCTCTGCCGCCACCACCGACAACCATAATTCTCATATGTAACGTTTCCTTTACAAATTTTCGATTGCAAGAAGGTCACGGCAGACCATTTCGGTGGCTTCGGGAAGGATCTTCCACTCCGCCTCTTCCATTACGCGGCGCTGAAGCACCTCGGGCGTGTCGCCGGGAAGAATATTAACCGCCTTTTGAAGAATGATCTCACCGCCGTCGGGGATCTCGTTGACGAAATGCACGGTAGCACCCGTCACCTTGACGCCGTAGGCAAGCGCCGCCTCGTGCACGCGGAGCCCGTAATATCCCTTTCCGCAAAAGGACGGGATGAGGGCGGGATGCACGTTGAGAATGCGGCGGGGGAAGCGCGAGGTAAAGCGCTCGGAGAGAATGCTCATAAAGCCTGCAAGCACGATAAGCTCGATGCCGCTTTTTTCGATCTCTCTTAAAATGCCGTCCTCAAACGCCTCTTGCGAGCCGCCAAGCAATTTTTTTGAAACGATGGCAGTGGGGATCCCCACGTTTTGCGCGCGCGTGAGCGCGTATGCCTCGGGGTTGCCCGAAATGACGAGAGAGATCTCGCCGTTTTCAATAATACCTGCCCTTTGCGCGTCGATGAGCGCTTGTAAATTCGTGCCGCCGCCCGAAACGAGCACGGCGATCTTGATCTTTCTCATCGCGCCCTCTTTTACAGAAGCGTCACGCGCTCGCCGTTCTTGGACGCGACGATCTTACCGATCACGTACGCGTCGTCGCCCGAGGCACGGAGAGAAGCAAGCGCTGCATCCACGTCTTCCTCGCGAACCACAACGCACATACCAACGCCCATATTAAAGGTGTTGTACATATCGCGCTCGGGAACGTTGCCCGTTTTGGCGATGAGGTCGAAGATGGGAAGCACGCGCACGTCTTCCTTTTTGATCTCGACGGCAAGTCCGTCGGGAATGGATCTCGGCATATTTTCGTAGAAGCCGCCGCCCGTGATGTGGGTGATGCCCGAAACCTTGACCGTATCGAGAAGTGCGAGAATGGACTTCACGTAGATGCGGGTGGGGGTGAGGAGTGCTTCGCCAAGCGACTTGCCGCCAAGCTCTGCGCGGGGAGAGTGCAGGTCTGCGTTTTCAATGTCAAAGACCTTACGAACGAGCGAGAAGCCGTTGGAATGTACGCCCGTCGAGGGGAGTGCGATCATCACGTCGCC
>JAZSBJ010000191.1:0-1859 GCA_045602305.1 Eubacteriales bacterium | reverse complement strand
CCCGTTTTGTGAGGGGGGGATCGATTATGAAGCCTTTGGCAAGCTCGTCGATCTGCAAATGGAATATGCCGACGCCATCGTTGTGGCGGGGACGACGGGCGAAGCGCCCACCCTTTCGGACACGGAGCGCGACGAGCTGCTCGCCTTTGCGCTCTCACGCGTAGACGGCAAGCTCCCCGTCATTATGGGGACGGGGGCGAACGATACGGCAAGGGCTTTGGCGCTTTCGCGCCGCGCATCCGATCTTGGGGCAGACGGGGTGCTTGTCGTGACACCTTACTACAACCGTGGCACGCGCGAGGGGATACGGCAGCATTTTTTCACCGTTGCCGAAGGGGCAAGCGCCCCAGTGCTTCTTTACAACGTACCCGCACGCACGGGGGGCAGTCTAACGCTTGACGACTACGAAGCACTCTTTTCCCATCCCAATATCGTGGGCGTCAAGGAAGCCGAGGAAAACACCGAAAAATTCTTTGCGCTATGCGAATGCTTTGGGAAAACGCACGCCGTTTATACGGGGAGCGACGCCTTTCTTCTTCCCTCGCTCGCGCTTGGCGGGGACGGGGTGATCTCGGTCGTATCTAACCTGTATCCCGCGCGGATGCACGCCGCCGTCCGTTCCTTTGTTTGCGGCGATATTTCGGGGGCTAGGCGATCTTTTGCCGAGATTTTCCCCTTATGCCGCCTTTTGTTCCGCGAAACGAGCCCCGCGCCCGTCAAGGAAGCGCTACGCCTTTTGGGATATGGAAACGGGGCGTGCCGTCTTCCCCTCACCGCCCCCTCAAAGGAGCTTTCCGCACTTCTTGCAAAGGAAATTTCCCGTTTGCGTTGATTGCTTGACTTTTGGGAAGAATCTTGGTATAATAAATAGGAAATAAATCCGTTCAAAAAAGGAAGATGCGTATGACAAACGAGCAAGCCAAGGAAAGGATCGATGCTTTACGCGAGGAGCTACGCTACCACGCGAAGCGGTACTATGAAGAGGACGCGCCCGAAATCTCGGATTTTGAATACGACGCGCTCTTTCGCGAGCTTTGCGACCTAGAAGCGGCGTATCCCGAATACGACGATCCCGCGTCCCCCACCAAGCGCGTTGGCGGTGCCGCCCTTGAAAAGTTTGAAAAGTTTACGCACAGAGTGCCGCTTGGCAGTCTTTCGGACGTGTTTTCCTTTGCGGAGCTTGACGATTTTCTTGAAAAAAGCGCGGAGCGCGTTTCGGGCATCGCCTACTCGGTGGAGCCCAAGATCGACGGGCTTTCGGTGGCGCTCACCTATGAAAACGGCGTTTTCGTGCGCGGTGCAACACGCGGTGACGGCAACATCGGAGAGGACGTGACCGAGAACCTGCGTACCATTCGCGACATTCCCTTGACACTCAAGGAAAAGCTCCCCTATCTTTGCGTGCGCGGCGAGGTATATATGCCGCGTGCGGTATTTGAGGACTTAAACCTCGGGCGCGAGGAAGCGGGACTTTCCCGCTTTGCCAATCCCCGCAACGCGGCGGCAGGCTCCTTGCGGCAGTTGGACTCGCGCATCACGGCGTCGCGCCGTCTTTCCATTTTCATTTTCAATCTGCAAGAAGGCTCGCTTTATCTTGACGGACGCGAGGCTAAGAGCCATACCGAAACGCTGTCGCGCCTATCCGAGCTTGGCTTTGTAACGCTTCCGCATACCGCCCTTCTTTCGGACGGCGAAGAGATCAAGGCACACATTGCCCGCCTTGGCGAGATGCGCCCTTCTCTTCCCTTTGATATTGACGGGGCAGTCATCAAGGCTGACGCCTTTGAGGTGCGCCGCACGCTGGGAGAGCTAACGAGCGTTCCCCGTTGGGCGGTGGCATACAAATATCCCCCCGAGCA
>JAZSBJ010000190.1:0-14799 GCA_045602305.1 Eubacteriales bacterium | reverse complement strand
GTTGAGGACGGACACCATACTGCTGTTATCAAGAAGTAGTAAGGGTTGGTTGTGGGCTTCACTCATAATTGGTTCTCCTTTTCGTTGTTTTTTGTTTCTTTTGCATAAATTTTAGCACAAAACTTGCAAAAAGTCAATAGTTAATTGGACATTTTCTAAAAAAATGAAATTTTAACCCCCGAAAATTGCATTTTCGGGAGTCAGCAACGAGCAAAGGAGCAAGCTTCCGACGGACGAAAGACATCTTCCGCGATACCACCCAAATTGACTGACAAGCGTCAGCCCTCTTCATTCCAACGTAACGGGGTGCGCCGTGCGGTTCTACTTCCCTTTTGGGGCTTCTTCCGCAAGCTCGGGAGTGTTTTTCGTGCGCGCGCTTCCTCGCCGTCCTTTAAGCGAGGCGCATCAAATATTGACAATATGCGTAGACGTTTTGAATCTTCTTTGCCTCGACACCGTCATCGGCGTGGATGACGGAATTGCTCGCCGAGGGAGTGCGATAGAGCTTAAAGACGATGGCGTGCTGTCCCTTTCGCATCGTGCGGATGTACTTGTAGGCAAATTTTCTTCCGTCAAGCCCAAGCTCCGAGAAGATCACCGACTCGACATCGGGGTTTGAGAAGCATTTGAGGTATTCGTCGTCCCCGTAGGACGCTAGGATCTCCTTTGCCTCGGCGAAGGAGATATTATAGCACTTATATTCTCCCTCGTTGAGGACGGACACCATACTGCCGTTATCAAGAAGTAAGAGGGGCTGGGTGTGGGCTTCGCTCATAATCGGTTCTCCTAATATTTCGCTCCCAAGGGTGGGAGATTCTAAAATACAGTATATGCACGGGGGCTTTTGGCGTTGAAAACGTCATTTTTTAGTCTTACTGCACAATAATTAAAAGAAAAAATTGCCAATATTATAAATATTTATGAAAAACCTTGCTTTTTTCGTAAAATTAATATAGAATAGAGTCAGGGAAATCTATTTAGGAGGCATCACCTATGCTTGAAATTAGGAATCTAACAAAGATATACCGTTCCAAGACGGGCGAAGAGGTCCGCGCCTTGGACGGCGTGAACATCGCGTTTCCCGAAACGGGTATGGTATTTATCCTCGGTAAATCGGGTAGCGGTAAATCTACCCTGCTCAACATTATGGGCGGTCTTGACGACTACGACAGAGGTGAATTCATCATCAAGGGAAAGTCGTCCGAGGATTTTGGCGGAAGCGACTTTGACGCCTACCGCAACACCTTTATCGGCTTCATCTTCCAAGAGTACAACGTACTCGACGATTTCACCGTCGGCGCAAACATCGCGCTTGCTTTAGAGCTTCAGGGCAAAAAGGCAACGCCCGACGCGATCGGCTCTATTCTTGAGCAGGTGGAGCTGACGACCTTTGCCAAGCGCAAGCCCAACGAGCTTTCGGGCGGTCAGAAGCAACGCGTTGCCATCGCACGCGCCCTTGTTAAGGACCCGCAGATCATTATGGCAGACGAGCCGACGGGCGCCTTGGACTCTGCGACGGGCAAGCAGATCTTCGACACGCTGAAAAAGCTCTCCGAAACCAAGCTCGTTCTCATCGTATCGCACGACCGCGACTTTGCGGAGCGCTACGCCGACCGTATCATTGAGCTTGCCGACGGCAAGATCATCTCAGACGTGACCAAGCACGAGCACGAGAGCGAGAAGGTCAGCGAGGGCGTTGAAAAGATCGGCGGAAGCATTCTTCGCATCAAGGCGGGCTATACCCTCACGGCTGAGGACCTTCGTATGATCAACGAGTACCTTGCCGCAAACCCGTCGGACGTTCTCCTTTCGAGTGACGCAAGGATCAACGACGAGCTTCGCAGTGCGGCAGGCATCAGCGAAACAGGCGCTATGTCCGTTTTTGAAGAAACGGATGCAAAGAAGGATTACGAGCTAAAGCGCTATGAGAAAAAGGACAGCCACTTCATTCGCTCCCGCTTGCCAATGAAAAACGCTCTGCGTATGGGTGCGAGCGGCTTAAAGCACAAGCGCTTCCGTCTTGTGATGACCATCTTCCTTTCGCTTCTCGCCTTTGCGATGTTCGGCTTTGCCGATACCCTTGCGGCATACGAGAAGCTCAACGCAACGGTGGATTCTCTTTATGACTCCAACGTGCGCAGTGCTTCCGTTACGCTTGGCGTGCGCAACACGTACACCTATGCCGACGGTGACTTCTATACTTACTACCACGAGGCGATGCTCAACGATGAAGACGTCAAGTACTTAAACGAACAAACGGGACTTACGTTCGTACCCGTCTTTACGGGTGAGTCGCGCGGCGGCTACCACGCAGGCTTCTCCTTGACCAACGCGATGAAAAGCTTCTCGGGCGGAAGCGATGTCTATACGGGTAAGATCCACGGTCTTGCCACGGTGACCGAGGATATGCTTTCGTCTGCGGGACTGCAAGCGGATGCAGGGCGTCTACCCAACGCCGCAGGCGAGATCACCATTACCGAGCTTCTCTACCGTCAGTTCAACGAATACGGCTTCACCGATGCCAAGACGAACGAATCGATCAACGCAGGTGAATTGACGATGACCGACGACGGCTCGAAAAATTCCATCATCGGCAAAAACATTCGTCTGCAATCGAATCAGGGCTTCGACACGACGTTCCGAATCGCAGGTGTCGTAGATACGCACTTTGATTATGAGCGCTACGCGGACTTCCTTCCCCAGGACGAAAACGAGCGTCCGAGTGAAGAAGAAGGAAATATGCTCTCCCAAATGGTTTTACAGATGGAGATCCAGAGTGAGATCGGCTACGGCTTCCACGCCCTTTGCTTTGTACACGCTGACGATATCGAAAGCCTTTCCAAGAACTCCTACGTTTCCTTCAAGGAGCTTGGTACCTATATGAGTATGGGTAACAAGAATATGTATCTGACGGTGAATTCTTCCCGCTTCCCTACGGGCGAGGATGACGAAGGCTCCGACAGCTACGAAACGAGCATACAAAGAGTGGCGGGCAGCGACGCGCTCAAATATTTGAGTGTCACTTGGCTGAACGGCGAAAAAACGGCACTCGGTGCAAACGAGATCATACTCCCGCTTTCTGTGCTTGACAACCTGTTGCCAAACGCCTTTACTTGGACTGTCGATTACGATGCGCTTGACAGCTTTATGACACAAAAGTACGGAAGCAGCTGGACCGAGGACCGCGGAAGCTTTGATAACGTCTACGACAACATTTACAATGCGGCGTCCCGATATTACAGTGTGGGGTACGAGCAGCTCATTGCGAATATACAAAAGGACGTATTCCCCTTCTTCCTTGAAAAGTTGGGCATCACACTCCCCGATGACACGATGTCTTTTACCTCGGGATGCTATGGGGAGCTTGAAAACCTGCTTCGAAATATGTCTAACGAAAAGGGAACGATGCGCGTCAAGGTTGAGCTCTATCAGATCGATTCTCTCCTTCGTTATCTCTATGCAGACTATACCGTAACGAAATATGACCTTGCAAAGGATCAAGAGTTCCGCAACAAGATGATCGAGTATTATTACGGCGGTGATCTTGGCGATAGAACAGAGGATGAGATCGCGCGCGACGCTATCTACTTCTACGCAAACACTTACCTCACTTGGAGTGAGCTGGGTTGCGATAACAACCGCTACGGACTGTCCGGCAGAGAGATCGGCTTGCTTGCAAAGAACATCCTGTCCGAGAAGGCGGGCATCGACACCGCAACGCTTGCAGAGAGGATCTCCTTTTCGCTTTCCACGATGGAATGGAAAGACGGTATGGATGTGAATACGGGCAGTAACACGAAAAACTACACCGTCGTGGGCTTCTATGACAATACGAAATATTACTACGGAGACCTCGTCGTCAGCGATACCCTTCTCTCCGAGTTTAAGCAGTGGCGCATAGACAACCAAGGCGAATACGACACCATCGAGGACAGAGCAGATCATACCGACGGTATCTGGGCGTTCGCCGTGGCACCGATGCCGCACGACAAGGAAACGCTCCGCACGCTCGTTACGATGTCCTATGCGGACAACGGTGAGGATCTATGCTTCCAGATGCAGAACGCCATTATGGGCACCCTTGACACCTTCAACGAATTTATCGAGATCGGCTCGCAGGTGTTCCTTTACGTCGGTCTTGGCTTTGCCGTGTTCTCGGCACTTCTGCTTATGAACTTCATTGCGACCTCGATCTCGTATAAGAAGAGAGATATCGGCGTGCTTCGCGCTGTGGGCGCACGCTCCTCTGACGTCTTTAAGATCTTCTTCAGCGAGGCGCTTATGATCGCACTCATCAACTTCTTGCTTTCTACGGCGGTCGTGGTTGCTGGCGTATTTATCGCCAACGGACTGATGCACGCAGAGGGCATCAACATCACCCTGCTCTCCTACGGCATCCGACAGTTTGTTTTGATGCTCGGCGTGAGCGTGGGCGTTGCGCTTCTCGCTTCCTTCCTTCCCGTGTACAACATCGCGAAGAAGAAGCCTGTTGACGCCATCAAGGACCGTTAAGCACTTTCGGCAGGGACTCACGTCCCTGCCGATTTTTATACAAAAAAGAAGCGTTCAAAACGACCGCTTCTCTTCTTTTTTCAGTTTGTGAAGACCTGTATGCCGAGGGCGGCAAACTCCTCGATGCGCTCCCGCGAGAGCGCATTTCCCGTCACGATATAATCTGCGGCGGAGATGTCGCTGATCTTGGCAAAGGCGGAATGCCCGAATTTCGAGGAGTCCGCCGCGACGATGCAAATGTCTGCCTTGGCTTGCATTGCCGCAGCAATGGCACACTCCTTATTGTAGTAGGTAGTGAGCCCGAAAGCCGTATCCACACCGTCTACCGAAAGGATGAGCTTGTCGGCGTGGTAGCGCTCAAGCTGCTTTGTGGCGTCGTGCCCGTAGGTAAACTGATATTTGGTGTTGAGGGCGCCGCCGACGAGAATAACGGTATAATTGGGGTTTCCCGACGCCTCAAGCGCGATGGAGATGGAATTTGTGACGATATTGAGATTGTAATCGGCGGGGAATTTACGGAAAACGAGAAGATTGGTCGTGCCGCCGTTCATCATAATGGTGTCGCCGGGGCTTATCATCTCTGCGATCCGCTCCGCGATGGCGACCTTCTCGGTTTGGTTGGTTTCCAGGCGCTGGCTGAGATCCATACTGTAATAGGGCTTGTAGGAGCTGATAGCGCCGCCGTGCACACGGGTGAGAAGCCCCTTCTTTTCCATATCCTCAAGGTAACTGCGGACGGTGACCTCGGTCACGTCAAAAAGACGGGAAAGCTCCGTTACCTTAACGGACCCGTTCGCCTTGATCAGCTCGGATATTTTTTGTTTGCGCTGCTCTGCCGTCATTTTTCGTCCTCCCGACTGCTTTTACAAGCCAATTATAGCAAATCCCATCAAAAAAGTCAACACAAACTTTCGTTTTATTTGCGATTTTGCAAAAAAAGAAAGAAAAAAGCAAAAATCACTTGACAATAGAGCCAATATACTGTATAATCAATTTTGTAAATGAAAAGGGAGTCATTTCTTTTCATAAAGCACCCGACTTACGCGGAGGAATCTATGAAAAAAACGAGTCTTGCCGCTGCACGCGCGGCATATGAAATTGAGGCGGAATGCCTTAAAACAATGCTTGATTATTTTGACGAGGACGCCTTTGCAAGGGCGGTTGCGCTTCTCAAGGAGTCCCCCCGCATCGGTGCTTCGGGATGCGGACATTCGGGCATCATCTGCCAACATTTCGCACATTTGATGTGCTGCATCGAGCAGCCTGCCAAATTCATATCCCCTGCTGAGGCGGTGCACGGCGGTATGGGCTTTTTACAAGAGGGCGACGTGATGCTTTTTGCTTCCCGTGGCGGAAAAACGGGCGAGCTTCTCCCCATTCTTGACATTTGCAAGAGAAAGGGCGTGCGCGTCATCACGGTGACGGAGAATCTTGAATCCCCTCTCGCCAAGGGCGCCGACGTGGTTTTAAAGCAATACGTCAACCGCGAAACGGACAAATATAACAGCCAAGGCACGACCTCGTCCACTGCCCTTGCTATGATCTTCCACGCGCTTCAAACGGCGCTCATCGAGGAAACGGACTATAAGAACGAGCAGTTTGCGCTCATTCATCCGGGCGGTGCCGTTGGCGAGCGCTTAAACAAATAATTTCGTACTTCTAAAAAATTATATATTATCAAAAGGAGATTTTTACAATGGAATTCAAGGTTTTTCAAAAAGAAATCGAGCTTCAGTCGCGCGGTTGGATCCCCACCTTCCACGACATCAGAAAGGAGATCCTCGAGATCGTTGAGGCTTCTGGCGTAAAGAACGGCACGATCGCCATCGTTTCTCACCACACCACCTGCTCCGTGATGGTGCAGGAGTGCTCGCACGACATCGACACCTTCGATCTTGAGTACCTGCAGCACGACCTTCTCGACATTATGAGAAAGATGATCCCCGACTTTGCCGAGGAGCATCAGTACCGTCATCCCGGTCCTATTCACGCACAGTACGGCAGATATGTCAACGAGCCCGGTGACTACTCCTCTATGAACACCGACGGTCACCTGCGCTCCGTATTCTTCGGCAGAAGCGAAACCTTGACCATTAAGGACGGCAAGCTCGACCTTGGTCTTTTCGCACACATTTACTTCATTGACTGGGACCACGTCATTGCACGCCGCCGTCAGGTGAACGTGACCGTTATGGGTACGACCGAGGACGTTGGCGACAGAAAGTGGAACGGCGGCGAAGTGATCAATACCCGCCGTAAGTACACCGACGAGGAAAAGGCGTACGACGTTCACTACGATCTCCAGCAGCAGAGATAAATCTTTAGGGGTAGGCAACTACCCCTTCCTTTACGAGAATTGAGGTTATAAAATGCTTTATATGCTTGACACCGCGGACGTTTCGGCGATCCGCCACTGCAACGAGTTTTATCCCCTTGCAGGTGTTACCACCAACCCTTCCATCATTGCCAAGGAAAAAAAGGATTTTTGGCCTTTGCTTGAAGAGATCCGCGCCATCATCGGCGATGAAAAGATGCTTCACGTGCAGGTCACGGCAAAGCGCGCCGAGGACATCGTTGCCGAGGCAAAGCTCTTAAAAGAGCGCCTTGGCGGTGCGTTTTACGCCAAGATCCCGATCTCCGAGGAAGGCTTAAAGGCGACGATGATGCTAAACAAGATCGGCATCAAGGTCACGATGACCGCCATCTTCTCTCCCGCGCAGGCGATGCTGGCGGCAGAGGCGGGGGCTTCCTTCGTTGCGCCCTACGTCAACCGTCTTGACAACATCATTGCGGACGGAACGAACGTCGTTCACGAGATCGTTGAGGAATTCAAGCTCCACGGTCTTTCGACCAAGGTGCTTGCCGCAAGCTTTAAGAATGCGGAGCAGGTGCATAAGTGCGCGCTCGGCGGCTGTCACAGCGTGACCGTTTCCGCCGACATTATAAAGGCACTCATCACCTTACCAATGACGGACGGTGCCATTGCAGGCTTTGAGCGCGATTGGAAGGCAGTATACGGCGAAAAAACCATCGCAGATTTTTAACGGGGGATCTTTGTTTTGAAGAAAACTACGGAAATCGAAGAAATACAAGACGCAAGCAAGAAGAACCGCACGCTCGACTATAAATGGGTGGTCGTCGGCGTATGCTTTTTGACCATTATGATCAGCCTTGGCTTTTGCTCCTCGCCGGGTAGCCTTTACCTTGACGTTGTGCCGGGCGTGATTGGGGTATCGAGAACGGCGTTCTCCCTAATGAACACCGTTCGCTTCATAGCAAACGCCATTGTCAACTTGTTCTTTGGATTTCTCGTCCATAAGTTTGGCACAAAGAAGCTGATGTGCGCGGGCGTTCTCTCTCTTGCGGGCGCGATGGCGTTAAGCGCCACCGCAACGAACATCTATATGTTCTACCTTGCAGGCGCGCTTCTCGGTATCGGCTTCTCTTGGACGGGAACCACGATGATCGGCTGTGTCATCAACAAGTGGTGCAAGGAAAACCGCGGCACCATTATGGGGGCTGTGCTTGCCGCCAACGGAATTGGCGGTGCGATCTCCGTTTCTTGGCTCGGCACCATCATCGAAAAGGGCGGCGCAAGCTACAAAAACGCGTATTTCATCGCGGGGGCTGCCGTTCTTATCGTAGGTGTCGTTATTTTGATCTTTATGCGCGAAGAGCCCAAGAACTACAAAAAGGAGCTTCCCGTTCTCCATAAGAAAAAGGGACGCGGACGCGCTTGGGTGGGCATTGACTTTGACAAGGCAAAAACGATGCGCCTTTTCTACATTGCCGCCATTTGTATCTTCTTCACGGGATTTTGTCTTCAGGGTGTCAGCGGCGTTGCCAAGGCACATATGAAGGACGTGGGTCTTGACCCGCAATACATCATTTTCGTTATGGGCTTCCATTCGATCGCGCTTGCGGGCTTTAAGTTCTTGACGGGTATCCTTTACGACAAGTGCGGACTTCGCATCACGACGAGCGTATGCTCTCTCGCGGGTGCTATCGTTATGTTCTTGCTCGCCATCATCACCGCTTCTCCCGCGGGTATGGTGATCGCCGTCATTTACAGCGTCTTCTCTTCCCTAGCACTTCCGCTTGAAACCATTATGCTTCCCATTTACGCCGCCGACCTATTCGGTGAGCGCTCGTATGAGAAGATCTTGGGTATCTTCGTTTCCATCAACGTTACGGGCTACGCCATCGGCGGTCCCGTTGTCAACCTCTTCCACGATCTTCCCGCGCTCGGCGGCTCTTACCGTCCTATTTTGTTCATCTGCGCGGGCATTATGGTGCTTGTCACGATAACGATGCAATTTGTCGTAACAAAGATCGACAAGATCAAGGAAAAGATCATCGCAGAAGAGGAAGCCAAGGCAGAGTTGGCTGAGGCTGCACTTTGATTTTAAAAAAGCAAAAAGCTCCGTTCTTTTCGTGGAATGGAGCTTTTTTATATTGACATTGCGCGTCCCTCTTGCTATAATAAAAGAGTAAATTTTACTGCATTAGGAGAACACGATGCCCAATTTTTTTGCACAAAAAAACGGGGAAAGCACCCTAAATATTATCCGTGAGCTTTGCGGGATTCCCGCCCCCTCGCATAAGGAGCGCCGCCGCGCGGAGTATTGCCTTGCGTGGCTTAAAAACGCGGGCGCCGAGGGCGCGTATATCGACGGGGTCGACAACGTGATCTTCCCTCTTGGATGCGAAGGCAGCCGTGAGATCACCGTGGTGGCGGCACACACCGACACCGTGTTTCCCGATACCGACCGTTATCCCGAATTTCACGAGGACGGGGAAAAGATCTACTGCCCTGCTGTTGGCGACGATACGGCAAGCGTTGCCGTGCTTCTTATGACGGCAAAATACTTTATCGACAACAAGATCACACCAAAGGGCGGCATCCTTTTCGTCCTTAACGTGTGCGAAGAGGGGCTTGGCGACTTGAAGGGAGTAAAGCAGCTCTTTCAGGACTATGCGGGCAAGATCAAGCAGTTTATCACCTACGACGGACAAACGGGCTCTGTCGTTCGCCGTGCGGTAGGCTCGCATCGCTACGAGGTGACGGCAAAAACAGAAGGCGGGCATTCCTTTGGCGCGTTTGGCAACCGAAACGCCATTCACGTGCTTGCAGAGGTCGTAAACGAGATCTATTCGCTTCCCATTCCCGAAAAGGCGGGCACCAAAACCACCTATAACGTAGGCATTATTGAGGGCGGCACCAGCGTTAACACCATCGCCGAGGAAGCAAAGATGCTGTGCGAGTATCGCTCGGATGATGAGGAATGCTTGGCAGAGATGAAGGCGGAGTTTGAGCGCATCTTTGCCGCCGCACAGAGCGAAAACGCTTCCCTTTCCGTGAAGCTCGTCGGAAGCCGCCCGTGCAAGGGCAAGGTCGACGAAAAGGTCGAGCGTGCCTTGGTCGATGGGTACCGCGAGGCAGTGGGGGCGGTGACGGGTGAAGAGCTTCTCTTCCGTTCGGGCTCTACCGACGCCAACATCCCGATGGCGGAAGGCATTGCCGCCGTATGCGTCGGCGTATACCTCGGCGGCGGAATGCACACGCGAGAGGAATATTTGATCAAAAGCTCTATCGTTCCCGGGCTTGAGATCTCCATTCGTTATCTTCTCGGCTTGACCGAATAATTTTAGGAGTTTTATAAAAATGTGTGCAAAGCTGACCTTTGCTGCGGCGGGCGACGCCATTATTCAGCGCCCCATCGGGGAGCGCTTTGAGGGATTCTCTGAGCTTGCTCCTTACATTATGCAAGCGGATGCGCGTTTTTTCAATCTTGAAACTACCGTAAACCGCGAGGGCGAGGCATACGCATCGCAATTCAGCGGCGGAACTTATTTACGCACCGACCCCGAGGTGCTTGACGGACTCAAGGCGTTTGGCTTTCAAATGACTACCGTAAATAACAATCACGTTTTGGATTTTGGGTATCCCGGAATGCTTGCTTCGCTTCGCTATTTAGACGAAAGCGGACTTGTCCACGCGGGTGTCGGGGGAAATCTTGCCGAAGCATCCGCTCCCCGTTATCTTGAAACGAAGAACGGAAGAGTGGCGCTCATCGCCGTGAATACGACCTTTCATCCTACCTGTATGGCAGGCAAGCAAACGGATCGCGTGCCGGGACGCCCCGGCATCAACGGCATCCGCATTGAGGAAGCCTTGACGGTTACCGCAGAGGAGCTTGCCTTGATGCGTGACCTTTCCTCGCGTCTTGGCGTCAACGCCTCGCGCGAGATCGAGCGCCGCGAGGGATATCACCCGCCGCTTGCCGAGGACGAGGCAGAATTCGGTACGCTCAAATTTGCGCTCGGTGAAGAAACGAAGCGCACGCTCACACCGAACAAGAACGACCTTGCCCGTTTGGAAGGATCTATCGCAGAGGCGCGCTTGCAAGCAGATTACGTAATGCTCTCCCTGCACTCGCACGAGATCGTGGGAGATACCAAGGAGAACGTCCCCGACTTTCTGAAGGAAATCGCGCATTTTGCCATCGAAAAGGGGGCAGACGCGGTTATCGGACACGGACCGCATTTGCTCCGCCCGATCGAAGTATACCGCGATAAGCCCATCTTCTATTCCCTCGGCGACTTTGTGCTTGAGCTTTACAGCGTCCCCTTTGCGCCTGACGATTTTTACGCCAAGCTCGGAATGGACTCGAGTGAAACGGTATATGAGCTTCTGCGCCGTCGCTCCAAGAATTTCACCGTGGGGCTGATGGAAGACAAAAAGATGCTGGAATCGGTCATTCCGTATTGGGAAAGCGAGGACGGACGCCTCACATCCTTGCGCCTTATGCCCATTCGCCTCTCGCGCGAAAGCAAGGACGAGGAAGGGCTTCCCCGCCGTGCCCGCGATGACGCCTTTATGGAACGGCTTGCCCGTCTTTCGGCGCCGTACGGTGTCAAGATGGAAAAGGACGAGGACGGCACCTATCTTTGCCACTGGTAATAAATATCCCCCCGATTTTCGAGAAAATCGGGGGGATTTGTGTGTTTTAAGGATTAATATGTATCGCCCGCGCGGGTGAAGATATGGAAGGGGAAAAAGATTGCCGAAAGTCCGAGGAGGACGGTGGCAGCGGCGCCGAGGAGGGACGCCATAAAGCCGAAGATGGGGGCGGCGATCAAAATGGCGATGATGAAAAAGATGAGGTTCGAAAAAAGGATACCAAACCAAAAGAGGAATACGGTTCCCGTAAACTTAAGAAGGAAAAAGGAGATGCGCACGGCGATGCTATCCCACCAGATAAGCTCCGCGACGGTTGCGGCGACAACGTAGCCAACACCGAGCTTCGTAAAAAATCCTTCGCCAATATCGATCACCAAAAAGAAGATAAATGCGGCGACGGCACAAACAATACCGAAAACATATCTGAACTTGCTCATAATGACTCCTTTATTTCTGTCTGTTTATTTAAAATAGATGCCGTTTTTCATACTTTCGAGCATTACGGTTGCCGAGCTTGCGTTGGTGGCAAGGGGGATGGATTGCACGTCACAAAGCCGCAAGAGGGCGGAAACGTCAGGCTCGTGGGGCTGTGCGGTCAGGGGGTCGCGCAGAAAGATGATCAGACCCAATTCTCCGTTGGCAAGCATGGCGCCGATCTGCTGGTCACCGCCCAGAGGTCCACTCTTCATGCGGTGAATGGGCAGAGCGGTCTCCCCCATGATCAGCGTGCCTGTCGTTCCCGTGGCGTACAGCTCGTGCTCGGACAGAACGTCCTTGTATTGCTTGGACAGCTCAATGATTTCATCTTTCTTTTTGTTGTGTGCAATTAATGCAATTTTCATATCTATCTCCTTTTCATATGGTGAAGCGTTAGCAGGGCGCTGCCCTGCACCCGCTTAAAACCCTTTTTGGAAAAAGGGTTTTAAGAATTCCGAAAAACTTAATGGGGGAAAATATCAAGGCTAAAAGGGAAAGCAAGCGTGTTGTTCCATAGTTACTACCGCAAGCTCGTGGGTCCCTTCCCACTCGCTCTGCAGGAGGGGGGTTTCGCCTCCAACTTCATATCATCCACGCTGTAAAGTCCCATCTTTTCCATGATCAGGCTGAATATGAGGGAAAGAACAGCGGGAAGCACCAAGCACAAGAGCACCAAGCCGATCCACATCATCGCCGAGTGGGGCGTGGCGGTGATGACACCGATGGGGCCGACCAGGCCGCAGGTACCCATGCCGGCCGATACGCCGGTGCACTCGAGCTTGAAGAGCAGGGTGGACAGCGGCCCGCAAACGGCGGCGGCCAGGGTGGGAGCGAGCCAAATCTGTGGCTTGCGGCAGATGTTGCCCATTTGCAGCATGGAGGTGCCAAGTCCCTGCGAGAGAAGTCCTCCCCAGCGGTTAGCGCGGAAGGAAATGACGGCGAAGCCAACCATCTGAGCACAGCAACCGACCGTTGCCGCACCGCCGGCCAAGCCGCTGATGCCGATCATGGCACAGATCGCGGCGCTGGAGATGGGAAGCGTGAGGATCATACCGACCACGACCGAAATGACAATGCCCATCCAAAGCGGAGCATACTCGGTAGCGGTGTTGATAAAATCGCCGAGATAGAACATGGCGTAGGCGATGTAGGGGCAGGTCAGGCGAGCCAGCAACATGGCGGGCAGAATGGTGACGATGGGGGTGACGAGAATGTCCAGCTTGGTCTTTTTGGATACCAGCATACCAAGCTCCACAGCCAGAATGACGGCGAAGAAGCAGCCGCCGGGGCCGGCGATCAGCTTGGTCATACCTGCCTCCAGGGTAGCACCGGGAATGTAATGCGCGGCGATATCCATGGACGCCTTATTCACGATCAGACCGATGGAATAGCTACCCGCGCCGACGACGGCCGAGGCATACATGACCAAGGGGGACGCGTTCATGGCGCGTGCCATGCCGATGCCGATGGCGGCACCTACGACAAAATCATTTTTGCAGACAGAGGCAACCATCAAGAGAAAATCGCGGACGGGGGCAAGGGGGATATAACCGCCCAGCGTACCGATGATGGTTCCGATGAGAAGAGAGGCGAAGAGACCTTGGGCCATACCGCCCATGGCGTCGATAAAATAGCGTTTACCGTACAGCTTTAGTTTATCCTTCATGATGGTATCCCTTTCATATGTGCGAGTGTCGGATTTTGTTGATTTAAGTATAGCATAAATAGTGGTGCAAAACAAGAGGAAAAATGGAAAAAATAAGGGGTGGAAGGGGAGAAGATATCTATGTTTTGTACAACTTTGTGGGGTTCGTTTTTTTCCTTGTCCGCCGCACAACGCGCGGCGGGGGCGCTGTGTTCATTCTTTCTCGTCCGAGAAAGAACGAACCAAGAAAGCGGACCAAGGGACCTAATGTCCCTTGGAACCCTGCAGTGCGAAAAGGTCGCGGCGCTATCGCTTTGCTCATCTTTTCGCAAAAGCATAGATTTCAACGCTTGCGTTTGCAAGTTCAAAAAACTTGCAAACACGGAAGTGGCACGCAAGATTCAACAGCTAAAGCTTTTGCCGTCGTTCCACGCGGCTTATGATAGCTAAAATTTTCAGCAAGACGGAAAGCAAAAGATCTTGTTTTCTTCGCCTGCCGCTCGTGTTGGCAAAAGTTGAGGCAGGGTACTAAAAGTTTATATTTGACCTCTCGTCTTACTCTTTGTAGAGCGGCAAAGCAAGGGAGGTCCCGGAGGGAACGTCCGGGCGCGCAATGTTTGCGCTCGCGCGGAGCGCGATGTTCGCGACCGCGAACAAGCAAACTTGTGCTTTCGGCTTGCCGAAAGCGGTTTTCTTTCGTCCTTTCTTTGTTCAGCGACAAAGAAAGGACATCAAAGCTTGTACAGCGAACGCGTGCGAAGCACTGTGTGAGCGTGGGCAGGAGAAGTTGCTTGAAATTTAGCACTCTCTCCTTGACAACCTCAATCCCTTGTGTTATAATACATCCTGTAAAATTATGTTAATCCACCGTCATCCAAAAAGGAGATAAAACCATGGCAGATATGCAAACCACATCGCTGTCCGAACAAGCCCTCATCCGTCGCCAAAAGCTGGCCGCCCTGCAAGAGGCAGGTAATGACCCCTATCAGATCACCAAATACGACGTCACTCATCACGCCTCCGACGTCAAAGCCAATTTTGAAACGCTGGAGGGCCAGACCGTTTCTGTTGCAGGCCGTCTGATGACCAAGCGTGTGATGGGTAAGGCATCCTTCTGCCACGTGCAGGATCTGTCCGGCACCATGCAGCTGTACGTCGCTAAGTCGGGTCGTAGCCATGTCGTTCTGTGAGCCAAGGGGGT
>JAZSBJ010000189.1:0-7116 GCA_045602305.1 Eubacteriales bacterium | reverse complement strand
GATAAGGAGCTTTGCGTCGCGCGAGATGGCTTTGGCGATCTCCACCATCTGCTGCTTGCCGACCGTGAGGTCGCCGAGCTTTGTGCGCGGGTCAATGCGAATGCCGATGTGCGCGAACAGCGCTTCCGCCGCGCGGATCATTTCCGCGTCGCGAATGAAGGTGCCGTTCTGCATCGGCTCTCTGCCGATGTAAATGTTTTGTGCCACCGTTAAGTGGTTCATCATATTCAGCTCTTGGTGGATCATACTGATGCCAAGCGCCTGTGCTTCCCCGATGTTTTTGATGGCGTAGGGCTCGCCGAGGTAGGTGATGCTTCCTTCGTCTGCTTGGTGAATGCCCGTCAATACCTTCATCAGGGTGGATTTTCCCGCGCCGTTTTCACCGACGAGCGCGTGTACTTCACCGCAATTCAAATCGAAATTGACACCCTTCAGCGCGTGCACACCGTGGAAGCGCTTGTGAATGCCGTGCATTTCGAGTAGCTTTTCTTGCGACATAAAATACCCCCTTTTGGTTCTTCTGCCCCTATTATACAGGAGATGATGTGCCTTTTCAATATCCCGAAATGTAAAAAATAACACAAAAAAAGACACACTTTTTGCGAAAAGATATTGCTTTTGCAGACGGCTTGTGTTATAATTAATGAAAAGTAGAGGGAGCCGCTTTTATCAAAGATTATAGTTTGAAAAAAATGTGACCGAACATAATGTGCAAAATTAACAAATAAGCGGAAAAGCAAAAAAAGACACCATTTTAAAGCTCTTTCGCGGGAAGGAAGGAAGATGAAGGCAAGACCGTACGAGGGTGATACCGATAAGAGGAGCATCGCTTATTCGAGAGTGGACGTTATCAAGCTCGACACCAAATGCCTTTTTGCGGGCAAGCTCGAGCGCATTCGTGAATGGGAAGAAAAGCCCCACAGCCACCCCTTTTGCGAAATTCTTTTCGTGCTTTCGGGCGAGGGTGAGGTCACGGTAGAGGGGAAGAGCTATCCCATTGTAAAGGGAGATATTATCGTTTATAACCCGAACGCCGTACATATGGAGCGCACGGCAGCGTCCGTTGGGGTAGAGCTTGCGTTCTTCGGGATCACCAATTTCAAGATCGAAAATCTGCCCGCCGATTTCCTGCTTGACGCGCAGGCGTCGCCCGTTTTGCATACCAAAGAGGACGAAGAGGACTTTGCCTTTTATTTTAGGTCGCTCGTCAAAGAGGTTTCGCAAGACCAGCCCTACAGCGAGCTGATGGCGAAGTATTGGGCGCGCTTAATCCTCATCGGCATTCTTCGCCTTGCCAACATTTCCGAGGCAAAGTTCGTCACCAACGCCATCTTCACGCGCATTCACCAATATCTCACCAAGCACTTTGCCGAGATCTCCTGTATGGATCAGATCTGCGCGGAGTTAAACATCAATAAATACTATCTCTCCCATATCTTTAAAAAGTATATGGGAACGCCCCCGATGCAATACGTCACACTCCGTCGCATCGCTTACGCAAAGCAGCTTTTACAGGAAACGGATATGTCCGCGTCCGCCATTGGCGAGGCGTGCGGCTACCACGACCGCGTTCTGTTTTTTAAGGCGTTTCGCAAGGCAGAGGGAATGACGCCCGGCGATTTCCGCCGCAAGGCACGGGAAAAGCTCCCCGCCGCCAGCGCGAAAAAGGCGTAAATCAAGAAAAGAAAAGGCACCCCCGTAAAGCAAGATGCAACGAGGGTGCTTTTCGTTTTATTCTTTGGACGGTTCATCCCTTTCCTCGCGCCGACGACGGAAGAGAAAGAGGGCAGAGGACACCATATTGAGGCTCTCGCAGACGAGCCCGCCGATGGAAAGATTGAATACGTTGTGCGCGATCCACGAGGGGGACATCCACGCGATCTGGAACACGCGGATGGGCACGGGCTTCGCGCGCACCATAAATACGGTCATCGCGATAAGACCCGTGTAGGGAAGCACGGCGAAGAATATGGAAAGCGGGGCGGGGTCAAGCACGATGGAGAAGACGAGGCACCCCGTGTAGGCAAGCTCGATTAAGATGAGCTTCCAAAGGCGTCCCGGGTTCTTGAGAAGAAGAAGCCCGCGCAAAAGGTTGGTGAGATTGAAGAACGCGCCGCCGTAGGCGCCGATAAGAAGAAAGTTGGCAAAAAAGAACAAGCTGCCCGTGCCTTGGGCAAGGAAAAAGTTGCGGTTGTTTTTGAACTGATAGGATAAGACGATGATGATAAGTCCTACGATGCCAAGCGCTTGCGCGACGATTTCGGTTTTTGTCATACGCTCCCCCGATGTTTTCTTCATTTTCTATATTATAGCGTGTTTTCGCATTAAATGCAAGTCCACCCCGAAAAAAACGGGACGAAAATCCCCCTTTTTTGACAAAGCCCTTGATTTTGATGCAAAAATGTGCTAGAATTTTTGTATCAAGCATTTTGAAAGGAGCTTTTATGAAAAAGTTTTTCGAGGAATTTAAAAAGTTTATCACCCGCGGCAACGTGGTGGATATGGCAGTCGGTGTTATCGTTGGTAGTTCCTTTACCGCTATCGTGAACGGTCTTAGCAACAACATCTTAAAGCCCATCATCAACTGGTTGCTCGCTCTCGTCTTTGGCAAGGATTCGCTTTCCGAGGTCTTTACCTTCTTGAAGAAGACGATGACCGTGGACGCAAACGGAGAGAAGGTCGTTGATCTTGCAAACTCCATCTACATCGACTGGGGCGCATTTATCAACGCCGTCATCAACTTCTTTATCGTGGCGTTCGTTTTGTTCTGCATCGTCAAGATTATGAACCGCGTTAAGGATCAGGACAAGAAGTTTAAGGAAAGCCTGCAGCCCGTGATCTCCCGTGAAGACCGCAAGGAGATGAAGAAGCAGGGCATCAAGGCAAAGGATTCCGCCGCCGTCGCCGCTTATTTCGCAGCAAAGGCAGAAAAGGAAGCCGCCGCAAAGGCTGCCGCTGAGGAAAAGGCGCGCCTTGAGCGCGAGGCAAACCCCACCACCGAGGATCTGCTTAAGAAGATTCTCGTGGCGCTCGAAGAAAAGTAAACAAAACTTTACAAAAGAGGTTTTATATGCCCTTTATCGCAACCAAAACCAACAAGCCCGTTTCGGACGCTACCGCAAAGGCACTGAAAGAGGCGTACGCTTCCGCCATCGAGCTTCTTCCCGGCAAGACCGAGAAGTGGCTGATGCTCTCCTTTGAGGGCGACGCGAGGATGGCGTTCCACGGCGATATGGATACGCCGATGGCGTTCGTCACCGTTTCTCTCGTGGGCAAGGCGCCCGCCGAGGCATACGATGCACTCACCGTGCGCTTGTGCGAGATTATGGAGAATACGCTGGGCATTGCTCCCGATATGGTCTACGTCAAGTACGAAGAGGTCGACCATTGGGGCTGGAACAACATCAATTTTTAAAAGAAAAAAGGACGGATTTCCCGTCCTTTTTTGATGCGTTATTTTGCAAGAGCAAGACGCTGGCTCAAAATTTGCGCGCAGATCTTAAGATCGTCGGGTGTGTTGATGCCGCGCAGATCGTCCCCGTCCTTTGTGAAGTAGGTGTCCACCTTAAGCCCTTTTTTGACCATCAGCTCGGGTACCTCGGTGACGTAATATTCCTTTTGCACGTTTTGGCAGCCCATCTCGGGCAAGATCTCAAAGAGGGCGCGGCTGTCAAACACCATAACGCCCGAAAAAAGCTCGCGGATCTTGGCTTCGTCGGGCGTGCAGTCCTTGCCCTCGACAACACGGGAGAATTTGCCGTCCCCGTCGCGCACGATGCGCGCCCAAAGGGAAAGCGCGGGGTTTTCCGCCGTCATCAGGGTGCAAGCGGCGCCGCTTTCCTGATGTTGGCGGCACATTTTTTCCATTTCCTCGTAGCGGAACAGAGGCATATCGCCAAAGGTGACAAGCACGTCGCCGTCAAAGTCGCGGAAGGCGTCGGCACACATCATCACGGCGTGCCCCGTGCCGAGCTGCTCCTCTTGGACGGCGTAGTGATAGCGGTCGCCAAGGTGTGCAAGGATCTTTTCCTTGGCGTAGCCAACGACGATGTAAATATCCTTTTCATCGACAAAGGACACGTTCTCAAGCACCGTGTCAAGCATCGGGCGGTCGCCAAGCGGGACCATTGCCTTGGGAAGGTCGCCTGCGACTTCTCCGAGTCGGCTTCCTTTCCCTGCGGCGGGAATGATGGCTCTAAGATTTTTCATTGCTCGTCCTCCAAGACGCCGGCGTCAAGCCCAATGTCGTCGTAGATTTTTTGCAGGATCTTTCGGATCTCGGGGAGCTTTTTCTCCATATCGGAAAGAAGCTTTAGCTGTGTGCGGGAACGGTCGAGGTTCTGCCCCTCGTAGTCGGTGTGGTAATAGGTGTCGCCGTCGATGTGGTCCATCAAGAAGCGAATGCCGTCCTCTGAAGTAATGACAAGCGCCGCGTAGGGGAGAAGAGAGAGCTCCTCTTTGGTTAAAATCTCGCCTGCCGCCTCAAGATACCCGCGCGCATACGCCTCATAAAGCGAGAGGTCGCAACAAACGCGGCTTAAGTCCTTCTCGTCGTCCTTTGCCGTATTCGTGCCGATACGCATACTGTCCCCAAAGTCGTATAGGGGCGACGAGGGCATTACGGTATCAAGGTCAATGATGGCGACGGGCAGATGCGTTGCGTTGTCAAAAAGAATGTTGTTGAGGTTGCAGTCGTTGTGGCAGATGCGCGTGGGGATCCTACCACGCTCGAGTGCGTCGCTGATCTTCCCGTAAAGGTGGGTGTGGGCGCGGATGAAGGCGATCTCGTCCGAAACCGAGGCGACCCGCCCCACGGCGTCGCGCGCGATGGATCTTTCAAGGTCGAGATAGCGGCTTTTCGTGTTGTGGAAGTTTGGAATGATCTCCTTGATCTCCCCCGCGTCAACCGTGCTCATTGCGCGCAAAAAGCGCCCGAAGGACACGCCCGCGTGGTAAAACACCATCGGGTTTTCGGGAATGTCGAGCGAGAATACCTTGTCAAAATAGGTCACAAGGCGCCAAGCGCCCGACGCATCCTCGTAGTATAGCCCACCGTCCTTGGTCGTGCGGACGGTTTGCACGATGCCGCGCTTGTGATGCCCCGGCATCGTGAGCGTTTTTGAGAGATGCTCGGTGGTAAAGTAAAAGTTGTGCATCAAAGCGTCCACGTCGGGAAAAACGTTCGTGTTGATGCGCTGAAGAATGTAAAGGTGGACGTGGTTATGCTCGGAGAGCGTTTCTACCTTATAGGTGCGGTTGATATAGCCTTTTTTGATCTGTTCGATCTTCGTTACCTTGCCTACGATGGCAAAGTTTTCCGCGATACGCTGAAGGTCGTTTTGCTGATACATAGCTTCTCCCCGTTTGTCGTATTTTGGTGGTTATTTACTCTAGTATAACATATATTGTACATTTTTGCAAGGGTTTGTTCGCTTTTGGATTTTTTTGCCGTCAATCGCCCCCACGCTCTTGACTTTTGTTTTGGCTTTGCGTATAATATTTGTGTCAAGAAAATTCGAAAGGACAGGACCAATACTATGCAAATGATTGAAATGTTATATGACGAGATCAAGGATGCCGTAGACCGCAAGGTTCCCTTTATTATTCCGATCGGCACCCTCGAATACCACGCGCGCCACGCCTCTTGCGGCACGGACACCCTCGTTATCACGGGATGCCTGCGCGAGTTCGAAAAGGAAAAAGAGATCGTGGTCTGCCCGCCCATCTATTACGGCGTGGCTTCCTATGCCGTGTGCGAGCCCAAGCCCAGCCATTTCCACGTGGACGAGGACGCTTACGTCAACTATCTCTACTATATCCTCAAGTCGATGATCGCCGCAGGACACAAGAACATCTACCTCGTTGCACACCATCAGACCGAGGGCGCAGGTCTTATGCCGATGACCATCGCCTGCCACAAGGCGGCAAAGAAGGTCACGATGGAATATATGGAAGAAAAGCTCGGCAAAGGCTGGTGGGGCAGCGATGCTTACGCATCCTATTACGAGGACCTCGGCAGCGAGGACGACCCCTTCTCCTACATCAAGGTCATTCCCCTCATCGGCGCGGACGCGCAGATCAAGTGCGGCGGCTTTGACCACGCAGGCAAGTGGGAAACGAGCCTTATGATGGGTACCTACCCCGAGCTTGTAGACCTCTCGCGTTGCGAGCGCAACACCGAGTGGTTTGCCGAAAGCGCCAAGGAAGCCAGCGTCGAAACGGGCAAGCATATGGTCGAATGCACCCTCGAGTGGCTCAGAAAGACCATTGTGTAAAACGAAAAAAGCAAAAGCTCTGCCGAAAAGGCAGAGCTTTTTTGTGTTAGTTTTTCCACACGCAAGTGTGGATTTCATTGCATTTGCCAAGGGCAAATGCCTTATTCCCACTCGATCGTGCCGATGGGCTTCGGGGTGAGATCGTAGAGAACGCGGTTGATGCCGTCGACCTCGTGGGTGATGCGGTCGGTAATTTTGTGGAGAACGGCGTAGGGGATCTCCTCGATGGTGGCGGTCATCGCGTCGCGCGTGTTGACAGCGCGGATGATTGCGGGCCAGCCCTCGTATCTGCCGCCGTCCTTGACGCCGACGCTCTTGATGTCGGGCACGGCGATGAAGTACTGCCAAACCTTTTCGGCAAGACCGTTCTTATCGAACTCCTCACGGAGAATGGCGTCTGCCTCGCGGAGCGCATTCAAGCGGTCGCGAGTGATGGCACCAAGACAGCGCACACCAAGACCGGGGCCGGGGAAGGGCTGACGGTAGACCATTGCGTGGGGAAGACCGAGCGCCTCACCGACCACGCGCACCTCGTCCTTGTAGAGAAGCTTGATGGGCTCGACCAGCGACATTTTCATATCCTCGGGCAGACCGCCTACGTTGTGATGGGACTTAACTGCCTTTTTGCCCTCCGCCTGCTTGATGCTTTCCAGAATATCGGGGTAAATGGTGCCCTGCGCCAGGAATTCGATGCCTTCCAGTCTGCGGGCTTCGTCGGCGAACACTTCGATAAATTCCTTACCGATGATCTTTCTCTTCTGTTCGGGATCAGACACACCGGCGAGAAGATCCAGGAAACGGTCGGTTGCGTCTACATAAACCAGATTTGCGTCCAGCTGAT
>JAZSBJ010000188.1:0-7282 GCA_045602305.1 Eubacteriales bacterium | reverse complement strand
ACAAGAGGTGCCCCTCGTTACCGACGGCAATATCACCACCGCGACGGGCGCAGGAGTTGCCGTTCTGTTCGGTGGCGCGCTCGTTTCCGTCCTTTGCGGTGAAGAAAAGGCAAAAACGCTTTTGCGCACCTTTCGATATACCGATTTACAGCGGGAAGAATGTATATTCTCGTAACTTAAAATCAAGTAGGAAGAAATATGATACTAGAACAAAAACAAACGCACGTCGCCTACCACTGCCCGCATTGCGGTATGGCAGTTCTCGGCTACGTGGGAGAATTTGCGCTTTCGGCGGATATGCTAAAGATTAAATGTGATTGCGGAAAAAGTGCACTCACGGTGACGTATACGAACGACAAGAAGATCCGTCTTGCCGTGCCCTGCCTTTTCTGTGAAAATCCGCATCATTTTGTGGTTTCGCAAGAGGTCTTTTTTGCACGTGATATTTTCCTTTTGGGTTGTCCTTATATGGGAATGGACGTTTGCTTTATCGGAAAGCCCGCCCCTTTGCAAAAGGCACTCAACGAAAGCGCCGCCGCACTCAACGACTTTTTTGAAAAGAACGGGCTCGTTTTGCCCGCCCTTGAGGAATCGGGGGGCGACGCTGCCGAAGACGGCGCAGAGGACGACGCACTTTTCCCCGACGAGCAGGTCTACGACGTCATTCGCTTTCTCGTTAAGGACTTAGAGGCAGATCGGGCGATTGACTGCCCCTGCGGAACGGGTCCCTATGAAACCGAGATCACATCGGGCGGCATTCGCGTTTATTGCGCCGAGTGCGGTGCGGAATATCTCTTTCCCGTGGAGAGCGTTTCTGCGGCTGAGGAGTTTTTAAGCCTGAATGCACTGACGCTCCTTCCCAAGGAAAATTAACCGTAATAGCGAACGATTCCATTATAGATCCCCTGTGCAAAGAGGGTAGGATTGTCGCGGAGCAGAGCCGCGTCGGCGGAGTTTGTAATAAACCCAAGCTCTAAAAGGACGGCGGGCATTGCTGTGCGCCGCAAAACATAGAGCCCGGGCCGCACGAGGACACCGCGATTTCGAAGCCCCGTTGCCTCGGTGAGGGACGTAAGAAGCACCTCTGCAATGTTATATGAGCTTCCGAAGCGTGAAAATACGAGTGCCTCGCTTCCCGATGCGGACGCATCCGTAGAAGCGTTGCAGTGTAAGGACAAAAATATGTCTGCTCCCCACGCATTGGCGTCGTCTACTCTGGCGCGCAGGCTGGACGCGTTCGACGTGCCAAGCTGTGTTTCGGGAGTAGGACGGGAAAGGCGCGCTTCAAAGTCGGGGTTTGCATCCAAAAGACGCTTGGTTTCAATTCCGATGCGGAAGACGAGATCTTGCTCTCGTAACCCGTTTCCCTCTGCCCCTGAGTTGGGGCTCTGTGGGTTGTGACCCTGGTCGATGTAAATTTTGATTGCCACAGGTCTTCTCCTTAAAAATTATACTGCTTCCATTTTATGCAGACAAAGAAAGGTTTGCCATCCGTGAAGGAATTACAACGCATCTTAAGCTTTACAAGGCGCGCACTTTCGGATTACGAGATGATTGCTGCGGGCGATAAGATCGCCGTTGGCATCTCGGGTGGGAAGGATTCGATGACGCTCCTCGCCGCCCTCGCCGCTTTGCGCCGCTTTTATCCCGTTCCCTATGAGCTTTGTGCCATCTCCGTGGATATGGGCTTTGAGGGAATGGATTTTTCGCCCGTTGCGCGATATTGCGACACGCTGGGCGTAGAATACCGCATCGCGAAAACGGACATCGCAGAGATCATTTTTGACGTGCGTAAGGAGAAAAATCCTTGTTCGCTTTGCTCCAAGATGCGCCGCGGTGTTTTGCATAGCACAGCAAAGGAGATGGGAGCGTCGCGTGTAGCGCTCGGACATCATTTTGACGATGCCGTCGATACTTTTATGCTCAATCTCTTTTTTGAGGGGCGCATCGGTTGCTTTTCCCCCGTTTCCTATCTTTCCCGCGCCGACCTCTACCTCATTCGCCCCTTGATCTACGCACAAGAAAAGGACGTACGGTATTTTGTGGGACATAGCAATCTTCCCATCATTAAGAGCCCTTGCCCCGCCAATCACAATACCGAAAGAGAACGAATGAAGAAATTGCTTCTGTCGCTCGAAAAGGATTACGACGGACTTCGTCATCGCATCTTCGGCGCGATGTGCCGTGGCGAGATCGACGGATTTAAGCCCGTAGAAAAAATGCCCGCCTTTAAGGACGGGGAAGAATAAAAAAGGACGAGAAAATCTCGTCCTTTTTTCTATCAAGCTCAGTTGGCTTGCAGCTCCTTGTATAAAACGCTTTTTGCAACACCGAGATCCTTCGCCGCCGCTTTGATCGCGTCCATACGCGAAAGCCCCTTAGCTTCGTACGCGGCGACGTGCGCCTCGTGGGAAAGGGAAGCGTACCACGCGTCGTCCTTAGGACGCGCTTCCTCGGGCAGGGCGTCCTCGCCCTCAAGCACAAGGACGTATTCGCCGCGAGGTGCGACTGCTGCGTACAGTGCGATCGCTTCCTCTAGGGTCGTGCGTACGATCTCCTCGTTGCGCTTGGTCATCTCACGGCAAAGCGTGATACGGCGGTTGCCAAAGGTAGCGAGCAGGTCGGAAAGCGTTTTGGTCAGCTTGTGCGGTGCCTCATAAAAGATGAGGGTGCGCTTTTCGCGAGCGATCTCGGAAAGCCGCTGACGGCGTTCCCCCGCATTGGTAGACAAAAAGCCCTCAAAGGCAAAGCGCCCCGTTGCAAGGGCGGAAAGGGAAAGCGCGTTAACCGCCGCACAGCACCCGGGGACTGCCGTTACGGGAATTCCGCGCTCCGCGCAAAGGCGAACAAGGTCCTCTCCCGGATCGCTGATGGCGGGTGTGCCTGCGTCCGTAACGAGAGCGACGGAGAGCCCCTCTTCCAATTTTGAAGCAAGGATCTCGCCGCGCGCACGCTTGTTATGCTCGTAATAGCTGATAAGCTCCTTGCCGTGAATGTCGAGAATAGAGAGAAGCTTTTGGGTGTTTCGAGTGTCCTCGGCGGCAATGACGTCCACCCCGTTTAAAACCTTGATGGCGCGTGCAGAGAGGTCGGAAAGATTTCCGATCGGGGTAGCAACAAGGTAGAGCGTGCCGCCCGAAATTAAATTTTTTTCCGTATCGTGGATCATTTCTTCGAAGTGCGGCATCCGTTTCTCCTTTCGTACTTCGCGGGAAGTCTTCCGTGCGTTAAAATATAGGTCATATCCTCTGTGTCCTTGCCGTTCTCGGTCAAGATAAGGGGCGGGGTTACAAAAAGCCCCGCCTTGCCGCCGCGCCGTGCTTCAAGAAGCACCATAGAGGGGGAAAGATCGGCACGCGCGGAAACAAAGCAAACGCGCTTGGGCTCAAGGCGTTCTTCACGGCAAGCGGTGATAAGATCGGCAAGTCGTTCGGGAAGAAATACGGCGTAAAAGGCGCCTCCGTATTTCAGCGCACGCGCCGCCGTTTTGGCAAAATCGGCGATGCCGCCAAAATGCTCGTGCCTCGCGATCTCTTTGGCGTTGCTTTCACACTCGGCGCCCGAATTTACCGTCATATAAGGGGGATTCGAAAATACGGCGTCGTAGCTTCCGAATTCACTGCGCGCGGGAAAATCGCGCGCATCGGCAGAAATTGCACGCACGCAGCCATCAAGCCCGTTGAGAGAGGCGTTTCGTGCGATCAAGTCGGCGTAGGACGCTTGAATTTCAAGACAGTCGATCGAGGCAAAACGCTCGCGCGTTGCAAGAAGCAGGGAGATAATGCCGCTTCCGCCGCCGAGCTCTAACGCTCTCTTGCCTTCCTTTGCGACAAAGGCGGCGAGGAGAAGTGCATCGGTGCCAAAGGTAAGCCCGTCCGTTTTTTGGATCAAGCGCAGCTTATCGTTGACTTCATCCAATCGTTCGTTGGGGTGCAAAAGAACTTCCATAATCCCTCCGATTTGACTAAAAGAAAGGGGGTTGCCGCCTGAGCGTCAACCCCTTGCCGTTGCGAGAATTAGTCCTCTACAGGAGCGCCAACAGGGCAAACGCCTGCACAAGCGCCGCAAGCGATGCACTGATCTGCATCGATCACGAACTTGCCGTCTCCCTCGGAAATGCAGCTGACGGGGCACTCAGCCTCGCAAGCGCCGCACGCAATGCACTCATCGGTGATTTTGAAAGCCATAGTTCATACCTCCATTATGTTTTGCAAGTATCATTGTAGCAGTAAAGCTGCTAAAAATCAAGATGTTTTGACAAAAAAGTCGAAGAAAACACAAAAACTTTTGCGTCTATACCCTAAAAAATCAATTTTCTTCCTTTTGTTGGGGCTGTTGGGGCTTCGGCTTTTTGCCTTTTCCCGCGCAAATGACCTTGATCTCGTCGCAGGAATATAGCTTCGTATTGTTGTTGCCCTCGTCGTGGCGTACCTTGACCGTTTGCAAAAGCGGACGGGTTTCGATGACGGTGCCGGGACCGCCTGGCGTTTCTACGGTAGAGCCAACGGGCGGGGTGGTCTTTAAGGCTTCCTCGTACGCCTCGTGCTCGTAACGCAAGCAACACATCAGTCTTCCGCAGCTACCGGAAATTTTTGCGGAATTGAGCGAGAAATTCTGCTCCTTTGCCATTTTGATGGAAACCTGCACGAAGTCGGGAAGAAAGCTGGAGCAGCAAAAGGGTCTGCCACAAACGCCAAGACCGCCCATCATCTTTGCCTCGTCGCGAATACCGATCTGGCGAAGCTCGATGCGGGTGCGGAACACGGACGCGAGATCCTTGACAAGCTCGCGGAAATCAACGCGGTTTTCCGCCGTGAAATAGAAGAGAAGCTTTTGGTTATCAAAGGTATATTCTACGTCGACAAGCTTCATATCTAACTTGTGCTTTGCAATCTTCTCCTCGCAAACGTCGTACGCGCGGCGCTCAGCCGCACGGTTTTCCTCGTTGCGCTTTGCGTCTTGGGGCGTTGCAACGCGGATAACACGCTTTAAGGGGGCGACAACGGAAGAGGTCGGCACCTCGCGGTTGCCAAAGACGACCTTAGCATACTCAGCGCCGCGCGCCGTTTCTACGATAACGTAGTCTTGGGCGGTAATGGTAAGGTTTCCGGGATCAAAATAATAGGTTTTTGTGTTATTGCGGAAGGAAACGCCCACAACGACGGTGGTTTTTGGGGCTTCAGATTCCGCTATTTTAACTTCGGGTTCGTTCATTTATTATCTCTCCTTCTGTGCGTTCCGCAGGCGCGCGGAAAGCATCGTGACGGTCGTTTGCAGGTTGGCGTTGCGGTCAAGCTCCACCACCGTTTCCTCAATGGCATCGTGAAAGGCAAATAGGGTAGCGATACGCATTGTGTTAAGGGCTTCGGGGATGGCTTCCCGCGAGGGGAAAAAGGAAAAGGGCGGTTCCTCTGCGCGCATACTCAAAATCAAATCGCATACGGCATTTTGAAGCAAAACAAGCGCCGCCTTGAACTCCTCGCGCTTTTGCGGAAGGGCGGAAAGCGCCTTGTATAGCGACAAGTAGGATTTTCCCGACAAGGCGTCAAGCACGGCGAGCGTCGCCTCGCGCTCTCCTCTTGCCTGCGCGGCACTTTCGGGCGACAAAAGGCGTATCGCCGCACCAATGCTACCGCCTGCAAGCATAAGAAGCGCGTCAAGCTCCTCTTTTCTTGCTCCGTAGGGAAGGATCAGCTCATCCTTGCTTTGTGAGAGGTAAGAGGCAATCTCTTTGGCGGTAAAGCGCTGCATACGGACGAGCCTTGCGCGGCTTCGCACGGTGGTAAGCATACTGTCGGCGCTCTCGGTAAGCAGGATCAAATGCACGCCCTCGGGCGGCTCTTCCATAATTTTCAAGAGTGCGTTTTGCGCTCCCGCCGTCATCGTGTGTGCGTCTTCAAAAATGTAGATCCTACGGTCAAACTCAGTGGACGCCATCGCCGTGTCCTTGATCATCTCGCGGACAGCATCAACGCCAAGCGTTGCGCGGTCACCGCGCGAGATTATATGCACGTCGGGTGCAAGACCGTTTTCTACAAGGTAACAAGCGCGGCAACAGGAGCAGGGAAGCGTGGCATTCCCATCTTCGCGCGCCTCGCAAAGCAGTGCCTTCGCAAGCTCTTTGGCAAGCGTGCGCTTGCCCGAGCCCTCTTCGCCTTCAATCAAAAGGGCGTGCGAGAGTGCGCCTTTCTCGATGCTCTCACCGAGAGTACGGCAATTTTCCCGATTGCCGAATACGGCATCCAAATACCGACGCATCGCAGCTTATGCCCCCTTTAAGATTTATCTATAATAGTATAGCAAAAAAAAGAAAATCTGTCAAGTGCGTTCATAAGGAATGTTTTTTGTTTCACGTTGGACGGCGGGAAAGGGGAAAAACGGCTATTTTTCGCGGCTTTTTGCGTCTTTTTTCGCCCTTGCTCCGATCAAGAAAAAAAGATGGGATTTTTTTCAAAAAGGGCTTGACTTTTTACAAGGCTTTGTGGTATAATACACGTTGGTGTTTTGGGCGATGCTCTAAAACACGATTAAGAGAACAGTCCTCTGCGTAGCTCTGCACGAATGTTCGATGTAAGGAGGAAGCTATAATGGAAAAGATTACGGCTTTTGTAAGTGAGCAATTGAAGACCGAGGTCCCCTCGTTCAACATCGGTGATACCGTCAAGGTACACAACCGCATCAAAGAGGGCGACAAGGAGAGAATCCAGATGTTTGAAGGCACCGTCATTGCAAAGCACGGTGGCGGAATTTCCGAAACCTTCACGGTTCGCCGCGTCAGCTTTGGCTGCGGTGTGGAAAAGACCTTCCCCATCCATTCTCCCAACGTAGTAAAGGTTGACGTAACCCGTCAGGGTGTCGTTCGCCGTGCGAAGCTCTACTATCTGCGCGACAGAGTCGGTAAGAGCGCAAAGGTCAAGGAGAAGATCTAAGGTCTTCTCACAAACAGAACGAAAAACGACCGACGCTCGTCGGTCGCTTTTTCCTTTTTACGCCATATGCTCGGAGAGCTTTTTGCCGCCCAGCAGATGGAAATGCAGATGCTTGACGCTTTGGCATCCGTCCTCTCCCACGTTGGATACGACGCGATAGCCGTTTTCAAGCCCTTCGCCCTTGGCAATCACGGGGATCATCTCTAAAATATGTGCGACGGCTTTGGCGTTTTCCGCGCAGATGCCATCCACCGAGGGAATGTGCTCCTTGGGAATGATCAAAACGTGCACGGGCGCTTGCGGGGCAATGTCGCGGACGGCGTAGATGAGCTCGTCCTCGTACACTTCGCTCG
>JAZSBJ010000187.1:0-26503 GCA_045602305.1 Eubacteriales bacterium | reverse complement strand
ATCAAAGTGAAGAACGGGGTACTCGCCCCCCGTGTATTCGTTGACAACGGTATAGGTGGGGCTATGCACGCCCTCGATCCCGAGCGCACGGCAGAAGCCGCGCGTGAAGGCGGTCTTTCCAACGCCCATCTCCCCGAAGAGGGCGATGAAGGCGTACGGCACGCTCGCTTCACGCAAGCGCAGGGCAAGTGCCGCGCCGACCTTCTCGGTTTCTTCCTCGGAACGGGTGGTATAGACGGTTTCTTTCATTGTGTAGTCCTTTTCGTCAAAGAATCTCTTGCGGGTAATCTACGCTTCCCTCTCCAAGAACAAAGCGAAGCGCCGCCGCATATTCTGCCTGTGCTTTTTTCGCCTTTTCTCCGTTTGGATCGAACGAGGGGCGCAAAACGGCGCGCAAGAGCGTGTTTTTTGGGGTATCGTCGGGGTCGGTCAATTCAAGCGCCGCAACGTCATATCCAAGGCTTGCAAGGCGCATAAGGCGCAAGGCATCGGTGAGTGCCTCGGCGAGCTTGCCCGAGAGCTTGGGGTGATCGGTCACAAAGCGCAAGGCGGGAATGTTCATCTTTGTGAGCAGATCGTGCTGACAGCAGGGGGTGGAAAGAATCACGCCCGCGCCGACGGATGCGGCAAAGTGAAGCACAATGTCCGTGGCGACATCGCACGCGTGCAGTGATAAAACGAGGTGCGGCGCACGGTCGTGCGGCAGGGTGCGGATGTCGCCCGTTTTGAAGGTCATCCCGTCAAAGGAAAGCGCGCGCCACATCGGCGCAAAAGCGCATACAGTCCTCTTTGAGATCCATTCCAAGCATCTCGACCTCTCTTTTGCGGATCGCGGTAAAATAGTGATATACGGCAAAGCTGAGATAGCTTTTTCCGCAACAAAGATCGTAGATAAGGAGCTTTCCTTCCTTGGGTAAATGCGCTTCCACGTCGCGAATATGCTCAAGGAAACGGTTGATCTGGCGAAATTTTGCCTGCTTTTTATCGTGGACTCTGCCGCGCGCATCGCTGACGGCGAGCGCCTTTAAAAAGGGCTCATCCCCCGAAAGAATATAGTTTTTCTTGTGGTCCAGCGTTTCTGTCACGGCGTCTGCAAAGGACGGGGTGCTTTGGGCAAGGGCACGCTTTAGGCGATCACCGCCGAGCAAGACCTCTTTTCCCTTTGCGCTTCTCTTGTATTCCGCATCGCCGAGCGCCGTGATAAGATTGATCTGCATATAAGGAGATGCGAGGGGAAAAAGCGCGCCTTCAAGCGCATCAAGAGGGATATTCTTATGGTATACCTTGCCGTCCCTTTCGTGCTTTTCCGTCGCAAAAAGGATCTCTCCCTTATGCGTGCAAAGGCGCGCCGTGATACGGGTGCCGTCCCCGTTTTCGGGGCGGGAGAACACCACTTTTTTGAGCGTCCCTGCGGCGGCGGCATCAAAGAGCAAAGATAAAGCTTCCTTCAGCATAGAGGCTCCTTCGTTTAGTGCTTTTTACGGAAATAAAAGCGATTTTCTCTTTTTTCCTTAAGGCGCACGATGTTCGTGCGATGACAGTAGAAGATGAGAAGTCCGACAAGGACGGTGAGAAGCGTAATAAGTCCCCCCGCCGCAATGCCAAACAGTGCCATAACACGGTTAAGGACGAAGGGATAAAGAAAGCCCACCGTGATGGAAGAAAGCGAAACGTAATGCGTCACGGCAAGGAGCAAAAGGAAGGTCAAGAAAAGCAAGGCAAAGACGATGGGGCTTAAAATTAAGACCATCGTTGCCGTGCAAAGGACACCCTTGCCCCCCTTAAACTTGAAGTACACGGGGAAAACGTGACCGATAATGCACATCGTGCCCGCAACGTAAAGAAGCGAGTTGCCCGCAAAGGCAAAGGCGCCGTAGCCAAAGCCGTAGAAGATGGCGACGATGAGAATGGAGAGTGCCGTTTTCAGCATATCGCCGAGAAGCACGAAAAGCGCCGCCTTTTTACCGTATACGCGGAGCATATTGGTTAATCCCCCGTTGCCGCTTCCCTGCGTGCGAATGTCTGCACCGTAAAAGAGGCGGGAAACGAGAACCGCGGTGTTGATGCTACCGAGAAGATAGGGGATGACGGCAGAGATCAAAATAGCAAGCGCGCCGCCAAGCGTGACGGAAGAATAGGTTACACCCGATAAGGCGCCGTTTTGAAGCAGATTTAACATAGATAGCTCCTTGCATTTAAAGATAAATAGACGAATACAGATTAAGTATAGCACACGCACGAGGCAAAATCAAGGTTTTGCGCCAAAATCTTTGCTCCCGTCTTGCTTTTTTTGGCGCGTTGCGCTATAATGAATACGACCAAGAGAAAGGAGATGGACGCATATGATACACCCCGCCCTGCAAGCACTTTTTGAAGAAGAGCATATCTCTCTTGTCGCTTCCGTTCCCTTCTCCGAATGCCGCGTGACAAACGCAAGGCTATACGAGGACAAGCACTTCGTGCCAAAGAGCGCGATCGTATTTTTAATCCCCTATTTTTCGGTGCAACCCGACAATTTTTCGGCGTACGCCGCCGCCGAGGACTATCACTTTTACGCCAAGGAGCTTTACGCGCGAATGTCGGTGCGCTTACAGCACCTGTATCCCGATGGGGCATTTCTTTGCTTTGCCGACCACTCGCCCATTGACGAGGTCGCCGCCGCCGTGCGCGCGGGGCTTGGCGTGTACGGCAAAAACCGCTTACTCATCTCCAAGGAATACGGCACATATCAGTTCGTGGGAGAATTTCTCTCAACCCTGCCCGCCGAAGTCTTTGGCACACCTACACTTTCCCCCTTTTCTGCGTGCATTGGGTGTGGCGCGTGCCTTTCCGCGTGCCCGACGGGCGTTTTGCGCGGCGAGAGCAAAGAGTGTCTTTCCGCCATCACGCAAAGGAAGGGAGATCTAACCGAGGACGAGGCGGCGCTGATGCGCGACGTAAACACCGCGTGGGGGTGCGACGAGTGCCAACGGGTGTGTCCTTACACCAAGGAAGCGCTCCACCTCGGTACTGCCGTGACACAAATCCCGTTTTTTAAGGAAAACCTCATCACGCATCTTGATACCGAAACGGTCGAAGAGATGCCGAACGATGTCTTTGCACGCCGTGCGTTTGCTTGGCGAGGACGAAAAACGGTGCTTCGCAACACGCGCATTCTTGAGGAAAAATAAAATATCTGTTTTTTGAAAAAACGCCTTGATTTTGCGCCCCCGTTGTGATATAATAACTGCACATCTACCCGTGGCACAGCTGGATAGCGCGTCAGACTCCGACTCTGAAGGTCGAAGGTTCAAATCCTTTCGGGTAGGCCAAAAAAGCGGCAAGCTTCTCTCGAACTTTGCCGTTTTTTTCATTGAAGCGCACTTTTGTGTTTTTTCTTCACATAACCGCGATTTCTTTGCTTCACACTAACGGAAAGGAGCGTATTTGCGTATGGAAGCATCTAAAAATACGGGAATGGAGTCCTTGACCGAGCTTTATAAGATCGGCAGAGGTCCGTCCAGCTCTCACACCATAGGACCCGAGCGCGCGTGCCGTATCTTCAAGGAGAAAAACGGGGACGCCGACCGCTTTGAAATTACCCTTTACGGCTCCCTTGCCAAAACGGGCAAGGGGCACGCAACGGACGAGGTGATCCGAAAAACGCTCTCGCCCTTGCCAACCGAGATCTTCTTTGAAGAAGAGAGCGTACCGAAGCACCCAAACACGATGGAGATGCGCGCTTATTTGAAAAACGAGCTGGTTGACCGTATTTGTGTTTACAGCGTCGGGGGCGGAAGCATTGTATTCGAGGGGGAGAGCGCGCATACCCCGCGTCGCATCTATTCCCTTTCCCACTTTGGAGAGATTGCGGCGCACTGCAAGCGCGAGGGCTTGCGTCTTTGGGAATACGCGCTTTCCGTAGAGGGCGAGCATATTCTTCCCTATATGGCTACCGTTTGGGACACGATGCAGGCGTCGATTTTTCGCGGGCTTAAGGACGAGGGCGTGCTTCCCGGGGCGCTTGGCGTGCAAAAAAGAGCGAAGGCGCTTTGGAAATCACAAAGCACGAACGAAGCACAAGACGCGAAGACGAGCCTTGCCGTGTGCGCCTACGCCTTTGCCGTCAGCGAGCAAGACGCCTGTGGAGAAACGGTGGTGACCGCCCCGACCTGTGGGGCTTCGGGGGTGCTTCCCGCAGTGCTTTACGCCGAATGGAAGAAAAACGGCTACGCCGAAAAAGAGATCCTGCACGCGCTTTTGACGGCGGGCATCGTCGGCAATCTCATCAAGACCAACGCCTCAATCTCGGGCGCGGAATGCGGGTGTCAAGCCGAGATCGGCACCGCGTGTGCAATGGCGGCGGCTGCAGCGGCAGAGCTGCGCGGCTTATCCCTAGACAAGATCGAATATGCGGCGGAGATCGCGCTTGAGCATCACCTGGGGCTTACCTGCGACCCCATTGCGGGGCTTGTACAGATCCCCTGCATTGAGCGAAACGCCGTTGCCGCAATGCGTGCACTGGACGCGGTAGAGCTTGCCGTTTTCCTGTGGGACACGCGAAAGATCTCCTTTGACCGCGTGGTCGAGGTAATGAAAAAAACGGGGCTTGATATGCATAAAGCCTATAAGGAAACCGCCGAGGGCGGACTTGCGACATTAAAGTTTTAAAAGGCAGAAAAGTCAGGGCTTTTTTCGCTTTTTGGCTTGACAATGCCGGAAATTGATGTTATTATATCTTTAGCACTTATTTTATAAGCAAAGGAGCAATTTCTTATGATCGTTGTAAAGCAGATCTCCTCTCTTGAAAAGATCCGTGTGCGTGACAGACTCAACTGCCCCGAGATCCGAAGCGCCAAGGTCTTGAAGGGAGAGCGTTATTCTTATCAGATCGCCGCACTTGCCGACAGAAACACCGTGGGCAAGATCGTGGTGGAGTCCGAGCTTCTTCCCTATATCCGTGTGTACACGGTCGAGCAGTCCCCTATGGACACGCCTACCACCCTTGCTGTTCTTGAAACCGATTATATCACGACAGAGCCGGGTCTTATGCCCGACTTGCTCGTTCCGTTAGAGGAGAGCAACGGCATTATGCAGCTGCATTCCGTCTACGGAAGGAACGCCGCAATGGTAAAGACCATTTGGGTCGAGGTCACGCTTCCCAAGGACATCGCCCCCAAGGATTACGATATCACCGTTTCCCTTGTGGTCAACGAAGAGCAGATCGCCTTTAAGAAGGTGATGACCCTCTCGGTGCTGGATGTTGTCAAGGCAGACCATGAGCTTGTCTACTCCCGTTGGTTCTATGCCGACTGCATCTCCAACTATCACGGCGTTGAAATCCACTCGGATGAGCATTTCGCTCTCATGGAAGAATACATCCGTGAGGCGGTGGACGTTGGCGTTAACATGATCCTCGTTCCTATCCACACCCCTCCTCTGGATACCGCGATCGGTACCCGCCGTCCCTGCGTTCAGCTCGTGGACATCAAGAAGGAGGGCGACACCTATATCTTCGGCTTTGAGAAGCTGCGCCGCTTCGTCGACATTTGCAAGCGTGCAGGCGTCATCTACTACGAGATGGCACATATGTTCTCTCAGTGGGGTGCAAAGTGCGCCGCCAATATCGTGGTAGAGGAAAACGGCGTTAAGGACTATATGTTCGGCTGGCACGTATCGGCAACCGATCCCAAGTATCAGGACTTTTTAAGACAGTACATCGCCGCCGTTTACGGTGAGCTGGAAGCGCTCGGCGTTGCAGCCAACACCTATTTCCACATCTCCGATGAGCCTACCCTTGAGCATATTGATGCATACAAGGCGGCGGCAGACATCATCCGCCCTCTCATCGGTAAGAGTAAGACGCTGGACGCCCTCTCAAAGTATGAATTCTATGAAAATGGACTTGTTGAGTGTCCCATCACGGGTATCAACCACCTTGACGATTTCCTTCCCCACAACGTGCCCAATCAGTTCACATACTACTGCTGCTCGACGCAGACGGTATTCCCCAACTGCTTCTTGGCAATGTCCTCGCACCGTACCCGTATTCTCGGTATTCTTCTTTACAAGTTTAACATCAAGGGCTTCCTGCAGTGGGGCTTAAACTTCTACAATGCGAGCCACTCGCTCTCGCAGATCAACCCCTATGTAACTACCTCCGCAAACGGCGCGTTCCCCTCGGGCGACCCCTTCATCCTCTACCCTGCCCTCCATGGCGCATACCCCTCTATCCGTGCAAAAGTCACACACGAGGCGTTTGGCGACTATGAGCTTTGCAAGACGCTTGAAGGGTTCATCGGCAGAGATGCGGTCATCGCTATGATCGATGAGATCGCAGGCGGTGACGTTCGTCTTAGCGACTACCCCCGCGACGAAACCTACCTTTTAAAGCTGCGCGACGCAATGATCGCCCGCCTTGAAGAGTTTATCGGTTAATTTTACAAAAAGAAAAAAGGCACTTGTGTTTATCAGACGCAAGTGCCTTTTATTATGTAAAATTATGTGCTTGGATAGCAGACCTTTAGGTTTTCAAGGCTAAGCGAAAGCCAATCAAAGATGTACTTGAGCTGTCCGTCTAAGGTTTCGATCTCGTAAATGTCTGCAGGCGTATAATCGGACGATTTGACACCGAGAATCTCCCAACGCTCAAAATTTCGCTCAAGGGCTTCCTTATGAAGATCGAGATAATCTTCACACGAAGCAACTACCTCAAGGATAGTGTCTTCAAGCGCGGCGAGCCGATCCGTTACCATCGCAAAGAATTCGTCGAAAGCAAGGAGCTTGTTATACCAAATGTTTTCCGATTTTGCCCAAAGATGCTCGATCTTTACCGCGTTTTCGTGGTAAGAGCAATTTCCAAGGCTCAAATCGTAATCCCACAAAGGACCGCGCGTGAGCTTCCCGTCCTTGTCCTTATACATATAGAACGAGGAGAAGCCGACATCCACGCAATGCATCAGCTCGTCTAGGATATAGCCGTCAACGAAGCTCTCAACATCCAAGAGCGCACGAACCGCTTCAAAGTCGTCGCCGTTCAGTGCCGCAAGGCAACGGTCAAAATACTCCTTGATGTAGAAGACGTGAGCATCGGTAAAATTCTCTTCCTCAGGATCGGGAGATTTTATCGCGTATTCAAACGCATCGTCCCCCGCACCTGCCATAAACCAATCGTGGTTTTCAACGCCCTCTTGGGATGCCCTTTCGTCCATCTCGATCAAGTATCCCGTTTCGGGTGTGGTATAATCCTCGTCAATATCGACGCGATTTTTTCCTACCTCAACCTGCTCGCAAATGATGTATACGCCGTCATACTGACCGTTGACATACACGTCGGCAAACTGCATCGTGGTGACGAATTCGAGTTCATCAAACGCCGCACCGAGAGAATATGCGATATAGTTTCTCGCCAAGCTCAAATCTAGGTAGTTGGCGATGATCGTCCAAGTTTTGGCTTTTCCGTTGCCGAATAAATCGACTTTTTCGTCAAACTTAAGCTTATACGGTTTTTTGGGGAAGCTTGCCGTGGAGTTGCCGCGCAGCTTGATTTTCCCGCTTTCGGAAACGAGGGTGTACTCAGCATCGGTATTGGCAACGGAAACCGTGCATCCGACATAGTCCTTTTTGGTTGCAATGGGCGCCCCTTGCTCCGTACGAATGGAAACCACGGGAAGCGAGAGCGCATCCACCTCAAAAATTGCAGACACGGTCATATTCTCAGTGGGCTCGAAAGCGAGTTCGGCAGAGGTTTCTCCGTTGCTCCAGCACACGAATTTATACCCAAGCGCAGGACACGCCTTCACCGTTTTCGTAGATTCTCCAAGAGAAATCTCTTGTACGGTTTCACCCTCAATGCTTCCGGCAGATTCGGAGCATATGAATTTTACGGTAACCGTTTCCTTATCGCAAGAAAAGAGTGCCGCACAGGAAAGCAAAATTAAAATCAGAAAGAGAATTTTTTTCAAAGCAAAACATCTCCTCATCGAAATTAAAGGTGTGAAGACGCCCTAAAACATTAGTTTTGCGTTTTAGGATAGGAGTCCTTCAGGCCGACGATGCGGTTGTATACGCCCTCGTGCTTCGAGTCCTTGATGAAGTAGCCCGTGCGGACGAATTGGAAGCGTGCATCGGCATCCTCGGTGGCGAGGGCGGGCTCGAGCTTGGCGTCGGGCAGGATCTCAACGGAATTGAGGTTGAGATAATCGCCGTAGGTCTTATCGGCGGGCATCTCTGCGACGTTCTCAAGCGTGAAGAGCTTGTCGTAGAGGCGCACTTCGCAGGAAACGGCGGTTTCGGCGGAGAGCCAATGCACCGTGCCCTTGATCTTTCTGCCGTCCTTGGGCATTCCGTTGCCCGTTTCAAGGTCGCAAGAGCAAAGAAGCTCTCGGACGGTGCCGTCCTCGTTCTTGACGATCTCGTCGAGGCGGATGATATACGCGCCCATAAGGCGTACCTCTCCACCCGGCTTTAAGCGGAAGAACTTGGGCGGGGGCACCTCGGCAAAGTCCTCGGCATCAATATACAGATGCTTCGTAAAGGGGACGGGACGCGTGCCGCGCTCGGGGTGCTTGGGATGATTGGGGAGATCGAAATATTCGGTCTTTCCCTCGGGGTAGTTCGTGATGGTGACGGGAATGGGGCGAAGTACCGCGATACGGCGGGCGGCACTCTCGTCAAGCTCCTCGCGAATGCAATGCTCAAGAAGCTCAATGTCGACAACAGAATACGCCTTGGCGATGCCTGCTCTTGCCACGAAATCAAAGATCGAGGCGGGAGTATAGCCGCGACGGCGCAGACCGCAGAGGGTGGGAAGGCGAGGGTCGTCCCAGCCGTCCACAAGTCCGTTTTCCACGAGGTTACGCAAATAGCGCTTGCTCATTACGGTGTGGGTGACGTTGAGGCGCGCAAACTCGCGCTGCTTAGGCTTGGGATCAAAGCCGATGTTATCTACCACCCACTCGTAGAGAGGACGGTGGTTTTCAAATTCGATGGAGCAAAGGGAGTGGGTGATGCCCTCAAGCGCGTCCTGAATGGGGTGCGCGTAGTCGTAGAGAGGATAGATACACCACTTATCGCCCTGTCTGTGATGGTCGGTATGCACGATGCGGTAGATGGCAGGGTCGCGCATATTGATGTTGGGGGACGCCATATCGATCTTGGCGCGGAGCGTTTTTGCTCCGTCGGGGAATTCGCCGTTCTTCATACGCTCAAAGAGGTCGAGGTTCTCTTCTACCGTTCTGTCGCGGTAGGGGCTGTTTTTGCCGGGCTCGGTGAGCGTGCCGCGGTATTCGCGCATCTCCTCGGCAGAAAGGTCACAAACGAACGCCTTGCCGTCCTTGATGAGCTTTACGGCAAACTCGTAGCATTTTTCAAAATAGTCGGAGCCGTAGAAGATACCGCCCGTCGGCTCGGCACCCAGCCACTTGAGGTCCTCATAGATGGATTCGACAAACTCGTTGTCCTCTTTTGAGGGATTGGTGTCGTCGTAGCGCAGGTTGAAAAGACCGCCGTACTTCTTGGCAGTCATCACGTTGATCCAAATCGCCTTGGCACTGCCGATATGCAGATAGCCATTGGGCTCGGGAGGAAAGCGCGTATGGATCTTAAGTTCGGGGTTTTCGAGAAGATCCGCGTCAATGATGTCGTGAATAAAATTCGACTTGATCTCTTCCATTTGTATGCCTTTCTTTATCGAATATAATAAATTTTTTCTTCGTTTAGGGTGCTTTCCCGACCGTGACCGGGGTAAAGCGTATAATCGCCGTCAAGCGTTGCAAGGCGCAAAAGGGATTCGCGCAGCGCGGATGCCGATCCGCCGGGCAGATCGTATCTGCCATAAGCGCCGTCCGACATCATCGTGTCACCCGTAAAGATGACGCCGTTGCCAAGGTAAACGCAGGAGCCGCGCGTGTGACCCGGCGTTTTCATTACGGTGAGCCTTTCGTTTCCGAAAAGGATCTCCTGCCCCTCAGAAAGAAGGAGATCTGCCGCGGGATATACCGTGTCCGTTCCAAAAAACAGGCGGTTGCCGTTGAGGTCGGGATCGGTGAGGGCGGGGGCGTCCTCACGCGTGACGGCGATGGGGGCGCCCGTTTTAGCGCGCCAATCGGCGAGGGAAAGCATATGGTCAAAGTGCCCGTGGGTGAGAAGAATGGCACAAATGTGCGGCATTTGGGGCACGCCTGCGACGACGGCTTCGTACGGGATGGCGGGGTCGATGATGACACCCTCTTTGCCCGTGTCGTCCGTCACAAGATAGGATACGGCGGCAAAGCCGCCGCCATAAAAGGCTTTTACCTTCATTTTTTCCTCGTTTGACAGATTAATTAATTCATTTTACCACAAAAAAGAGAAAAAGTCTACTGTTTTAAGAAGATTTTTTCGTTTTTTCTCCGAACGCCGCGCATCTTTTTTCATATACTGATTCTAAAAGGACATTCGGAGGTGGCAGTATGGAACAAATATTCAAGATCGGCTCGGTATCCAGTGCATCAAAGGCAAAGAGGGTCTTGACCGAGAAGCAGATCAAGGGGCGCTTGACTAAGACGAGCGACACGGACGAGGGGTGCGCTTGGGGCGTCGCCGTTTTGGGTAAGGACGCCGAGCGTGCGGTTCGCGTCTTGCGTGCCGAGGGCATTCGCTATGAGGCGTTATAAGGGCGTATATTTCGACCACGCCGCCACATCCTACCCCAAGCCCCGCGCGGTGCTTCGCGCCGTTTCCCGCACGCTTTGCGAAGAGGGGGGAAATCCCGGAAGAAGCGCGCACACGCTCTCTCTTAGGGCGGCGGAGCGCGTTTGCTCGGCGCGGGAGCGCATCGCTTCCTTTTTCGGGCTTCGGGACGAAAACGGCGTAGTCTTTACCAAAAACGCGACCGAGGCACTAAACCTTGCGGTGCATACCTTTGCAAGGGACGGCGGGCACGTGTTCTGCGACGATATGGCGCACAACGCCCTTTTGCGTCCGCTTTACGCGCTTGCGGACGCGGGAAGGATCACCCTCTCCTTTTTCTCTTCCAAGGAAACGACAGAGGCGCTCGCCGCACGCTTTCGTGAAAACACGGTGCTTCTCTGTGCAACGCACGCTTCCAATCTCTCCGCCCGTATTTGCGACGCACCCGCCATCGGCGCGCTCTGCAAAAAGCGAGGAGTCGCCTTCGTGCTTGACGCTTCACAGAGCGCAGGACATATCCCGATCGACTGCGAGAAGATCGGTGCCGACGCCGTATGCTTCCCTGCCCACAAGGGACTTTGGGGGATTATGGGGGCGGGGGCGGTTCTCTTTCCTCACCCGAGAGAGGACTATCCCGCGTTTCTTTTCGGGGGAAGCGGGGCAAAATCGCGTGAGCGAGGAATGCCAAAGGCGCTCCCAGAGCATTTTGAGGCGGGCACGCTTCCTCTTCCCGCCATTGCGGCTTTCGAGGCGGGGATCGCCTATGTTGAAAAGCTGGGGATTTCGGAAATCGCGGATCAGATAAGAACGCTTGAAGCGGTCCTCTATGAGGGGCTTGGGAATATGCAGGGCGTCACGCTATACGGCGAAGGCGCGGGGGGCGGTATTCTTTCCTTTACCCACGCGCACATCTCCCCAAACGCGCTTGCCGACGCCTTGAGCGCCGAGGGATTTTGCGTGCGGGCGGGCTTACACTGCGCCCCTTTAGCCCATCAAACGCTTGGGACACCCAAATCGGGGGCTGTACGGATCAGTCTTGGATATAGCAACACCAAAAGCGAGTGCCTGCGCTTTTTGACGGCGATGCACCGTATGCTGAAATAGGGGGGCAAGGTTGACTTTTGGGGGCTCCCGTGCTACAATGGAAAAAAGAAAGGCGGACAAAGCAATGACCGAAAAAGAAATCCAAGCACTCGCACAAAAACAAAGAGAATATTATCGTACGGGAGCAACGCTTCCCCTTGCATTCCGCAAGGCGGCACTTTTACGCCTGTACAACGCGATAAAAAAACGCGAAAGCGAGATCCTCTCTGCCCTCTCCGATGACCTTGGAAAGAGTGCCTACGAGGGGTATATGTGCGAAGTGGGGCTCACCCTCAGCGAGATCCGCTATATGATAAAGCATATGGGGCGTTTTGCACGAAAGAAACGCGTAAAAACGCCACTCGCGCAATTCCCCGCCAAGAGCTTTACCTTGCGAATTCCTTACGGAAGCGTTTTGATTATGAGCCCGTGGAACTACCCCTTCCTATTGACGGTAGAGCCGCTGGCAAGTGCGATTGCCGCGGGCAACACGGTGATTTTAAAGCCGAGTGCCTACGCCCCCGCAACGGGCGCGCTTTTGCAAACGCTGATCGCCGAATGCTTTGCGCCCGAATATGTGGCGACCGTCACGGGGGGACGGGCGGAAAATGCCGCGCTTCTCGATGAAAAATTTGACTTTATCTTCTTTACGGGAAGCGGAGAGGTCGGCAAAGAGGTTTTGCGCCGCGCGGCGGAGCATCTGACGCCTGCCGTCCTTGAGCTTGGGGGAAAAAGTCCTTGCATCGTGACGAAGAGCGCCGATCTTGCGCTTGCGGCGCGCCGCATCGTGTTCGGTAAATTTTTGAACGTGGGGCAGACCTGCGTTGCCCCCGACCACGTTCTTTGCGAAAGCTGCGTAAAGGACAAGCTGCTTTCGGAGATCAAAAAGGAGATTCTTTTACAGTTTGGAGAGAACCCTCTTGCAAGCTCCGACTACGGAAAAATCGTCAACCAAAAGCATTTTGACCGCCTTTGCGCCCTGATCGACGAAGACAAGGTGGTCTTTGGCGGGGAGCGTGACGCTTCCCTTTTGAAGATCGCGCCCACGGTGATGGACGGCGTGACCTACACGGACGCCGTAATGGGAGAGGAGATCTTCGGCCCCATTCTACCCGTTTTGACCTTTGAAGATTTTGATGCGCTCATCGATACGCTTAAAACGCGTCCCAGTCCCTTGGCACTCTATCTCTTCACGCGTGACAGGCAAAAAGAGCATCGCGTACTTCACGAGCTATCCTACGGCGGCGGCTGTATCAACGACGTCATTATCCATCTTGCCACCTCAAATATGGGGTTTGGCGGCGTGGGAGAAAGCGGTATGGGCGCCTACCACGGAAGGCGCGGATTTGAAGCCTTTACCCACGAAAAATCCATTGTGGCAAGGCGTGGGAAAATCGATCTTCCTATGCGATACGCCCCCTACAAGAGCAAGCTCTACGAGCGCTTGCTTCGCTTCTTCCTCAAATAAAGCTACCTTGATCCGTTCCGCAAATGCGGAACGGACTTTTTTTATGGCAAAATGTGATTTTTCGCACGATGTGACAAAAAGCGTCCCCGTCGCTTTGCTATACTGTGCTTGTAAAAACAAGGAAAGGAAAGACAAATGCAAGAAAAAAAGCCAAGAATACGCTTTTCCCATATTGGGGACGTTTTGCGTGCGGAGCTGTCGGGAGAGATCGACCACCACACGGCGAAGCCCATCCGAGAGGAGATGGATAAGCAGATCTACGCCCTCGCGCCAAAAAGCATCGTGCTTTCGATGAAGGGCGTGGGCTTTATGGACAGCTCGGGGCTTGGACTGATCGTCGGACGGCTCGTGACTGCCAAGGAAGTGGGCGCGACGCTGACGCTCACGGGCGTTGACAAGCGGCAAATGAAAATTTTTGAGATGGCGGGGCTTGAGCGTATGCGCGGACTTGCCATCCATCCCAACGAAGAAAAGAGGTGTATCGAATGAAAAAACGCTGTATCAACCGCCTTTCGTGTACCCTGCCCGCCATATCCCAAAACGAGGGAGTGGCGAGAAGCCTCGTCGCGGCATTCGTTTCTCTCCCCGATCCCACACTTGAGGAGCTTGCGGATCTTCGCTGTGCCGTGTCCGAGGCGGTCACCAACGCCGTGGTACACGCCTACCGCGGAACAGAGGGGGACATCTACATATCGGTAAAGCTATACGACGACCGCACCGTGCGAATCGAGGTGCGTGACCGCGGTGTCGGAATCTCCGATATTGAGGAGGCAAAAAAGCCCCTTTTCACCACCGATAATAGCGGTGAGCGAAGCGGTATGGGCTTTGCGGTAATGGAAGCCTTTACCGACAAGCTCCGCGTCTTTTCGACGGTGGGGCGCGGTACGCGCGTCGTGATGGAAAAGCGGCTGAAGAAAACGGAAGATGGATGAAAAATACAAGGAAAATACGGCGCTCCTTTTGCGCGCGCAGGCGGGGGATGAGGATGCCGTTACCGCCCTTTTGCGCCTAAACGCGGGGCTCGTGCGTAGCATCGCTCTGCGTCACACGGGCAGAGGTACCGATTTTGAGGACCTTGAGGCGCTTGGCAATATGGGGCTGCTCAAAGCCATTCGGAGCTTTGATGCGGCGCGCGGATGCGCCTTTTCGACCTATGCCGTCCCCTTGATCTTCGGTGAGATCCGAAGATTTTTGCGCGATGACGGACCCATTAAGGTATCCCGCGTGCATAAACGCACGGGGGCACTTTTGGCGGCGGCACGCGAATCGCTTGCCGCAGAGGGCATCACCGACCCGCCCATCTCCGCCGTTGCCGCACGCGCGGGGATTTCCGCCGAGGAAGCCGCAAACGCGCTTGAGGCGCTCACGCCGCCAAGGTCGCTCACGGAAAGCACGCTCGGCGGCGAGGGGGGCGCGACGCTTGAGGAAATGATCTCGGGGGGCGACGAAGCGGAAGCGACCTTTGAAAAGATCGCCTTGCGTGCCGCCATCGAAAAGCTCCCCGAACTCAAGCGCAAAATACTCCTTTTGCGATATTTCCGCGACCTCTCGCAGGTGGAAACGGCAAGAATGCTGGGTCTTTCCCAAGTCAAGGTTTCAAGAGAGGAAAAAAAGATCCTTCTCTTCCTAAAAGAGGAGCTGTCTTAACGCGCTTTTTTTCCTGATTTTGGGCGGTTTTCCTTTATCTGTTAATAAAATGTGAATTATACGAAAAAGGCTTGATTTTTTGATGTATGTAGGCTAAAATGGTTTTAGCACTCAAAAGGCGCGAGTGCTAAAAATTGTTATACATTTCCCCGCAAGGGGCAAAGAACGGAGGATATTATTATGACGATCAAACCGCTTGCAGACAGAGTCGTCGTGAAAGCAGTAGAGATGGAAGAAACCACCAAATCGGGGCTGATTCTGCCCGGTTCGGCAAAGGAAAAGCCTGAGGTTGCAGAGGTCGTAGCTGTCGGTCCCGGTGGCATCGTTGACGGCAATGAGGTCAAGATGACCGTTAAGGTCGGCGATCGCGTCATCACCGCGAAGTACGCAGGCACCGAGGTCAAATGCGGCGGCACGGAGTACAACATCGTGCGTCTTGCCGACATTCTCGCCATCGTAGAATAATTTTGAGTACAATACCGAAAGGAAACAACGAATATGTCTAAAGTTATCATTTACGGCAACGACGCCAGAAGCGCTCTGCTTCGCGGTGTTGACCAGCTTGCCGACACGGTAAAGATCACCCTTGGTCCCAAGGGCAGAAACGTCGTTCTCGAAAAGAAGTTCGGCGCTCCCCTCATTACCAACGACGGTGTTACCATCGCCAAGGAGATCGAGCTTGAGGATGCCGCTGAAAATATGGGCGCGCAGCTCGTTCGCGAGGTTGCAACCAAGACCAACGACGCGGCAGGTGACGGTACGACCACCGCTACCATTCTCGCACAGGCAATGATCCGCGAGGGTATGAAGAACGTAACCGCAGGTGCAAATCCGATGGTGCTTCGCCGCGGTATCAGCCGTGCAGTCGATGCGGCAGTAGAATCCCTGATGAACCACGCAAGAGCCGTCAGCGGCACGTCCGACATTGCCAGAGTCGGTACCATTTCCGCAGGCGACGAGGTGATCGGTACGCTCATCGCAGATGCAATGGAAAAGGTGACCTCGGACGGTGTTATCACCGTTGAGGAGTCCAAGAGTGCGGAAACCTATTGTGAGGTCGTTGAGGGTATGCAGTTTGACCGCGGCTACCTCTCTCCCTATATGGTGACCGATACCGATAAGATGGAAGCGATCATTGACGACGCCTTCATCCTCATCACCGACAAGAAGATCTCTAACATTCAAGAGCTGCTTCCCCTGCTCGAGCAGATCGTGCAGTCGGGCAAGAAGCTGCTCATCGTAGCCGAGGACGTTGAGGGCGAGGCGCTCACCACCCTCGTGCTGAACAAGCTCCGCGGCACCTTTACCTGCGTTGCCGTCAAGGCACCCGGCTTTGGCGACCGCCGCAAGGAGATGCTCCGCGATATCGCCATCCTCACGGGCGGTACGGTCATCACCGACGAGCTCGGTCTTGACCTTAAGGAAACCACCATCGACCAGCTTGGTCGCGCACGCCAAGTCAAGGTTACCAAGGAAAACACCATCATCGTTGACGGCGCAGGCGCGAGCGACGAGATCAAGGCACGCGTTGGACAGATCCGCGCGGCAATCGAAACTACTACCTCCGAATTTGACCGTGAGAAGCTCCAAGAGCGTCTTGCCAAGCTCGCGGGCGGCGTTGCCGTGATCAAGGTCGGTGCCGCTACCGAGGTCGAGATGAAGGAAAAGAAGCTCCGCATTGAGGACGCGCTCAACGCAACTAAGGCGGCTGTGGAGGAGGGTATCGTCGCAGGCGGCGGTACGGCACTCATCGACGTGATCGCCGACGTAGAAAAGATCCTTCCCTCTGTGGACGGTGACGAAAAGACGGGTGTGCGCCTTGTAATGAAGGCACTTGAGATCCCGATGCGCCAAATCGCCGAGAACGCAGGTCTTGACGGCTCTGTGATCGTCGACAAGGTAAAGACCTGCGGTGTGATCAACTACGGCTTTGATGCCGCAAAGGAAGAATACACCGATATGCTGGAAGCGGGCATCGTTGACCCCGCAAAGGTTACGAGAAGTGCGCTTCAGAACGCCGCTTCCATCGCGGCAACCGTTCTCACCACCGAGAGCGTTGTTTCCGATAAGAAGGAAGAAAATCCCGCACCGATGCCCCAAGGCGGTATGGGCGGCGGAATGGGCGGAATGTATTAATTCGGGCGTGACGCATTTTGGCATAACCGCGAACAAAAAAGTTTTCCATAAGATAAGGACGAGGGTGCTTCCCTCGTCCTTATTTCACACAAAAAAGGCGAGAGGTAAACTCTCGCCTTTCGGTTTTTACGCCATATACATATGGGTGGCAATAAAGGTTTTCTCATCGTTTTCGTCCGTGATGATCACGTCCATCGCAGGCTCTTTTTTGTGAACGGTAATTTGGTCACCGCGCTTCTCTAAAATATAGAGGATTTTGTCAGTCGCGCAGGCGACTGCAACGCGCACGTCGGTATTCTTGCCATAACCGTAATAGGGGTCGAACCACGCGAGGGGTGTGCCGTCAAGAGTGGAAAGCGCCACGTCCTCGGTATGAAGGTAGTAGGTGTCGTTGAAATTGCATTTTTGAACGTGCATCACAGCGATATGCAACGTTCTTTTCGTTTGCGCTTGGGCGATCTTCAGATCTAAAACCTCGTTATCCGTCATTATGAAGGTTCCTTTCGAGGATTATTTTACAAAGAGGGGCACGGCTGCGGCGGAGCCTTCGCCGTCCAAGGGAAGGGTGACACCGTGCAAAAGAAGCGCGGCGCCCGAAAGCACTTCCCCGCCCGCGATTTGATACGCACGGTCACGCAAGGCGACAGGCGTTACCGTCACACTCTTTTGATGCTTGCATTTTCCGAAAGCAAGAATTTTGATCGTTTCGAGCGCGCTGTCGCTGAACTGTAAGACGAGGGCGCGGTCGCTGTCCGCGAGAATACGGCACTCGGCGTTTTTCCAAAACGCGCGCTCTTGCTTGTATTCTGCCACAGATTTTTTAAGAGATTCAAATGCTTTTTCGGGGATTGCGGCAAGATCACAGCTGAAGCCGATCGGACCGCCGCGGGATGCAAGGAGAAGAAAATCCTCACGAATGCTCTCGGCACGCGACCACGTGGCGTTGCCGCAGGTATAAAGAAGAGGGGCGCGTTCTCCCGCGAAATTCTCGCGGAAGGCTTCCGTTCCCTCGACCGTGATCCAATGCTCAAGCGCGCGTGCGGGCATACGAACAAGCGTTCCCTTGTAAATCTCAAGCTGCTCAAAGAGGCTATGATTGTCGCTCATCCAGAAGGAATTAAAGTAAGGAACGTTGCAGAGCGCCATACGAAGCCCGCCCCCTGCACAGCATTCAAAATACACGTCGGGATGCGCGGCACGCAAGCGGCTGATAAAGGCGCGGTAGCCCTTAAAATAATCGTAGAAGGACGCGCTTTTCGGATCGATCTCGGGTACGACGTTATAGTCGAACTTGATAAACTCAATGCCGTAGCGCGTGATGCGGTCGGAGATAATGGAGAAAAGGTGGTCGACCGCCTTGGGGTTGGCGAAATCGATAAAGGCTCTTCCCTTTTCGGAGAAATAGAGGTCTGCGTTTTCCTTTACGGTAGGGGATTCGTGCGATGCCCCCTCAAGCTCAAACCACACGCCGGGGCGCAAGCCTTTTTCGCGCACGCGGTCGAAAAGCTCGGTCATACGCCCCTTAAGAGCGCCGTCTTTGAGTTCGTGCCAAGTGCCGAAGCCGGGGTGATTGTTCCAGCCTCTGCCAAACCAGCCCGCATCCAAAACGAAGTACTCTACGCCAAGCGCCGCCGCGCGGTCAAGCTCGACGAGCATCTCATCAAAATCGAGATTGCCGAAGCGGTACATCCAGGTGTTGTAGATGATGGGAAGCGCACGGGCGGGATACTTATCGTTGATATACCGATGCAGACGGTAGGCATCCATATCGGTCTTGCTCTCGAAGGGATAGAAAAGGATCTCGGGGAGCGCAAACGATTCTCCGGGGGCGACCGTATAGCGGAAGCCGCGCTCCGAGATGCCCGCTTCGAGAACGGTGTCTGCCGTGTGGGTATCTACGGCAAAGTGGCGCTGTGCCTTCATTTGCCAAAGGGCGTCCGAGAGAAGATGGAAGGCAAAGCCACGCCCTCTTTGCGCGTCGTAGAGCGCCATAAAGGGTGCCGCACCGCAGGCAAAGCGCAAGTCATCGTTCTGCACCGAAACGGCGGTATGCAGGGGCTGCCACGCGCCAACGCTCTCCTCGGACCATTCACATCTTTGGGTATAGACCTCAAAATCGTTGTTGGAAAAGACGAATTTCGAGAGTGCTGTGTAAAGAGTCAAGGGGCGGTCAGAGGTGTTATAAAACATATCGCGACGCGAGATAACGCCAGACGGATGCTCTGAAATTTCGGTTTTAACGGTGTATTCCGCGGCAGTATAGGAAAGGGTGTCCCCCTCGCGCACAAGATCGCCCGAAACGGGCGAAAAATCACCGCGAATTTCATAAAAGGCTTCGGCTCTCGTTGGATATTTCATCGGTTTCTCCTTTTCATTTTTCGCATTTGCCCGAAAGCAGGTCCGAAAGGATCGTGACGGAATCAAAGGCAAGGCGGTAGAAGCTCGCCGCGGCGCGTTCATCCACCGCGCGAAGCTCCAGCGTGAGATCGCGGTCATAGCCGATCTCACGGAATGCCGACATCACCTTTTGCCAATCAAGATAGCCGTAAAGCGGAAGCAGATGCCAGTCCTGCTCTTTAAAATTGCTTGAAATATGGGTGCAGAGGATGCGGCTTCCCAACTGCTTTATTACCTTGGGTTGGTTGAAGGACATCAGATTTGCGTGTCCCGTGTCCCAGCAAATGCCGATGGGAGCGAAGCCAAAGGTATCTACAAGCTCACACAGGTCGTCGGGGTCGGAGGAATAGAAGCGATGCTGAGGGCAATCGGGGAAAACGGGGATGTTCTCTACCGCGACAAGGATATTTTCCTTTACCGCCGCATCAAGCAGAGGCTTTAGCGCCTCGCGGTTATGCTCGTAAGAAAGCGCCACATCGTACCCTTTTGTGATTGCCGTGCGGGGGTGATATACGCAAACGGGCGCGCCAAGCAAGGCACTTGCCGAAACGGAGTCGCGGATAATGCTTTCACGCGCAGGATCAACGACCGTACTGCAAACGAGTGGATCGTAACAGGGCAGATGTGTCTGCGTGCAGGCAAGACCGCACTCGTCAAGAACGGCGCGGTAGGGCTTTACCGCTTCGGTAGCGTTTGCATCCAAAGGCATCCCACAAAGGTCTACGCCAATGGCAGAAAAGCCCGCATCGCGCACAAGGGATGCGTGCCTTTTAAAACGGTCAAGATCACCAAAGGGAAGATAAATCGCTTCTTTCATTTCATTCTCCTTACAAAGACGGCACCTGCCAAAGCAGGTGCCGCGATGAATAGATCAGGCTTTTTTCGCCTTTTCGCTTGCGGCGACGGCGCGAGATTTTCCAAAAGCATTTTTGACGCCCTCGGTCTTTTTACCCGGGCAAGGAAGCGGAACGACGTCCTGCTTCTCACGAAGCAGCCAAGCGCCGCGCGTAAAATCGGGAATGGGCTGGGGCGTACCGCCCGTTGCGATGGACTGCTCGGAAAGCGGGGTGATCGCCATCCAAGCGGCGGCGTCGTACACGTCGACGGGCATCTCCTCGCCGTTCAAAATTGCCTTAAAGAACGCCTTGAACTCAAGGAAGTCCATACCGCCGTGGCCGAGCTTCTTTTCTTCCTCGGTGATGTTCTTCCAAACGTCGGGAAGATAATCCTCGTTATAGGAATCGGCAGAATTGAGATACTTGCCCATCATAAACGCGGGCTCAAAGCTCTCGTGCATATTGACATTTTCCTCAAGCATCACGAGATTTTGATCCTGCTGGCAGAAGCCCTTGGTGCCGCGGATGGTAAACTCACGCGAATAGGAGCGCGGGAGCGTGGTATCGAGGCGAAGGGTGATCACTTCCCCGCCTGCACAGGTGATGGTGGTGATGACGATGTCGCCTTGGGCAAAGGCGCTGTCGCGGAGCGAGGGGTCGGGGTTTCTTTCAGCCTTGGCAAAGGTTTCAAGACCGACGCCACCGCGCGTGGATACCGACGAGAGATGCACCATCTTATTGCCGCGATTGATGCCGAGGAGCTTTGCGATGGGACCAAGCTCGTGGGTGGGATAGTTTTCGCAGTTGCGGTGCATATAGTTCTTAAGGCGATAGTGACGGTTTACGTTGCCGCCTAACACCTCGTCGCGAAGCTCGTGCGCGTAGGCGCCGTGGCAATATACGACTTTACCGAACTTTCCGTCACGCGCCATTGCGGTGGTGAGAAGCTCAAAACGGTCAAAGCAGCAGTTTTCAAGCAGCATAAAGGGCGTGCCCGTTTCCTCATACGTGCGGACGAGCTGCCAGCAGTCCTCAATGTCGTAAGCACCCGCGACCTCAAGGGCGGTGTACTTCCCTGCCTTCATACTGTCGACTGCCATACGGGTGTGCATATCCCAAGAGGAGATGATGACGACCGCCTCAACGTTTTCGTCGGCGATAAGGTCCTTGTAGTTCTCGTAGAGCGCGGGGGTGGTGCCACGCGTTTCCTCTACGTATTTCTTTCCCGCATCGCGGCGATCCTCATAAAGATCGCAAAGGGCAACGACGTCGCATTCGGAGCACGCAAGCATCGTTTCAAGAAGACCGGCGCCACGGCTTCCAAGTCCGATCACGCCCGTTTTTACGGTTCTTTTCATATTGTTTTCCATAAAAATTTATTCTCCGTCAGAAGTTTTTGATTATCAGTCGCATTATAGCATACAAGGAGAAGGAAGTCAAGCGTTCTTTTCAAATTTAAGTGTTCGATTTATAAGAAGAAAAATCAGAGGTATCAAGAGAATTTGTAAGACAATCCCGGGAAGTGCATCCAAAAAGCCGCCCACGAAAAATGCGGACCACGGGAAAGGCTTTCCCACAGCGCCGAGAAGGAGTGCTTTTACAGCGCCCCATACGAGTCTGCCCGCGATCTGCGCAGTGATGAGCGCGATATAAACTCTGCCGCGCACGCGGATAAGCTGATACAATAGTCCGATGACAAGTCCGTACGTCGCAAGCTCTGCCGCCATCCAAACGGCGTTGGGATAAATGGGGGGCATACCAAAAACAAGCGAGCGCAGGAATGGGAGCACTGCCCCAATGAGAGCACCGTACCGCCACCCGCAGGCAAGACCGCAAAGAAGCACGGGTAAATGCATTGGGAGGAGCGTGTCACCGATCTCCTTGATTTGGGAGGTGAGAAGGGGGAGCACCATACCGAGAGAAAGAAGCACACCCGCAAGGACAAGCTTTTTAATGCGATCGCGTTCCATTTTCTGCTCCCTTCTCCGTTTTTTTCAGTATAGCATAAAAAATGCGCGGAGGCAAGCCTCCGCGCAAAAGTTTTTCATTTATTCGCCGTAGATGTCACGGCGCGCACCGTCGATGAGGCGCATCGCATTGTTGTACATCATATCCTCAACGTCTTTCTTCGTCATACCGAGCGTCTGGCAAGCGCGCTTGAAGGACAAAAGCTCCTCGTACGCGAAGAAGGTGATCTTCTTGCCCTCCTCCTCGGAAACCTCACGCAGGTGGGGGTCACCGTAGGGATCGTGGTAAAGTCCGGGGGGCACGAGGTTGACGTAGGTGCCGTTTTCCTCGATGCGGTGGGTACGCATACGGAGAATGGGCATATCCGTGCCGAACATTAGGTGCTTGGGACCGACGCGGCGCATCGCCTCAGTGATGACGTACTCACAGCAGTTTGCCGAAAAATCATACATCGTTTCGGGCTCCTCGGTGAGATAATCAAAGGCGTCACCCATCTGCTCCTTGGTATAGGCTCTTCCGATGTGTGCGACGATAAAGCGCAGCTTCGGGAACTCACGGCGGATCTCAAGGATCTGCTGATAGTTTACGGGATCGGCAAGGCGACCGCTTCTCGGAATGTGGCACATACAGATGGCACCCATCTCGTTGAGGCGAGAAAGCTGGTGCTTGGGGAAAAAGTCGAGAATACGGATCTCGTTTGCGGGAATATACTCGGGGGCGCGGCTAAGATAGCACTTGACACCGAGGAAGCCGCCCTTTCGGATCTCCGCCTCCAGCTCGTCTGCCGACTGCGTGGGGTGCGAATAGTAGAGGGCGGGCCAGCCGTATCTCTTGGCTGCCTCGGAAAGATAGGCGTTGTTTTCCTTGTTTCCCGTTTTTCCCGTAATGAACATAAGCGCCTTGACGTCCTTGCCGGGGAACATTAATTTATAGGTTTCTTCAAGGTCCTCAATGGGGTTATCCTTGGCGACCGTGCTGGTCCAAGTCACAAGACCTCTTTTGCCCTTTTGCACATTGGGAGCAAAAAATTCCCTCTTATACACGTGGGTATGGACGTCGAAGATCTTATCGGGCAAAAAGTCGCGAAGCTCCTCTTCCCATACCTTTTTGTCGTATTCGGTAACTTCAAAAAGTGCCATTGTATTTCTCCTTGTTTAATTTTTTATTCTCCGTAGATGTCGCGGCGTGCGCCGTCGATAAGGCGCATCGCATTGTTGTACATCATATCCTCAACGTCTGCTTTGGTCAATCCGAGCGTCTTGCAAGCGCGCTTGAAGGACAAAAGCTCCTCGTACGCAAAGAAGGTGATCTTCTCTCCCTCTTCCTTGGAGACCTCACGCAAATGGGGGTCACCAAAGGGATCGTAGTAAAGCCCCGGGGGAACGAGGTTGATATAAGTGCCGTTTTCGATGATGCGGTTGGCGCGCATACGGAGAATGGGCATATCCGTGCCGAACATTAGGTGCTTAGGACCGACACGGCGAATGGTTTCGGTAATGACCTCTTCACAGCTGTTGGCGGTGAAGTCGTACATCGTTTCGGGCTCCTCGGTGAGATGATCAAAGGCATCGCCCATCTGCTCCTTGGTGTAGGCTCTGCCGATGTGTGCTACGATCAAGCGGAGCTTTGGAAACTCGCGGCGGATCTCAAGAAGCTGATTGTAGTTGACGGGATCGGCAAGGCGGCCGTTTCTCGGAATGTGGCACATACAAATGGCACCCATTTCGTTGAGGCGCGCGAGCTGATGCTTGGGGAAAAAGTCGAAGATGCGGATCTCCTTTGGGGGGATGTACGCGGGAGCGAGGTCGAGATAGCATTTCACGCCGAGGAAGCCGCCCTTTCGGATCTCCGCTTCCAGCTCATCTGCCGTCTCGGAGGGATGCGAATAATAAAGCGCGGGCCAGCCCGAGGATTTAGACACCTCGGAAAGATAGGCGTTGTTTTTATCAAGACCCGTATTGCCCGAAACGAACATCAAAGCCCTCACGTCCTTGCCGGGGAACATCAGCTCGTACGTTTCGACCAGATGCTCAAAGGGGTTCTCGTCCGCAACGGCGTAGATCCAGCTGACAAGCCCGCGGTTATCGGCATCCGTTTTGGGGGGATCGAAAAATTCTTTCTTGTATACGTGGGTATGGACGTCGAGGATCTTGTCGGGCAGAAAGTCGCGAAGCTCCTCTTCCCATACCTTTTTGTCGTATTCGGTAACTTCAAAGAGCGCCATTTGGTTCTCCTTTTCTCGTGTTAAATCAGAGCAGAACCTCGCCATCTGCAACAGCGAGCTCGCCCTCCAAAATAACCTTTTTGATCTTGACGGTATCGTCGATAAGGATGAGGTTGGCTTTCTTTCCCGCCTTTAGGCTTCCTACCTTGTGCGAGATGCCCACCGCCTCGGCGGGGTTGAGCGTTGCCATACGGATGGCGTGGCAAAGACCGTAGCCCGTGTGCGTCATTAGGTTGCGTACGCCGTTGTCGAGCGTCATCATACTGCCCGCGAGCTTGCCCTCATCATCATAGTTGAGGTCGGGGCCGTACCAGATGCCCAGCTCCTCGTTGTTCTTGTTTTTGACGGTGCCGTCACCTCCCGCAGTAAAGTGGTCGGAGATGAGGCAGATGCGCTCAACGCCCTTGGTGCGGACGATCATCTTGATGAGGCCCGGGGGCACGTGAATGCCCGTCTGGTCGCAGATCAACTCGGCATAAATATCGGGGTCGTAGAGGGCAAACTGGTCACCGCCCGCGCCGGGGGTGCCTTGCGCTCTTCCCCTCGCCTGTCCCGCATCGGTGATGTGGGTGCGAAGGCGGACGCCGTAATGCTTTAACGCCTCGATCTCCTCAAAGTCCGCGCGCGAATGTCCGTGTGCGAAAACAGCATTCGGGGTGTGCTTCTGTGCGTATGCCATAAAGGCTTCAATGCCTGTGCGGCGCGGGTCGATCGCCCAAACGCGCACCATATCGCCAAAGGCGGCAATGAGGTCCTCGTAGTCGGACGGCTTTATGTCTCCCGTCCACTGAATTTGGTTTTGAAAGCTTCCCATCAAGCTCATAAAGGGGCCTTCCATATAAAGGCCGTCCATAATCTTGCAAGCGCCGCTTTTTGACATTTCGCGGATCTTCTCTGCCCCCTCGATCATCTTTTCCTTGGACATCGAGTGATAGAAGGTGGGAAGCACGGTGGTGACACCGTGTGCAAGGAAGTAGCGAGAGCATTCTAGGGGCGCATCGGGAAAGATCCATTTGGGGCAACCGTGGTTGTGCAGGTCGACAAGACCCGGGGCGGTATAAAGACCGCCTGCATCAAGCACCTCGGTGCCCTCGGAGATCTCGACGTCCTTTGCCCAGCCGACCGAAAGAATGGTGTCTCCGTCGTAGGTGAGTGCGCCGTCCCAAATGATGCCGTCGGGCATCACGAGCTTTGTGTTGATAATTGCTTTTAACATATGTACCTCACGAAGGACAAGGGGGCATTTGCCCCCTTGCTTTTAGATTTATCAGAGGGCGTAGAGATCCATTGGCTCGATAGGTCTTGCCATTTCCTCACTGACGTAGATGGTGCCCTTGGTGAGCTGATAGATGGAAGCGGGAACCTCCATACAAACAGGCCCGTAAAGCTGGAGGCGAGAGATCATTCGCTCCCAAGAAGCGTAGCCGCCAACGCTTTGTAAGTCGTGTCTTTCGAGATGCTCACGCGCGTGGATAACGTCCCAAGGACCGATGGAAACGGAATAACGGGGCGTGTGCCAAAGCGTGTTTGCCGCACCTGCGTTCTGCTGAACGGTCAGGCGGTGGTTGTCAACGAAGCCTGCCTTGATCTTGAGGAAATCCTCGAGATTGTCTGCCTTGAATTTCTTGGTGCAGGGGTCGATGAATGCGGTGTGTCCGACCCAGCCCGTTGCCGAGATGATGAGGTCAGCACCGCCGTCGCCCTCCTCGGCGATCATATCGGAGTAGTAGTTTACGTTTTCGTTGGTGTAGTAGTGCATCTGCTTAAGCGGGGGACGAAGGTCCTCACGGAAGCTCATATAGAACTCCGTCATAAAGTGACCGCCAAGCGAGCGATACCACGAGATGGGGGCAACGTTGCCGTCCTCGTCGGCGTACTCGTCCATACAGAAGGCGTGGATGTTGCGTCCCGATACATTGAAGCGGTTACACATTTCAACAGCCGACATATAGATGAATTTCCAAGAGTTGGGGAAAACGATGACCGTTTTCTTGTCCTCCACATCGGAGCGCCAGATCCAGTTAAAAAGCTCACAGGCGACAGCACTCGAGGGGTGAGGCACGACACGGATGGAATAGCCGTTTTCGTTGGTGG
>JAZSBJ010000186.1:0-2955 GCA_045602305.1 Eubacteriales bacterium | reverse complement strand
TGTTGCCGTAGTTGTCGTACGCCATAGCGTTGGCGACAACACCGTTCACTGTTTCCGTCAGAAGCTGACCGAGGGCATCGTAGGTGTATTCGGTCACACCGTCGATACTATCGGTTACCTTGGTAATGCGCTCCTCGGCATCATACTCATAGGCAATCGTTCTGCCGTCGGAAAGAGTGATCAGGCTGACAAGCTGTGTCGTGGGCGTGGACTTGATCTTACCGTTTTCGCTGTGTTCCTCGGTGACGGTGCCCTTGTGGTACTCGAAGGCGCGAGAGAGCACGCCCGTGCCAAACTGCAGCTCGTCAAAGAGCTTTCTGCCAAAGCTGTCGGTCCCCGAATGAGCGGTTACTGTTCTCTCGCCTGCCGTGAGCTTGGCGACGGTATTCCCCTCGTTCGTCTCGTAGTACACCGTCTGCTCGGTACCGTCGGCGTGGGTCACCGTTTTCTTGGTCAGGTTGCCTTCCTTGTCGTAGCGATACGCCACGGTGCAGTCCGTTTTTCGCGCTACCTGTCGATTTTCGTCGTCCAGCATAACGGAATACTGTACCGCGCGAGAGAGCACACCTTCCTCATATACATAAGTATACTCCTTTTCGGCGTAAATGTCAAGAGAACGCAGAATATTACCGTTTCCATCATAAGCGTACTTATATCTTGCCTTTTCGACACCCGTCTTGTCCTTCCATCTTTCCTCGATCACCTGTCCCTTGGCGTTGTAGACGAACAGCACGCTGTCGCCGTTCGCGTAGGTGACCGACTTGAGTCTGCCGCCCGTGGTGTAGAGGTAAGACGCAAGGGGCTCACTCTTGCCCTCGATGCCGATGGACGCAAGGTTGTGGAAGCTGTCGTAGCCAAGCAGGTATTTCTGTCCGTCTCCGCGCGAGATGGCGGTCATATTGCCGTACACGTCGTAGTCGTAGGACACGCCGCTTACAGGGTTGCCCTCGGCATCTCGGCTTTCCACGCTCGAAATCAATTCGGGTGTGGCATAGGTGTACACCGTTTCGTTTCCGCACCTGTCCGTAACAATTTGGGGCTTGGCAAAGTCCTCGTGCTTGGTGTAAGCCGTTACGCCGCCGCGCACGTCCCGTTCCTCGGTGAGAAAATCGCCGTTTTCGCTGTAACCGAAGGAGCGGTAGAGTGCCCCCAGCTCGCCGTCCGCGTAGGTGGTTTCGGTGAGGGGGTTGCCGTAGGCGTCCTTCGCTTCCTCAAAGGCGGGGGCGGTGTCCTCGCTTTCCTCGTCGTTCTCGTAAGAGGAACTGTTTTCGGTGCCGCTAAAGTCGGAGTCTTTCCCGTTGCAGGTCAAGCAGGGCGCAAAGAAGGTGGCCTCGCCCTCGTTGTGACTGAAATCGCAATAGATGAGCAGGTCCTTGACTGCCTTACATTCGCTCTTTGCGAAATCAAGGGAGACAAACTGCTTCGCCGTGGTTTCGGGGGTGAAGGCTGCCACGTGCTCCTCGGTAGTACCGTCCTCGTAGCGGAACACCGCCTTTAAGGCAAAGGTGGCGTCGGGAGAAGATAGACCCGCTCCCTGCGCCCAACCCGAAAGGGTAAAGCTTTCGCGGACGGCATCCGTCTGCTTGACGGGAACGGTGTAGCAAGCAAATCTCTCCTCATTCGGGTCGCCCGTGACGGTAACGCTGTTGTCGCCGAGGACTGTCCCCTCCGAGAAGGACCAGTTGCCCCTATCGGATTCTCGCCCGATACGACCAAGCATATTGAAGGCACCCGTGCCCGCGCCCCTTTCCAGCTGCAAGCCGCAGGCATAGGCACCGCCCGCACCCTTTTGGTGGATCTCCAAGCGCACGCTTCGCTCGGATGCGGTAGAAAAGGGGACGGAGAGACGGATATAGTCTCCTTTGGCACTTACGTGCTCGCTTTCTCCTACAACAAGATTGAGGAAATCGTCGTAGACACGCAAAAACACGCCCGCGTCCTCGCCGCCCGTGATGGGGGTATGCACCTTGACGTAGACGGAGAAGATGTAGTCACCGGGGGCGACACCCGTCAGCTCGCAAAGCGAGGCGTAATGCGCCGCGCTCTCGCTTTCGGCGGAGAAGGACAAGAGACTTGTGCCCACCTTAGCATCCGCTTGCGCGGGCAGTATTTTTACGTTTTTGGTGTTGTCAAAGGAAAGACAAAAGTCGTCGTCCAGGCAGGGGGCGCGGAGCAGATTTTCCACGTGCGATGCCGCAGAATACCGCCCCACGTCTCCCGTGCCCAACTCCCCATCTGAGGAAGAATGGACGTAGGTGCTGACGACCTCGCCCTCGTGGTCAAAGGCGTAGGTGGTGGTGAGGGTGTGCGCCTTCGTCTGTCCCGTGGTGAGATCTGCGGGCTCTGTGGCAGTCACCACCGTTTTGCGCTCTTCTTCGGTATAGGCGAAGGTGGTGGTCGTGCCCATCGTTCCATCCGCGCCGTACTCGATCATCTGGCTGACACTGCCATCCTCGTAGTAGGTGTAGACGGTGTGGGACGCTACCGTGCCGTCCGCCTTGCACACGCTGACGGACGTGGGCAGACCGTTTTGCCAAGTGAAGCGCACGCGCCCCTCGTCGCCGTAGGAAAGCTCGGTGAGCAGCTCGTTCTCTTGGGTGAAGGACACTACCCTCGCGCCGTCCGCGACACCACCGAGGAAGCCTGTCTCTTCCGAATAAGCAAAAGACACGGTATAGTCGGCGCTGTTTGCCATCTGTGTCAAGTGACCCTCGTCGTAGGTGAGGGTGTAGCGGTTTCCATACCCATCCTCGCGGGAAAGAAAGCTGCCGTCGTCGTCAAAGGTCATTTGTTCCTCGCCGACGGAGAGTGTCTTTGCCGTGGGGTCGTAGCGCATACCGCTGCCATCCACCGCCTCGTACACGCCGCTCTCTGTGGGCTTAAAATAGAGTGTCGTGCCATCCTCATCCGTATAAAGATAGCCGTCGTCGTAGGGTGTGATGCCCTGCGCGGTGC
>JAZSBJ010000185.1:0-1999 GCA_045602305.1 Eubacteriales bacterium | reverse complement strand
TCTTCTTTCCAAGATGGTGAAAAAACGGTGTTTCCATATCGGCAGAGCACAGAAAAGCGGGTAACCTCCGAAAGCACGGCAAAAACGGTTGCCGCCATTCTCGAAGAGGGCGTTTCGGGGAACGGCGGGGCAAAAAACGCCTATGTTGAGGGGTATCACATTGCCGCAAAAACGGGAACGAGTGAGAAATTTGAGATCCTCGACGCAAACGGCAACTCCTTTCTCCGCATTGGCTCTTGCGTTGCCTTTGCGCCTTACGAGAATGCGGAGATCGCACTCATCATTGTCGTTGATGAGCCAACCTCTCAAAACAAATACGGCAGTATGACGGCGGCACCCTATATTTCCGCCTATCTTTCTAACGTTCTTCCCTATCTCGGCATTGAAAAAGAGGGAAACGACAGAGTGCTCACAGTACCAAGTGTTTTGGGAGCCGACATAAAGACGGCGAAAAAGCAGCTTGCATCTCTCGGCGTACGCGTCGAGATCGTAGGGGACGGCGACACGGTAATTTCACAATTTCCGACGGCGGGCGTTTGTATTGAAAAGGAGATCGGGTGCGTGATCCTTCAAACGGTAGAGGGAGATGTGCAAGACACGTCCGTTCCCGACGTGACGGGAAAGACGCTGGGAGAAGCCATAAGGCTTCTTGCAGACGCAGGGCTCAATGTCACCGTTCGCGGCGCATCGGGAAGCACAGCATCCAAGGACGCCACCGTTTTGATGCAGTCACTGCAAGCAGGAACGCGCGCAAGGCGCGGCGACGCGATAACGATACAGATCTATCACAAAGACGATCGTGATTAAAGGAGAAACTATGAAGTTTTCGGCTCTTTTGCCCCAAGACGGCATTCGCGGCACGGTATCCCCCGATACCGTTGAAATATGCGACGTTTGCGACCATACGGAAAAAATCAAGAAAGGAAGCCTTTTTATCGCGCGCCGCGGCGTGCATACGGATCCTCTTTTGCTTCTTGATGAAATCGAAGACAAGGGGGCGTCTGCCCTGCTCGTTGCGGAAGGCGTCTGTTTTCCGCGTGAAACGTCGCTTCCCTGCTTTTACGCACGGGATCTTGCCCTCGCGGAAGCGAGGATCTGGGAACGGTATTACGAGGATCCTGCCGCATCCTTGCGTCTTTTTGCGGTAACTGGCACCAACGGAAAGACCACAACGGCAAAGCTCCTTTCGCACATTTTAAACACGGCGTCCCTTCCCACAGGATACATAGGCACGTTAGAAACGACGCTTGGGGATTTTGTCGTTGCGGACGAAGAAAGCACGATGACGACCCCCACGCCGCGTGTTCTTTATCAGCGTTTGCGTGCGCTTTGCGATCTTGGCGCAAAGGCGGTGGTTTTAGAGGTTTCCTCTCACGCCATCGCACAAAAGCGAACGGCTCTTTTGCACTTTGAAGCCGTCCTTTTTACCAACTTGACCGAGGACCATCTGGATTATCACGGCGATATGGAAGCGTATTTCGCGGCAAAGCGCGCGCTTTTCGCGCAAACGGCGCTCGCCATTGTGAACAAGGATGACGATTACGGAGAGCGCTTGCTTGCAACTCTCCCCTGCGAAACCAAGAGCATCGCCGTCATTGAGGACGCCGACTATATGGCGCGCGAGGTGTATGAAAACGGCTACGAAAGCACACAATACGAGTGTTTATCGCCCGAAGGAGCCTTTGCCGTTTCCTACCCGCTTTTTGGGGCGTTTAACGTATATAATACGCTTCTCGCTACCGTGGGCGCACTGTGCGCGGGAATTCTCCCGTCGCAGATACAAAAGGGACTTTTATCCGTTAAAAAGCCAAAAGGGCGCTTAGAATGCATCGCCCACGTGCAGGGCTTTACCGTCATTGTAGACTACGCCCATACACCCGCCGCGATGGAAAACGTCATCAAGGCGGTCAAACGCAAAACAAAGGGACGGCTTTTCGTGGTTTTCGGTGCGGGCGGCGAGCGCGAAAGAGAAAAAAGACCTATTATGGGGCGCATCGCC
>JAZSBJ010000184.1:0-6225 GCA_045602305.1 Eubacteriales bacterium | reverse complement strand
CGCCTTGAAAAATAGAATTGGTCGGAAAAGCCGTATTTTTCGCTGATGGCGAGAATGGAAAGGTTGGTTTTTAAGAGGCGCTGACACGCCTCAAACATAATTCTGTCGTTCACGTACTCGCCCACCGACATCGAAAGCTCTGCCTTGAAGCGCTTGGCGAGGGTGCTGGTGGAAACGAACACGTGCTCCGCAATCTCCGAAACGGTGAGCTGTGCGGAGAGGTGGCGCTTAATGTACTTGATCGCCTTGACGACGACGGGAGAGAAGCGGTTGTTTTCGGGGCGCACTTGATTTTTTTCAAGCATCGTAAGCAAAACGCGCTCCAGCTCGTGCCGCAAGCAAAGCCCGTCTGCGAGGGCATCGCTTTGTAAGCAAGAGAGAAAAAAGGCGGCTTTGTCCCCGTCTGCGGGCAGAGATACGGGAGAGGGGAGCGAAGCAAGAAGATCGAGCCCGTCAAGGTCGCATAGCTTTAGGTGAAAGTAAAAATGCTCCATACTTTCGTCGCACGAGAAATCAAAGGTGCCGTCCGCGGGCAGAAGATACCAATTTCCCGCCGTGAGCAGGCACTTTTCTCCGTCCTTTGCGGTGACGTTTGCCGTTCCGTCTATGACGTAATACAGACGCGACACGCCGAGCGAGGAGTTCTTTCCCGTCCATTCTCTCCCGACGAGGGCGTGACCGAAGTGCAAAAGAAGGAGCTGAACGTGGTTGGTATTTTCGCAAAGCGCGTGATTGGTTTTAATGATCATTCCTTAAAACTCCATATTTTATCCTAAATTTTCCCTTGCGGATACGAGCTGTTTTTATTAAGATGGAATTAAGATGTATATATTATAGCATCTCGCTTTTCAAAAATCAATATCCAAAAGGAGAAAAACAATGAAGCTTCGCGACAAAATGTGGCTTTGGGGACATCCCGAAGGACGCTACAACCACGAGTACGGCAACGACAAGGAATCCAGAATGACCCCGATGGAAGGATGCCTTTATCTCGGTGTGCGAAACACCTTTATGGTGCCTGTCGGCGTTGCCGTCAACAGACGTCAGTACAACAAATCCTTCAAGACGCTGAACGGCGTCGGATGGGATTGCTTCGGTATCCACAAGAAGCCCGAAATGCTTGACATCGTGCTTGAGGAGGCAAAGGAATTCCCCAACATCTCCTGCGTCGTTTTCGACGATTTCAAGAGCCTTGATAAGCAAAACGTTCCCAGATACAAGAGCGTTCCGATCGAAATGTTAAAGGCCGCGAACGACAAGCTGCATAACGGCGGCGTGCGCCGCCTTGACTCTTGGATGGTGCTTTATACCTTCCAGTTCGGTCTTGATGAAAAGGAGGACGCCGAGTTCCAGCCCTATATGGACGAGTTTGACGGCGTTATTATGTGGACTTGGAAGGAATCGGACGTTCCCCTCATCCCCGAGAAGTTTGAGTACTTTAAGAAATATACCCCCAACACGCGCCGTATGTTCGGTTGCTACCTTTGGAACTTCGGCGAAGAGAAGGAAGCAACGGGTGCGGCTGTTAAGTGGCAGCTCGACTTCTATCTCGAAAAGATCAAGGCGGGTGAGGCAGAGGGTATCGTGCTTCATACCAACACGATGGCTGACCTTGACTACGAGGCATACGACGCCGCTTTAGAGTGGATGGCGGAGCACGGCGACGAGGAGATCTAAACCGTGAGTGGCAAAAAGGATTGGTACATCATCGACGGCTATCGCCCCTCTCCCACGCCCGACCCCCGTGCCGAATATGTGGGACACGAGAGCGTGATGATCCTCAACACGAACGATGTGGATGCGCATCTTCAGATCAGCGTGTATTTTGAGGACAGAGAACCCGTTGAAAATATTCCTTACACCGTTCCCGCCAAGCGCATCCGTGCCTTTAAAACGGATGACAGCGAGGCGCTCGGAGGGCTCTCTCTCGGTGTTGGTGTGCAGTATTCGATGGCGATCAAGAGTGATGTCGGTGTGCACGTGCAATACGGACGCCTTGACGTACAGCAACCCAATATGGCGTATATGGCACTTGTTGCACACGGCGAATAAAAAGGAGTAAAAAAATGAAAGTAAACAGCGTGCTTGGGGAGCTGTCCCGCGACGAGCTGGGCATCACTACCCCCCACGAGCATATCTTTATTGACATTTCCGCTTTCTTTGAGGAAAGAAAACTGTGGGACATCGAAGATCCCGTGACCGAGCCCGTCAAAATGGAGCATCTCGGTCAGCTCAACCGTGACCCCTACGCCCTAAAGGATAATCTTTCGATGGAAGATTATGAAACGCAAAAGCGAGAGATCCTTCGCTTTAAGCGTGCGGGCGGACAAACGATGGTGGACGCAACGATGCCCGGCATTGGCAGAGATCCCGCGACACTCGCGCGCATCTCGCGCGAAACGGGGCTGAACGTCATTATGGGCACGGGCTATTACGTATCCTCTACCCATCCCGAGAAGCTCTCCTCGATGACCGAGGAAGAAATTGCCGAGGAAATGGTAAGAGAGCTTACCGTGGGTGTTGATGGTGTCAAGGCGGGTGTGATCGGTGAGATCGGCATCAGCGAGCTCTTTAACGACGCGGAGCGCCGCGTGCTTCGTGCCGCCGCCATCGCGCACAAGAAAACGGGCGCGGGCGTGCTCGTGCATATCAACCCTTGGACGACCAACGGGCTTGAGTCCTGCGACATTCTGCTTTCGGCGGGCGTTGCCCCCGAACGCATTGCCATCTCGCACATTGACGTCGAGGACAGAGAGGACTACGTGCTTGCGATGCTAAAGCAGGGCGTGTACGTGGAGTTTGACAACTTCGGCAAGGAATACTTTGTCGAGAAGGACGCGCGTCACGACGGCTACGGCTGCTTCGTGCGCGACACCGAGCGCATCGAGTTTATGAAAAAGCTCATTGCGATGGGCTATGTAGACCAGCTTCTTGTCAGCTGTGACGTGTGCCTAAAAACCTGCCTTCGCACCTACGGCGGCTGGGGCTACGACCACGTGCTTCTGAACGTCGTTCCGATGATGAAGGAGTTTGGCATTTCCGACGAGGACATCGACAAGATGTTAAGAAAAAATCCCGCAGACTTCCTCTGCGGAAAGGAGTAAACTATGATTCCTGTATCCGAATTTAAGGAGAGAGTTGCTCGTCTGCAAGCCGAAATGGCAAAAGAGGGCTACGATTATATTCTCGCGTACGGCAACGAGGCAGAGCCCCAATACGTGCGCTATTTCTCCGATTATTGGCCGTCCTTTGAAACGGCGGGCGTTCTCATCCCCGCAAAGGGTGAGCCCTATCTTCTCATCGGTCCCGAAAGCTACACCTACGCCGCCGACCGTTCGGTGATCCCCGCCATTCGCCTTGTCAAGGCGTTCCGCGAGTCCTCCGACCCCGAGTACCCCGGCAAGAAGCTCGACACCTTTGAGAGCATCTTTGAGGAAGCGGGCATCACGAGCATTCGCCGTCTGGGTGTTGCGGGCTATCCGCTTATGACGGTGGGCGTGTACTTCGCGCTTTGCGAGGCACTCAAGAAGCACGGCATTCTCCCCGAAAAGGCGGACGCCGTTGTCAATAAGCTCCGTATGTGCAAGACGGAGAACGAGCTTGCTTGTATGAGAAAGGCAGCCGACATTACGCATAAGACGATGGATTTCGTGATGGCAAACGCCAAGGTCGGTATGACCGAGCGCCAGGTTGTCGGTCTTGCCCTCGGCAAGATGCACGAGCTGGGTGCGGAGCGCGAGAGCTATCCTCTTTGGGTGCTGACGGGCGACGGCTCGGATCAGGCGATCAGCCGTCCGCGCGATAAGGTGATCGAAAAGGGCGACCTCACCTTTATTCAGGTGGGCGCACGCTTTGGTGGCTACGCTTCGACCATCGGACGCCCCGTGGTGTTCGGCAAGGCAAACGAGGAGCAGAAAAACCTCATTATGGCGGGCTATAAGATCCAAGAAACGATGATCGCCGCGCTTCGCGCAGGCAGACCCGCCCGTGAGGTTGCCCTGCTTCACAAGCAGCTGGTGAACGACCTCGGCTATGGCGATTACTACCTCTACGGCCCCTTCCACGGCAACGGTCTTATGGAGGGCGAGGCGCCTTGGATCGAAACCGATTCGACCTACGACCTTGCAGAGAATATGACCTTCTGTGCAGATATCTTCCTCGGCAACCACGAGAAAAAGCACGGTCTTCGCATTGAGGACGTCGTGCGCGTAACCAAGGACGGCGCGGAAAACCTGACGAATTATCCTCGCGAGCTCTTTGAACTGTAAAGAAAAGTTTGCAAAAAAGCCGTCTGTGCATACAGACGGCTTTTTGCACGGGAGAAGAAGACAGTTTCTGTTGACAATGATTTCGTTTGTATGGTATAATATGCTTGATTTTTATCAAGAGTGACCACGAAGAACCAAAGCAGATAAGACAAAATAGAGGAGCAAGGCGATGCAATTAAACGACGCAATCAAGAAGCGCATTGATGAGATCTGCGCGGAAAAGGGACTTAACGTTTGCGATGCTTGCTTGAAGGGCGGTATGTCGCCGTCCGCCATTTACGATCTTTATAAAGGTCGCACGAAATGCTCCAAGGTTATCACCGTCAAGCGGTTTTGCGAGGGGGCGGGTATTACGCTCAAGGAGTTTTTCGATAGGGAATATTTCAACGAATTTGAGGAATAAAAAAGACTTTGCTTTTTGAGGCGACAACTTTGGTTGTCGCCTTGACTTTTTTTTCGCCGTATGGTAGAATAAAGGTAGCATTTGTTGCAATTTTAACAAAAAAATCAACGATGAAAGGGAGAAGCTGTTTTGAGTACGATGGATAAGAAATACGAAGCGCTCTTCACGCCGTGGAAGATTGGCAACGTGGAGATCAAAAACCGCATCGTGATGTGCCCGATGGGCGGCACCTCGCTCTTTGGCTGGTTTGAGCTGACGGGCTGTCATTTTGACAAGGAGGCGGCAAAGCTCTTTTTAGAGCGTGCGAAGAACAACGTCGGTTTGATCATCCCCGGTATTGCGCCCCTGCGCGACACCTTTTGGGGAAAGTGGCTTTGGCAAAATGAAAAGATGTTTGAGGATCTCAAGGAGTTTATGGAAGAGATCCATAAGACGGGTGCCAAGCTCTTTATTCAGCTGACCGCAGGTATGGGTCGCTCTTGGGCGATCACCGAGCTGATCGCACCCTTACATAAGAATAAGTTTACCCGTGCGATCTTAAAGCCGATCATTGATACCTCGCACGAGCTGGCTTCCCCCTCGCCCCAGCCCTCGCGCTGGGCGCACGACATCATCTGTCCCGAGATGACGGTGGAGCAGATCCACGAGATCATCGAGGCGTTTGCCAAGACGGCGAAGCTCTGCCGCGATGCGGGCGTTGACGGCGTCGAGGTGCACGCGGTGCACGAGGGGTACTTGCTTGACCAGTTCGCCATTGAATTCTTCAACAAGCGCACCGATGAGTACGGCGGCAGCTTTGAAAACCGCTATCGCTTTGCTGCCGAGATCGTCAAGGCGATCAAGGAAAAGTGCGGTGCGGATTACCCCGTATCGCTCCGCTACTCGGTTGAGTCCAAGATGAAGGGCTTTTGCGAGGGCGCAATGCCGGGAGAAGAGTACACCGAGGTGGGACGCGCGATGGCAGAGTCCGAGCGCGCCGCCAAGTATCTTGAGGATGCGGGCTACGATATGCTCAACGCCGACAACGGTACCTACGACTCTTGGTATTGGGCGCATCCGCCGATGTATATGCCCGAAAACTGCAACCTTGAGGACGTCGCACACATCAAAAAGTTTGTGAGCATTCCTGTGGTTTGCGCGGGCAGAATGGACCCCGAGGTGGGTGCTGAGGCGGTTGCCGCGGGCAAGATCGACGGCGTGGGCGTTGCCCGTCAGTTCCTGACCGACCCCCAGTGGGTCACCAAGCTCATCGAGGACCGCATCGAGGATATCAAGCCCTGCATCTGCTGCCATGCCGGCTGCTTCAACTTCTCCAAGTCCAAGGGCCACGCCAACACCCAGGATCTGACCGACACCATGGGTCTGGCCCGCTGCGCCCTGAACCCCATGACCATGCAGAGCAAGAAGTATCATCTGGAGCCCGCAAAGAAGATCAAAACAGTCGCCGTCATTGGCGGCGGCATCGGCGGCATGGAGTCCGCTCTGGTTCTGGCCAAGCGCGGCCACAAGGTGACCCTGTACGAGAGGTCCGGCGATCTGGGCGGTGTATTCATT
>JAZSBJ010000183.1:0-7441 GCA_045602305.1 Eubacteriales bacterium | reverse complement strand
CCTTGAGGGGGCGTCAAAGCCCGCCGTGCGCTTCGCTGACGTCATCGGCGCCGAGGGTGCAAAAGAGGAGCTTTCCTACTTCATAAACTACTTAAAGGATCCCGTCGCTTACTTGCGCCGCGGTGTCCACGCGCCCAAGGGCGTGCTTCTTTACGGCCCGCCCGGTACGGGAAAGACGATGCTCGCCCGCGCAATGGCAGGCGAGTCGGACGTGACCTTCCTTGCCGCTGAGGGCAATCAATTCTTAAAGAAATACGTGGGCGAGGGACCCGAGGCGGTCCACGCACTCTTTGCGACGGCGCGCAAGTATGCGCCATCGATCTTGTTCGTGGATGAGATCGACGCCATCGCCAAGAGCCGCGACGGTGCCGACGCAGATTATACCGCAGACGTACTCACGGCGTTCCTTACCGAGATGGACGGCTTCCACACCGACACGGCGAAGCCCGTGTTCGTGCTTGCCGCGACCAACTACGAGTTAGACGGCGCATCGCGCCGCCGCATAGACCCCGCGCTCTTGCGCCGTTTTGACCGCCGCATTTACGTGGAGCTTCCGAACAAGGCGGAACGGCACACCTTCCTACTCCGTCAAAGAGAGAAGCACCCCACGGTGTCGCTTTCGGACGAGGCGCTGGAAAACATCGCGATGCGTGCGGCAGGGCTGAGCCTTTCCGACCTTTCGCAGGTGTTTGAGATGGCACTTCGCTCCGCCATTCGCTCGGACGGCGTTGTGACGGACGAATCGCTTGAGGAAGCGTTTGAAACCTACACGGGCGGTGACGCGAAAAAGCACAGCGAGGAAGAGCTTTTGCGGACTGCCCGTCACGAGGCGGGACACGCGCTTCTTTGCTACAAGGCGGGCGAGGTTCCCGCGTACGTCACCATCGTGGCGCGCGGCAGTCACGGCGGATATATGCAGCACGCGGAGCGCGAGGAAAGAGGCGTTTACACGAGAGAGGAGCTTCTTTCGAGCATTCGCACCTCCCTTGGCGGCAGAGCCGCGGAGATGGTGTATTACGGTGCGGACGCAGGACTTACCACGGGCGCGTCGGGCGATCTTGCCGCCGCAACGAGAACGGCGGAGCGAATGATCTGCGACTTTGGTATGGACGCGTCGTTTGGGCTTGCCGTAGCATCCGACGAGGAGAAGCGCGCAATGTACCCCGCCATCCGCGCGCGCATCAACGAGGTTCTAGAGGACGCACTTGCCGACGCTGTCGCGTATATTGATGAGAACCGACACGTGCTTGACGCGCTAGCCGAGGCGTTGATGGAGAAGAACCATCTGCGTACCGACGAGCTTGCGGCGATCCTTGAGCAAGCATAACCCATTCTTTTGATTTCGCAAACCCAAAAAATAAATTTAGAAACACGGAGGAACAACAAATGGCAGAGGTAAATATGGCAAAGGCAAAGGAGATCTTCGACGCGCTCGTCAATATGCTCGATACGAGAGATTGGAAGTACGACAAGTTTGAAGAGGACCTTGTGATCAAGTCGGGCATTAAGGGCGAAGACCTTCCCATCGAGTTTATCGTCGTGGTGAAGCCCAAGAATCAGGTCGTTCAGCTTCTTTCCCGTCTTCCCTTCCAGATTCCCGAGGAGAAGCGTGTAGATGCGGCAATCGCGATCTGCGTTGCCAACAACGGACTTGTTGACGGCTCCTTTGACTATGACATTACTGAGGGCAACATCACCTTCCGTTTGACCAGCAGCTACCGCGAAAGCACGCTCGGCGCAGATCTTTTCGAGTATATGATCCTCGTATCCGCAGGAACGATCGATGACTACAACGATAAGTTCTTTATGATCGCGAAGGATATGATGAGTGTTCAACAATTCATCGAGAAGGAAAACGCATAATTTTTGGTAACAGCGAGGGCGGCTTTCGCCGCCCTCTTCGTCCGCTTTATGCGTTTTCCACCAAACGGGGAAAAGCAACCTTAAAAGGAAAAGAAAAATGAGAAAACACCGAATATTGCTAACTTTAGTTTGCATCTTTATGGTTTTGTGTGCGCTGTCGGGGTGCGCGCAGAGTGATAAGGATGCAAACGCGCGCTTGGAAAGCGCGACGCGCGCGATGCTTGACGCGCTTTTGGTTGCGGATGAGGACGGCGCGTATGCGCTGGTCGCGGATGCCGCGACGCGCGAGGCGTTTGCGCCCGTGTACGCCGAGATGCGCGAGATGCTTTCGGGCGTATCCTCGTACGAGCTTCGAAAGCTCGGCGAGAACCGAGAGGGAAGCGAGTATGCCGTGTCCTTTCTCGTGACGGCGGAAGCAGATGACGGCGAGCGCAGCTATGCGGTGACGGCGTATGAAAAGGAAGGCAAGAACGGAATGAGCGCCTTTCTTTTGCAACGCAACGAGGACGAGGTCATACCCACAGGCTCGCTCCGCAATATGAAGGATGCGGGCGCCCTTTCGTGGGGGCTTCTTATCCTTGGCGGTCTTTCTTGGCTTTTCACGCTTGCCGCCGCCATCGACTGCGGCAAAAACGCAAAAAGAAACAAGGGCATTATGCTCTTTATCATTCTGTTCGGAATGGCGACGTTCGCCCTCACGCTGTCCCCCTCGGCGGGCTTTTCCATCGTGCACGGCTACTACGAGCCCTATTCGGCGTTCCTTGTTTATCCCGACGGGAAAGAGGTTTTACGCTTCTTCTTGCCGCTGGGTGCTATCGGTTGGTTTGCGCTTCGCCGCAAATTCACCACCCCCGAGGAATAATAAAAAAGAAAAGGACGAGGGATGCACTCTCGTCCTAGTTTTATAAAAATTCAAACAAAAAGGAGAAAACCGCCCGAAGGGGCGGTTTTCCACTTTAACATATCAAAGAGAAAAACAAGACGAGAGATGCACCCTCGTCTTGCTCTTATATAATTATTTTTTTGTTCGCGGTTATGCCAAAATGTGTCAGAGTTTTAGCTGCAGTCTTGTTTTTTAGCAAAGGGGCTAGGCGGATTTTGAGCAGAATTTTTCGTTCTCGAGCGTGAGCCGTATTTCTATACGGCGAGTGAAGAGAACGGAAAAAGCGAACAAAAATTCAAATAAAATGAAGAAAACCGCCCGAAGGGGCGGTTTTCCACTTTAACATATCAAAGAGAAGAAGAAGGCGAGAGATGCACCCTCGTCTTGATCTTATATAATTGTTTTTTTGTTCGCGGTTATGCCAAAATACGTCAGCCCCGTTTATCTTCCAAGTTCGTCCTTGACGATATCCTCCACCTCGCCCGCGATGCGTTTTGCCTTTTTTGTGAGCTTTCTCCCTTTTTTCGTCTTGGTCATAAAGCAAGCAAGTCCGATGGCGGCGGCAATGCCCGCGATGTGGCAGTAAAGGGTGGTGTGGCATCTTCTTTTGTAGCCCATATATTTTCTCCTTGTGCGATCGGTTCTTTTGCTTTTAGTATATCCCGTGCGTGCCCCTTTATGCAAAGTTTGATTTTTTCTTGACATCTTTTTTTACTTTTGATATACTAATAGCGTAAAAAGCACGATAAAAGAAAGGAATCGCTATGACCGTAGGACAGGCAGATTCGCTCAAGGATATTTTCTTCCGCATCAAGCAGTTTTATTACGGCGTTTCGGACAAGCCCTTATCCGCCGCGCATATGACGGCGGGCGAGGCGACCGAGTACATCGCCGCCCTAAAGGAAGCGGAGCGCACGCTCTTTTTGCCCGCCGAGGGCAAGACGCTCGCCGCCGATGCGGACGCAATGCTTCGCACTCTTTGCGAAGAGATGAAAGACGCGCTCACCGAAAAGAACATTCGCTTAGCGGGGGATCTTGCGGCGCTGGGCGTGCGCCTTCTCGGCGTTTACACCTTCCCCTTTATGACGCGCCGCGATTTTGTCAAAAAGTGTCTTATTCCTCTGCGGGAAAAGCACGAAATTTCCCTTTTTGAAAAAGAGGAAGCGGCGTTTCTCGCCGCCACCTCGCTCCCGTTTCGCCTATCTCCCGCCTTTTCGCACGGCGAGGGGCATTATTACGAGGACGACGCGGACGAGGCGCTAAAGGTGGCGCACCCCATTATCTATCATCTGTTCGTTCTCCTCGGCATTCTTCTCTTTGCGGGAAGCATCGTCGGCTTTGGCGTTTTGGCGGGCGTGGGACTTTCTCTTTCCTCGCCTTGGCTCATTCTCGGATATCTTGGCGGTGCCGCCTTTGGCGTGGGGCTTTATAGCCTTGCGATGGCGCTCGTGCATCAGTATATGGGACACGCGCTCACCCTTTCGCTTTCGCTCTCGGGCGCGATATCGATGATTCTTTCTATTTTTCTTGCCTTATGAAAAAGACCGTTTCTTTAAAAGCCCGCATCACCCTCTTCACGCTTTCGGTGGCGGCGGGATTGCTTTTTGCGGCAGACGCCGTTCTTTTGGCGCTGTTTTTCTCCCTTTTGCCAAGGGACGACGCGGTTTTCTTTAGCGTGCTTGCGCTCGGCGTTTCTGCCTGCCTTCTTCTTCTTTCGCTTCTTTTGGCGCGCGTCGTTTCGCGCCGTCTTGCCGTGCCGCTTTCCTCGCTCTCGCGCGACGGGGAGCGCACCTACACCGAGCTTTCTCCCCTTTACGACCTCTTGGAACGGCAGGACGCCGCCATTGAGAAGCAGCTCGTTTCCGCGCGCCGCCGTCAAGAGGAGTTCCGCGTGCTTTCCGAGAATATGGACGAGGGGCTCGTGGTCGTGGACCGTCACGGAAAGATCGTTTCGGCAAACGCCGTCGCCCGTGCCTTTATGGAAACGGAAGGCGAGGGAGATGCCATTAACGAGATCCTCGCGGTCGCGGTGGGCGGCAGACACACCGAGCGCGCCCTTTCCCACGAGGGTCGCTATTATCGCCTCATCGGAAGCCCCGTTTTGCAAAATGAGCGCATCGTGGGCGCTGTGGCGCTTCTTCTCGACGAAACCGAGAAGCGCTCGATGGAGCAATACCGCAAGGAGTTCACCGCCAACGTTTCGCACGAATTAAAGACGCCCCTCACCTCGATCTCGGGCTTTGCGGAGCTTTTACAAAACGGAATGGTCGCGCCTGAGGACATTCCCGAATTTGCCGCCGACATTTACGCCGAGGCAAGAAGACTTTTGACGCTGGTCAACGACATCATCCGCCTTTCCCGCCTTGAGGACGGCACCCGTCCTTATGAAAACGGCGAGATCGACTTATATGCGATTGCCGAGGACGCGCTCTCTGCGGTGCGTCCCGCCGCCGAGAGGCTTTCCGTTTCCCTTTCGCTTGAGGGCACGCACGAAACCGTCCTTGGCGCCGAGCCCATTCTTTACGATGTCATTTACAACCTTTGCGACAACGCCGTCAAGTACAACCGCGCGGGCGGATTTGTGCGCGTTTGGGTGGGCGAGGGCGAAACGGGCGCCGTCATTTCGGTTGAGGACGGGGGCATCGGCATTCCGTCTGAGCATATCGACCGCATCTTTGAGCGCTTTTACCGCGTGGACAAGAGCCACTCCAAGGAGATCGGTGGCACGGGACTTGGACTTTCCATCGTGCGCCACGGGGTGGAGTATCACGGGGGCGAGGTGTCGCTTTCCTCGACCGAGGGCGTTGGCACCAAGGTGACCGTCACCCTCAAAAAAGACGAATAAACGCATAAAAAATGCGTTCCGACACACACTGTTGAAGGAAAAGAGAGGTGTGTATGGGACGCATTTTTTATTTTGATAAGGTGCATATTGCCGCCGCCGCGTCGGTGGTAGGCAGAGAGGAAGCAAAGGGACCGCTTGGGAATCTTTTTGACTACCGCGACGAGAGCTGCCGCTTTGGGGCGGACACTTGGGAGAGGGCAGAGTCGGCGGCGGTGGGAATGGCGCTCACCTTTGCACTCAAGAAGTGGGGTGAGGGCAAAATGCCCGAGATCCTTTTTGCAGGGGACCTACAAAACCAATGTATGGCGTCTGCCGAGGGGCTTCTCCACTATGGGATTCCTTATATCGGGCTATACGGCGCTTGCTCCACGATGACCGAGGGGCTTTTTCTCGCCGCCGTTGCGCTCTCGTCGGGCGGGGTGTCGAGTGCGGCGGCGGCAAGCTCGTCGCACAACGCGGCGGCGGAAAGGCAGTTCCGCTTTCCCCTTGAATACGGTGGGCAAAGAGCCCCCACCGCCCAATGGACGGCGACCGCCGCGGGCGCGTATATTTTGACGCACGGCGGGTACGGTGTTAAGATCACGGCGGGAATGGCGGGCAAGATGGTGGACGGGGGGATTGCCGACGCTTCCAATATGGGGGCGGCGATGGCACCCGCCGCCGCAGACAGCATTCTTACCTTCCTCGGCGAAACGGGGACAAGGGCTGCCGATTACGACGCCATCGTCACGGGCGACCTTGGGGAAGAGGGAAGCGTGCTTCTTTCGGTTTTGTGCGAAAAGGAAGGGGTGCGCCTTTCGGGACATCTTGACTGCGGTTGCCTCATTTACGATAACGCCCGTCAGGACGCCCACGCGGGCGGCTCGGGGTGTGGCTGCTCCGCCTCGGTCCTTGCGGCGTATTTTTTGCCTAGGCTCCTTTCGGGGGAGATGCGGCGCGTTCTGTTTTTGTCGACGGGGGCGCTGATGAGCCCGCAGAGCATTGAGCAGGGGGGCGATATCTACGGCATCGCACCCGTAATTCTTTTGGAAGGAGAGGGCGTATGAATTATCTGCTTGCATTCCTCGGCGGGGGCGTTTTGTGCGTGTTTGCACAGCTTCTTATCGACCTTACAAAGCTCACGCCTGCGCGCATTCTCGTATCCTTCGTGCTTCTTGGGGTGTCGCTTTCCGCGTTTGGCTGGTTTTTGCCCCTCAAGCGGGTGTTTGGGTGCGGTATTACCGTCCCCCTTCTCGGCTTTGGGGGTGCGATCGGTGAAGGGGTGAAGGAAGCGGTCGCCAAGGACGGGCTTCTCGGTGCGCTCACGGGCGGTCTTTCCGCCGCCGCCCTCGGTACGACGGCGGCACTCACCTTTGGACTGCTCGCCGCCTTTTTCGGCAAGAGCAAGCCCAAAAGGATGTAAAGGATCATTTACAAAAAAAGCTCGGCGAAAGCCGAGCTTTTTTGCTTAATTAAAGGACAGTAATTTCGGTCTTGCGATCGGTTAAGCAATTCTCACCGATGTAGACCTCGATCTTGCCCTTTTCTAGGGTGTAGGTGCCGTCGGCGAGATAATAGCCGAGGTCGCCCTTACCGAGCGAGAGGGTGACGGTCTTTTTTTCGCCCTTTTTGATCTCGACCTTTTCAAACGCCTTAAGCTCGCGCAGGGGGCGCATCATCTTGGCGACGGGGTCGTGGATATAAAGCTGAACGGTTTCCTTGCCGTCGTAGTCGCCCGTGTTTTCCACGGTGACGGAAAGACGGAATTTTTCGCCTGCCTCGAGCGCCTCGCGCGAGAGCGTGGGGGTGTCGCACGCGATGTCGCTATACGCAAAGGTGGTATAGGACAGACCGTAGCCAAAGGGATAAAG
>JAZSBJ010000182.1:0-1963 GCA_045602305.1 Eubacteriales bacterium | reverse complement strand
ATGGCAAAGCGTTCAAAGACTATCAAGCCCATAAGAAGCAAAATGGAAAACAAATACCAATGGTGCATTGCCGCCGTCCCCGGCAAGGCTTGGGCGAAAAAGGTCTTTCCCGAGCTTCGCGTCGGCGCGGCTCTTGAAAAGCTTTGGGAAGCTATACTGTCCGCATCGCGCGTGACGGACGATCCCGCCGCCGCGTGGCGAGAGCATAATGAAAATCTCAGTCGCCGCGCCGCGCATCTCAACTCGCTTCATATAAAGGAGCTTCGCTATAAATCGGCGTCGGGCACAGACCTTCGCGTCGGACTGCTCCCCGAGGCGCTCTTTATGGCGGGCGGCGAATATGCCGAGGGCTCGAATAAATATTTTAACCCGAATATTCCGACAGAGGAGATCTTCACATCTCCGAGGCGCGGTGACGCTGACGGAACAGTTTACTCGTCAAAGCCGCTTTCCTACGGCGGTCAGCTCATTGACGGCTTCTGGATCAGATTTGAGGGCGGTCGCGCAGTCGATTGCGGCGCGCGTCAGAACGAAAATATGCTGAGGGAGCTTCTTAAGATGGACGAGGGCGCGGCATATCTTGGCGAGGTGGCGCTCGTGCCATTCTCCTCTCCCATCAACAAAAGCGGCATACTCTTCTACAACACTCTCTTTGACGAGAACGCGGTATGCCATCTTGCGCTCGGTCGCGGCTTCACAAACGTCTTGAAGGACTATGAAAAGTACACAGAGAAAGAAGCGCACGAGCTCGGTATCAACGACTCTATCATCCACGAGGACTTTATGATAGGCACGCTAGACCTCTCCATTACTGCCCTGACCGAGGACGGACAAACGGTCAGCATTTTCAAGGACGGCGAGTTTGCGTTCTAGGCGCAAAAGGCGATATACGGTCTGAATTCTTGCAGGCTTTCCCGCGCACGAGAGCACGAATAGGCACTTTACTAAAACGAATGCGCCGATCCTATTGACTTTTTTTCAAGGTTATACTATAATAGCACCGGAGAAGCATTTATCGGGGGGGAGACGACTGTGAAAGCTCGCTGGTACGGCATTGACACGGTAGATGACATTGGAATATTTTTGGTTGGCTCGGTGCTTTTTATTATCGGGCTTATGCTCGCGTTCGTTCTGGCGGTGCTTTTATGGATCACTCTTTCGGCTGTGATCGAGAGATACGCTTTTTACCTAAGGCTCAAGCGAGCGTGTATCGGCAAGGAGCTTATGTGTAAAAAGCAGCACAGCCTTTTGCGCTCCTTCTTCGGCTCTTACGACGGCAGCGATTTTATTATCTACAAAAACGGCGAGGAGCTTATGCACCTTAAGCTGTTTCCGTATTTCTTAAGGGGACGGCAATGCTGTCTTTATAAAAACGGCGTGCTTGAGAGGCGATTCAGTCTCGTTTTTTGGGCAAAAAGCAACTATTGGTCCTTGGGACTTTCGGACCGCGAGCTTACCTCGTGGCATTGGTACTATTGGTGGATAAACGTTTTTCACTCGTACAGAAAGACGAGGCTCGGCTTTGACAAGACCGAGGCGAAAAGGGTGCTGCTTCTCCCCAACGAGAACGTGCTTTTTAAGTTTCACGACGGCAATGCGCTAAGAGAGGTTGACAACAGCGTCCCCTTCACAGACGGCTCTCTTTTCTACGGGCAGAAGGCTCTTTTGAAAAAGCTTTACGAAGAAAGATCGTAAGTTCAAATACACATAAAATATAAGGGGCTGCTTCATTTAGGCACAACCCAAAAAGAGCGAAGATTCCGTTTAAAAATACGGTTACTTCGCTCTAATTTTATGCTTTGTTGTTTTTTAAGGCTGAAACTCTGCGAATTTCTCCTTTTTATGCTCTTTTTGTATCGCCGTTTCCTCACTTGCCGTATTTTTATACGGCTATCGTTCGTCAGCCGACGATTTCTGCTCTAAATCAAGCGAGCCCCGAAAGGCGCTTCGCACTAAGAATTCA
>JAZSBJ010000181.1:0-3452 GCA_045602305.1 Eubacteriales bacterium | reverse complement strand
TCGTTCCTTCAACTGCTTGAAGCGTGCCGGCATCGACACCGTTGAAGATTTGATCAGTAAGACCGAGGACGATATGATCAAGGTGAGAAACCTTGGTAGAAAGTCCCTCGAAGAAGTAATTCAGAAGCTCCACTCTTTGGGTCTTGACCTGAAGAAGGTAGAGGAGTAATTTAACAAGGAGGTTAAAGGAAATGTCCGGAAATAGAAAACTCGGCAGAACCAGCTCCCAGAGAAAGGCAATGCTGAGAGGAATGGTCACCTACCTTTTCGAGAACGGAAAGATCGAGACCACATATACCCGTGCAAAGGAAATCGCCGCTGTTGCAGACAGTATGATCACCCTTGCAAAAGTTAAGGATAAGTCCGAGGAGCTTGCTGCATACCGTAAGGCTCTCTCGTATATCACCAAGTGGCAGGTAGCGAGAAAGCTCTTCGACGAGATCGCTCCCGGCTACGAGAAGCTCGCTGGCGGCTACACCCAGGTTCTTAAGATGGGTCCCCGTCGTGGCGACGCTGCCGAGATGGCAATCGTCCGTCTTGTTCCCGCTGTAAAGGAAGAGGCTCCCGTAGAGGAAAAGCCCGCAAAGAAGCCTGCTGCAAAGAAGAAGGCTCCTGCAAAGAAGGCTGCTCCCGTTGAGGAAGCTCCCGCAGAGGAAGTTGTTGCTCCCGTTGAAGAGGTTGTAGCTGAAGAGGCTGCTCCTGCAGACGCAGAGTAATGTAAACCAAAAGGCGCATCCAAAAGGATGCGCCTTTTCTTTTGCTTTTTATTCATTTGCCCGTCTGTGCAGGCAATCGCGCCGCAGGGCGTTTGTAAAGCCCGAGGCGGTATAGAAGGTGTATTCCCCGATCTTCATACCGTTATCTAGGGGAACAGTGTCGTTTCCGTACTGTCCTTCGACGATCTTCGAGCAGGGATTGAAGATGAAAATTTTGGCAGAGCCTTCCTCGGCATCAAAGGCAAGGGGAAACTTGGTTTCGTACAGTTCAGCCCTTTGACGGTAAAGCACGCCGCCGCCAAAGGTAGCGGCACGGAGATTAAAGCGCATATAGGTCGCGCGGACGTATCCGATCTCGCCGCTAGGATAGAAGCGATGGATGGTGTGCGGCTTTAGCGTACCAACAAGGCGACAGGTGTATTTTCTTTCTCCCACGGTTACCGTAAAGACGGGAGATTTTTCTTTTCTCAAAAACACCGAACGAACGGGCGAGGGAATTTTGGGCATCGGGATGCCGCGTTCCTTGCACGCGGCTTTCATTTGCGCCAAAAAGCGACGGCGAATGCGGAGCGCACACCCGGCGCGAATGCCCCAAAAGGTCGCTAAGGTGACAACGACGGCGATTCCAAGTCCCGTCGTTAGGAAAAGCATCACCATTCCGGGAATGGAGTAAAGCACGACCATCAAGGAGAGCAGAAAATATGCGCCCACGGCGTAAATGGGGATGTATTTATACACGTGAAAGACGAATAAGAAGGGGGATCGGCGGATCTTTTTCCTCAACTCCTTCTTTTTTTCGTTCTTTTCGTAAAAGACGAGTCCCGTCATCGCTCCAAGGAAAAAAGCGACGAGGAAAAAGGGAAAGAGAAGTCTGGATAAAAGGTAATGGGTAAAGGTGCCAAACGCACCGACGAGGGGCGTGAGTGCAGGGAAGGGCATAGGTAAAAGGAGAAGAAGCAAAAGCAAAAAACGTGTGTCCGTTCGCTTCCAAAGGTAAAGGATTTTCTCTTTTGCCGTTTTGTCGCCCTCGTATAAATTCTCCCGCTTCTCAAAAATGATCCAAAGACGGGCGGCGGAATAGAGAAAAACGAGCGTAAAAAGAAGCGCAATGATCGAAGATGCGAGCGAAACGCCGCCCGATGCCGCGCCGCGCCAAGCGAGCGCGCTCATTAAGATCAGTCCAAGATAAATTATGGGGAAGCGATAAAAAAAGTGCCACGAGAGTCCCAGCCTTTTCATAAGGTTCTCCTTTGATTTATTTTAACAAGTCCTTGATGATCTCTCCTGCCATAATAAGACCTACCACCGAGGGAACGAAGCTGACAGAGCCGGGAATGGGCTTGCCGCTTTCCTCGTCGATCATAGGATTTTTATGCGGTTCTTCCTCGGAATACACCACCTTGAGGTCAGAGATGCCGCGTGCCTTTAGCTCGTTTCGCATCACGCGGGCAAGGGGGCAAACGCGCGTATCCTTGATGCGCGCCACGCGAAAGGCGGTCGGGTCCAGCTTGTTGCCCGCGCCCATTGCCGAGATCATCAGAATATCCTTTTCCTTGGCAAAAACGGCAAGCGCGATCTTCGCGCTGACGGTATCAATCGCATCGGCAATATAGTCGACGCCGTCAAGCGGTAATGTATCAAGCGTTTCGGGAAGCACAAAGGCGTCCACCGTTTTCACGGCAATTGAGGGGGCGATCGCTGCAACGCGCGCCGCCGCTACCTGCGTTTTGCGTTTTCCCACCGTTTCGGGCAGGGCGTATAGCTGGCGGTTGAGATTGCTCTCGGTGTAAATGTCCTTATCGATTAAGGTAAGGGCGCCAACGCCTGCGCGCGCGAGCGCTTCCACAAGATAGGAGCCAACGCCGCCAAGCCCAAGCACAGCGACGTGCTTTCCCTTTAATCTTTGGGGCGCATCCTCACCCAAAAGAGCCGCCGTGCGGCTGTGTCGCTCTTCCATAGCTACTCCTTTATGCGTTCTTTTCTCTTTGCTTCAAAAGATAGACCTTTTGCAGAGCAAAGAGCGTTTTGCCGTCCTCAAGCGTTCCGTCAAGGACCATTTGCACCGCTTGTTCGAGTGGCATTTTGACGGTCGAAAGATTTTCGTCCTCGTCGGGATGGCATTCGCCGAAGGTGAGATCCTCGGCAAGGAAGCAATCAATGCGCTCGGTCAAAATGGCAGGGGACGCCATATAGACGCCAAGCGGCGTCATTTTGCCCGCCGTAGCACCGATCTCCTCGGAAAGCTCCCGCCTTGCGGCAAGCTCGTGATCGTCTTCCCCGATCTCTAGCTTCCCCGCGGGAAGCTCAAGGGTGGTTCTGCGAATGGCGTAACGATACTGTCGTACAAGATAAACGTTCCCCTCGCCGTCGAGTGCCACAACGGCAACCGCGCCGCGATGCACGGCGTATTCTCGCATCGAGGTTTTTCCGTCGGGAAGGGCGATTTTATCGCAAAAAACGTGCAGGACCTTGCCCTCAAAAACGTCCTTTTGCTCGATCGTTGTTTCGCGAAATGCCGCGTCAAAATCCGTGTTTTTCATAATGACCTCATTTTTCCTTTTTTGGATGACAAAAAACTGTGAAAAAATGGTATTTTTTCTTGTCAAGGGGGAAAGATGTAGAATTTCATTCTTTTTCAAGAAATCCGTTTTCCACACCGAAAATGTTGAAAATGTGGAAAAGTCGGCAAAATTGAGGCGTTGAAACCCTTGTAAACAGGGGAAACACCAAAAGTTA
>JAZSBJ010000180.1:0-3032 GCA_045602305.1 Eubacteriales bacterium | reverse complement strand
CTCGGCATTGAGGTCATTCCCTGCATCCAAACGCTCGCCCACTTGAGCGAGTATTTACGCTGGGGCAAAACGCCCGTGGATAAGGACGACGTGCTTCTCGTGGGCGACGAGCGCACTTATGAGCTTATTGACCATATGTTTGCGACCCTCTCGGAATGCTTCCGCACCCGCCGTATCCATATCGGTATGGACGAGGCGCATTCCCTTGGCAGGGGCGAATATCTTAACAGAAATGGCTACGAGCCCACCCACGTGATCCTACAAAAGCACCTTTCGCGCGTTTTGGAGATCGCGAAAAAATACGACTATACCCCGATGATCTGGACGGATATGTTTTTCCGTCCTTGGAACAACAACATCTACCACATTCCGAGATGCAAGATGCCGAAGGAGTACGTCGATGCACTTCCCGACGGCGTCATTCCCGTGTATTGGAACTATTACCGCACTACCTTTGAGGATTACGACGGAATGTTCTACAATCACCGTCAGTTATCAAAGGACTTTTGGTTTGCGGGGGGCGCTTGGACTTGGATGGGCTATATGCCCCACAACGACTACACCCTAAAAACGATGCTTCCCGCCTTTGAAGCCGTTAAGGCGCACAGAGTTCGCAACGTGATGCTCACCCTTTGGGGAGATGACGGCGGCGAATGCTCGCGCTACGCCGTGCTTCCCTCGCTCTTTTATCTCTCCGAGGTGGCAAAGGGAAATACGGACGAAGCAAAGATCAAAGCAAAATTCCGCCGTATGTTCGGCATAGAGTACGACGACTTTATGCTCCTTGACCGCCTCGATCATATCTGCGGGAACGGCGAGGGGGCGCACAAGCATTGCAATCCCTCGAAATACGCGCTCGTTTCGGACACCTTCTACGGCTTCCTCGATTACTCCATCGAGCCGAATGCGGCGCACCGCTTCGGTCCGCTTTCAGAGGAGCTTGCACGCGTTGCCAAAAAAACGCGCCGCTTCCGCGCGCTCTTTAGCACGGCGTCAAAGCTCGCGTCGGTGCTTGCCATCAAATACGATTTAGGCCTGCGCGTGCGCGCCGCCTACGATGCAGGCGACAAGGCGGCGCTTTCTAAGCTCGCAAACGAGGACTATCCCGAAGCGATCCGCCGTCTTAACGCCTTTGCCCGCACCTTTGAGGATGCTTGGACCAAGGAAAACAAGCCTGCGGGGCTTGAGGTCCTGCATCTGCGCCACGCGGCTGTGCGAGAGCGTCTGCTCTATGCAAAAAAGACCATTCTTTCCTATGTAAACGGCAAGATTGCGTCTATTGAGGAGCTTGACGAAGGCATCCTTCGCCCCACCCATCACGGGGTAAGCACGGTGCAAAACCAAGCCCTTTCGGTGCTTATCATCGGCAAAAAGGAAAACTGATTTTGCGGAAAGCCCGCAAGAAAGGATTTTTAATATGGACAAAAAACAGATCGAAGCCTTGCTTGAGAGCCTATCGACCGAGGACCTATGCGGTCAGCTTCTCAATTACAACATCGCACACAAAACGCCGCTTGACGTTCTCGAAGCGCGCTTCAAGAAAACGCGCCCCGGTGCCCTCTTCTTTAACGGAAACGCCCCTGCGGAGCGCATTCGCGCGGTAACGGCGCTTGCCAATAAGTATTCGAAGGTTCCCGTCATCGTGGCGGCGGACATTGAATACGGTCCCGGCTGTTGCGTCAAGGACGCCCCCTATATGCCTTTCCCAATGTCTTGGGGTGCGGCAGACGACGAGGCGCTCGTTGAGCGCGCGGGTGAAATTACGGGCGAGATCTGCCGAAAGGCGGGCGTTCACTGGTCCTTTGCCCCCCTCGTTGACATCAACTACAATAAAGACAATCCCGTCGTAAACGTCCGCGCTATCTCGGATAGCCCGAGGCAGGTCGCCAAAATGGCGGGCGCATACGTGCGCGGAATGCAAAAGAACGGGATGATGGTCGCGGGCTGTAAGCATTTCCCCGGCGACGGGATGGACGACAGAAACCAGCACTTCTGCACCACCATCAACTCTCTTTCCAAAGAAGAGTGGATGGAAACCTACGGCTACGTGTACCGCGAAATGTTTAAGGAAAACGTGGGCTCGGTGATGGTTGGTCATATCGCGTTCCCCGCCAACGAGGAAGAGTGCGACCCCGTGCTTGGCTATAAGCCCGGCACCCTCAGCTACAACACGATGACGCGTCTTCTCAAGGGCGAGCTTGGCTACAAGGGCTGCCTCATTTCCGACGCGATGAGTATGGTCGGCACGAGCGTGATGTGTCCCCCCGACCGCCTTTCGATCGAGTTTATTAAGAACGGCGGCGATATGCTCTTATTCCCTCAAGAGCGCGATTTTGATTATCTTGTGGCGGCAGTTGAGTCGGGCGAGATCACAAGAGAGCGTCTTCTTGACGCGGTGCGCCGCATTCTCCATATGAAGGATCAGGTGCGCCTTTTCGAGGATCAAGCGGCGCTCGAAGAATCCGTTACCGTTTCGGGTGACCTGCTTGCCGTTTGCCAAGAGATCGCCGACAAGTCCATCACCGTCATTCGCAACACCCAAAACCTCATTCCCCTTTCTCTTCCCGTGGGCTCGAAATTCTTGCTCATCAACCTGCAAAGAAATATGTTCGTCGAGCAGTATCCGCAATTTATGAAGCATATCGAGGTCCTCAAGGAAGAGCTTGAGAAGAGAGGATACGTTGCGGATATGGTCAGCGGCTTTGCGATGGACCACAACAAGCTCGAAGCGGATATGAAGAATTACGACTGTATTCTCATCAACTGCCGCATCAGCTCTATGGTTTATCACGGCGGAACGAATCGCCTGAACTGGGACAACATCGGTTGCTTTTGGAGAGGCGTTGGGGTCGCGCATCCTCGCGTCATCTTCACCTCGTTCGGCGACCCGTATAAGCTCTACGACCTGCCCTTTTTACGCACCTATGTCAACGCGTACTCGCACGACGAGGTCACCTTCCGCGCCTTTGTGAAGGTTCTCCTCGGTGAGATCCCCGCTACGGGCAAGAGCCCCGTCGGGATGAAGGGCTTTT
>JAZSBJ010000179.1:0-16865 GCA_045602305.1 Eubacteriales bacterium | reverse complement strand
CATTCCCATTCTTTTTATGACCGCACGTGACGATTTTACGTCCAAGCAGAGAGGGTTCCACATTGGCATCGACGATTACATGACCAAGCCCATCGACCTTGACGAGCTGTATCTGCGCATCGGTGCGCTTCTTCGCCGTTCCAGGATCGCCTCCAGCCGCCGTCTTGAAGTTGGTACTTTGCAAATGGATGCAGATGAGAGAAGCGCAACGCTTAACGGGGAAGAAATCTCCCTCACGGCAAGAGAATTCGATCTCCTTTATAAGCTCCTTTCCTACCCCAAAAAGACCTTTACGCGTACCCAACTGATGGACGAATTTTGGGACGTGGATACCCAAACGGGCACGCGTACGGTAGACGTATATATGACCAAGCTCCGCGCCAAGCTCGCGGGGTGTGACGCCTTTGAGATTCAAACCGTTCACGGTCTTGGCTACAAGGCGGTGATCAAATGAAAAGGGAAAAAAGAGTCAAAAACCTCATCAGTACGCTTAGCAGCTTCTTCGTGTTCTTGCTGCTTGCCGCCTTTGTGACGACCTCTTGCATTATGCTCTTCATCTCGACGCTTCAAGAGTCTGTCGGCAGGGAATTTACCCAAAGCGAGATCACCCTCGCCGCCAAGATCACGATGCTCAACGTGATCCTTTTGAGCATTGGTATGGCGGTCATCGACTATGTTCGCCGCAAGCACACGGTAAAGCGACCTGCCGCGCGCATTACTGCGGCAACCGAAAAGATGATCAAGGGCGATTTCAGCGTCCGCATCGAGCCCATTGCCAAATTCGGCACAGAGGATAGCTTTAACGAGATCATCGAGGCGATCAACCGAATGGCAGAGGAGCTTTCCGGCGTGGAAACGCTGCGTACCGATTTTATCGCCAACGTATCCCACGAGATGAAAACCCCCCTTGCCGTGATGCAAAACTACGGACGACTCCTCGCCGCCCCCGACCTCTCCGAGGAAAAACGCCTCGAATATGCAGGAGCGATCACGGACGCCTCGCGCCGTCTTGCCGATATGATGACCAACATTCTTAAGCTCAACCGCCTTGAGAATCAAACCATCTATCCTACGCCCACGACCTTTGACCTCGGGGAGCAGCTGTGCGAAAGCCTTTTGCAGTTTGAACATATTTGGGAAAAGAAGCACATCGAGATCGAAACGGACATCGCAGAGGGCGTGCGTGTTTGCGCCGATGCGGAGCTGCTTTCCCTCGTGTGGAACAACCTCTTTTCTAACGCCTTTAAGTTTACCGAGGGCGGCGGAAAAGTATCTCTCTCACTTACCGAGGACGAGAAATACGCCACCGTACAGATCTCGGACACGGGGTGCGGCATCAGTGCCGAGGTGGGGGCTCATATGTTTGAAAAGTTTTATCAAGGCGACACCTCGCACGCTACCCAAGGAAACGGTCTTGGGCTCGCGCTTGTGAAGCGTGTTGTGGATATTATGCAGGGAGAGATCGGGGTGGAAAGCACCGTCGGTGTCGGAACGACCTTCACCGTCAAGGTCAGAAAGGCTGAAAATGAACTTTAAAAAATTCGGCAAAGCACTCCTTTTTCCCCATATCGCGGTTATGCTTCTTCTTATCCCCGCCGCCACAGCCCTGCTCGTTTTTTCTATGGCAGTCGTGGGAACGGACACACCTCTTGCGTATCTTTCCTACACCATCGCCGCCTACACCCTAACGGTATGGTGCTTTCAGATCCCCCGTCTTGTACAGGCAATCAAGCGCTTTCGGCGGGAGAACAAATTTTTCAGGAGATGGCAAAGCGATGCGCGCTTGCGCGTCAATGTATCGCTTTACAGCGCCCTCGCAGGAAACGCCTTGTATGGGGTTTTCCATCTGTGGCTTGGGTTTTACCACAAGACCTTTTGGTTTTATTCGCTCGGCGCATATTACGTTTGTCTTGGTGTGATGCGTTTCTTCTTGCTCTCCCATACGAGAAAGTACGAAGCGGGCGAGAGGGAATACGAGGAGCTTTTAAAATACCGCGCTTGCGGGTGGGTGTTCCTATTGATGAACCTCGCGCTTGCGCTCATCGTATTCTTTATGGTCTATTTCAACCGCACCTTCGTGCATCATATGATCACGGCGATCGCGATGGCGGCATACACCTTCGCCGCGTTTGCGGCGGCAGCTGTCAACATTGTGCGCTTTCGAAAATACAATAGCCCCGTTTTTTCGGCATCCAAGGCGATCGCCTTTGCCGCCGCCTGCGTTTCCATTTTGACCTTGACGTCAACGATGTTCACCGCCTTTGGCGACGGAACGATGGACGTGGCAGCCCAAAAAATGATGCTGGGTAGCGTCGGCTTCGCCGTTTCGGGCGTCGTGCTTGGAATGGCAGTTTATATGATTGCAGAAAGCACGAAAAAGATAAAAAAATTCAAAGCAGAGGAACAAAATGCAACACGGTAATCATCAAGACGGACACGGCTTTTCCTATACCTATTCCGCAAAGGAGCAGGCAGAGATCAAGCGCATTCGCGAAAAGTATGCGTCCCCGACGGAAGAAGAGGACAAAATGACGCGCCTGCGTCGGCTCGATGCGAGCGTGACGAATATGGCGCAAGCAGTCGCCCTCGTGTTCGGTGTCGTCGGCGCACTCCTTCTCGGACTTGGAATGAGCTTTATTATGACCGACCTTGGCGCACTCTTCGGGGAGCATAGGGTGCTATGCACGGTCGTTGGCATCGCCGTTGGCGTATTCGGCGGCACTCTCGCCAGCCTCGCCTACCCCGCCTATAATTTCATCGTAAAAGAGAAGCGCAAAAAGCTCGCCCCCGAAATTCTCCGCCTCACCGACGAGCTGATGAAATAAAGAAAAGCAGAGCTTTTCAGCTCTGCCTTTTGGTCGGAGCGACAGATCCCCGAAGACAAAACAGTCGATGACTGTTTTGTCGAGGTGGTAACTGAAATAGGAAGAAATGAAGCAAATCGTTGATTTGCGCGCATTTCGCCCATATTTCAGGAAGGGAGAACCGTATTTGCAAAGAAAATACAAAGGTGAGCTTCAGAAAAACGATCAAAGATCGTTTTTCTGAAGCGTGTAACTGAAATAAAGAGAAATGAAGCGCGGCTGTGCCAAGCGCCCATTTCGATTATATTTCAGGAAGTCTCAAGTCCCACTCCGCCACATTGTTTTCCTTTTTGCCACAACAGGGATAAAAGAAAAAAACACCCACCCGATGCAGTTCGGATGGGTGCCTAAGTGGTCGGAGTGACAGGATTTGAACCTGCGGCATCGTGCTCCCAAAGCACGCGCGCTACCAACTGCGCCACACCCCGATAGAAGTATTGACTTTTGATGTTTTTTGAAACGGTAGAGCCCTTCTTAAAATATAGTCGTTTCAGCCCCTCGGCACAGCCTCACGGCTGACACTCCTTATTTCAGTTACCTCCTCGAAAAAACAGTCGATGACTGTTTTGTCTTCGGGGACCCAAAGCACGCGCGCTTTCTTCCTAAAACATAGTCGTAATGTGCGCTCGGCACAGGCGTGCTTCATTTCTCCTTGTTTTAGTTACCTCCTCGAAAAAGCGGTCATCAACCGTTTTTTCTTCGGGGACAACTGCGCCACACCCCGAAATATTTTAGTATGGCACCCGCGGTCGCGGGTGCCATAGATGCTTTAAGATTAGTCGATGGTCTTAACGATGTAGGGAGCCATCTCCTCGCGAAGACGAGCTTCCTCTTCCTCTTCTGCCTTGCGGGCAGCAAGACGCTCAGCCTTTTCAGCCTCGTAAGCAGCCTTCTCCTCGGCACGGCGAGCTTCCTCAAGAAGTGCGCGGATGGAGAGGGAGAGCTTGCGGTTCTCGTTGTCGATCTCGGTGATCTTTACGGTAACGACCTGACCGAGCTCAAGCGCGTCCTCAGCGCGAGCGATCTTCTCAAGAGAGATCTTGGAGATGTGGATCAAACCGTCAACGCCGGGAGCAACCTCAGCGAATGCGCCGAAGGGAGTCATATTGACGATCTTCGCCTCAATGACGTCGCCAACCACGTGGCTCTTTGCGAACTGATAGAAATCGTCCATCTCCTCGGTCTTGTAGCCAAGAGAGATGCGACCCTTTTCCTCATCAAGCTCCTTAATGAATACCTCGATCTCCTGACCGACGGAAACAACCTGAGAGGGGTGCTTGATGCGCTTCCAAGAAAGCTCGGAGTTGTGAACCATACCGTCCACACCGCCGATGTCAACGAATGCGCCGTACTTGGTGAGGTTCTTGACCACACCCGTGTAGTGCTGACCAACTGCAAGCGTTGCACGGATGGCTTCCTCAGCAGCCTTGCGCTCTTCTCTCTGGATGGCGCGGATGGAAGCGACTGCGCGCTTCTTCTGCGTGTCGATGTCGATGATGCGAACCTTCTGCACAGTGCCGACCAGGGGAGCGAGATCCTCGCCCTTAGCGATGCCCGTCTGAGAAGCGGGAACGAATACGCGATAGCCCGCAACGCTCATAACCACGCCGCCCTTAACGGCATCGGTAACCTTGCCCTCTACCGTTTCCTTGGACTCTGCGAGAGCTACGATGTTCTCCCAAGACTTGTCGCTGTCAACGCGCTTCTTGGAAAGGGTAGCAACACCCTTGCCGTCGTCTACACGAATGACGAAAACGCGCGCCTCGTCGCCAACTTTAAACAGGGTATTGAGGTCAACGCCGGCTTCGTCGGTGATCTGGTCGTATGCGATAACGCCGGTCACTTTTGCGCCGAGGTCAAGATAGACTTCGTTCTTGGCGATTGCGGTGACAATACCGGTAACGGTTTCTCCTGTATGTAAAGTTTTGAGAGATTCTTCCAACATTTGTTCAAAGTTTTCCATTGCTTTGTATACCTCCAATATTATCCCGCTCGGTGTGGAAGCTCCGGCGGTTATTCCAACGTTTTTGGTGGCATCCGTCGTGTATTCACGGGGGAGCTCGGATGCAGACTCAACCCGCACAGTATCGGGGCAGACGGCGCGGCAAAGCTCGTATAGCTTGCCCGTGTTGGAGCTGTCAAGCCCGCCGACGACGACCATACGGTCTGACGTCTTTGCAAGGGCGACAGCCTCTTTCTGCCTGTTTTCAGTCACACTGCATATTGTATCAAAAATTTTTGCTTTTGTATATAGTTTTTCGTGAATTTTTTGCGTTTTTTTCCATTCTTGAAGATTTTGCGTAGTTTGCGCCGCCAAAACCAAAGGTTTTTGGTCATTTTGACGAATTTTGAGATATCCGTCAATTTCTTCTGCCGTGGAAAGCGCGACCTTTTCTCCCGCCGCATAGCTCATAATGCCAAGGACCTCGGGGTGGCTTGGATTGCCAAGCAAAACGAAGCGTGTGTTCTCTCTCGTTTCTTCCGCGGCGATCTTGTGAATGCGCTTAACAAAGGGGCAGGTCAGATCCTCTACGGAAACGTGCGGATGCTGTTGCGCCAAGGCGCGAAGCACCTCTTCGTCCTTTCTCGGAAGTCCGTGCGTACGAATGACAAGCACGCATTTCCGCCCTGCGTCGCGTGCGCGAAGCACTGCGGCTTCCGCCTCCTTCACCGCAATGGCGTGAACGCCGCGCGCCGCCAAGGATTCGTTGTAGTGGCGGTTGTGAATGAGTGCGCCGATGGTATAAATATCCGTGCTGCCGCCCACAGAGTCAACGAGCATCTCCACGTAATCCGTGGCACGCTTGACGCCAAAGCAAAAGCCTGCGTTTTTTGCGAGGGTAACGGACATTTTACGCCTCCGAAACGCGGGAGCGAATGATGCGGATCGCCTCTGCGACGGTGCCGTCAAGATCAAGGTCGGAGTTGTCGAGAAGGATCGCATCCTCAGCGGCAACGGCGGGTGCGATCTCACGCTCACGGTCGTTCTTGTCGCGGGTAATGATGTCGCGCAGAACCTCTTCGTAAGGGGTGGGGTGCCCCTTTTCCGCAAGCTCCAGCGTGCGGCGGCGCGCACGTGCCTCGGGAGAAGCCGTCAAGAAGATCTTGACCTCGGCGTCGGGGAAGATCACCGTGCCGATGTCGCGACCGTCCATAATCACGCTTGAGGTTTTTGCAAGATTTCTTTGTGTGTCAAGAAGAAAAGCACGAACGGCAGGGATCGCGGAAACGCGGGAAGCCGCCATCGAGATCTCAGGCGTGCGGATCAGTCCGCCAACGTCTTCTTCTCCGAGGAAAATATGCTGCTCACCGTCCAAAAAACGAACTGAAAGCGCAATTTCGGGCAAAAGCGCGATCACCTTTTCCTCATCGGCGGGCGCGACACCCTTTCTCGTGACGTAAAGTCCGATGGTGCGATACATCGCCCCCGTGTCGACGTAGACGATGCCAAGGTCCTTTGCAATTCTTTTGGCAAGCGAGCTTTTGCCCGCGCCCGAGGGACCGTCCAAAGCAATTTTGTAGAACATTTTATTCTCCTTCGTCTGCGTTTATATAGTTTGCGGCACCCATACCCGCAAGGTAGCCCGTAGAAAAGGCGATTTGCAGATTGTAGCCGCCCGTGTAAGCGTCAACGTCAAGCACCTCTCCCGCAAAGAAAAGTCCGCCGCATAGCTTTGACATCATTGTCTTGGGAGATACCTCTTTGACCGAAACGCCGCCCGAGGTGACGACCGCTTCCTCAATCGGACGAAAGCCACCAAGCGGAATACGGAAGCCCTTGAGTGCAAGAAGAAGCGCGCGCCTCTCCTCGCGGGTGATGAGGTGTACCTTTTTCTCGCCCGAAATGCCGAGATAGTCGAGCATAGGAGCGATCATTTTCGAGGGTAAAAGTCCGCCAAGCGCGTTTTCGAGGTTGCGGTTGACGTTCTTGGAGAAATCCGAAAGCAAGCGCGCATCCAGCGTCTTCTCGTCAAGCGCCGGCTTGAGGTCGATGACGGCGTCAAGCGAGGAAAGCACCTCGCCCTGCAGATGCGCCGAGCCCGAAAGGATCATAGGACCCGTAAGTCCAAAGTGGGTAAACATCATTTCCCCAAAATCCTCGTAAAGACACTTGCCGCCCTCGCGCTTCACGATGCGAAGCCCGACATTCTTTAACGAAAGCCCTTGCATTCTTGCACACAGAGGAGAGGGGGAAGTGATGGGAACGAGCGAGGGGGAAAGGGGCGTCACCGTATGTCCTACCGCACGCGCAAGCGCGAATCCCGAGCCGTCCGAGCCCGTTTTGGAGTAGGAGCAGCCGCCCGTCGCAAGGATCACAGCGTCGCAAGCGAAGCGTCCGTTCGCTTCTACTGCCGTCACACGCCCGTTTTCGGTAACGATACCGCGCACGTGCTCAAATCGGATCTCGGCACCCTCGGCATAGCGGCGAAGTGCCTTCACAATGTCCGACGCCTTATCCGATACGGGAAACACGCGGCGACCCCTTTCCGTTTTTAGGGGGACGCCCAAGCCCTCAAAGAGCGCCATCGTATCCTCGGCGGAAAAGGAAGAAAATGCGGTATAAAGAAAGCGCGGGTTATGCACGACGGCGGCGATCAGCTCGGGAACGGGGGAATTGTTCGTAAGGTTGCAACGCCCCTTTCCCGTGATGCCCAGCTTTAAAAGCGTGCGGTCACGATGCTCAAACACGGTCACGCGGGCACCCATTGAGAGCGCCGTGCCTGCCGCAAGCATTCCCGCGGCACCGCCGCCGATGACGGCAATGTGCTTAGTGCTTGTCATAAACGTCGTATTCCTCCCACAGTCGCTCAAGCTTGTCAAAGCGCGCCGTGATCTCTGCCTCGCGCTCCTTTGCCACAGCGGCAAGAAGTGCGTTGATGATGGAGAGGGGGGCAGTGAGGGAGTCCGCAAAGGACGCCATATCGCTTTGCGCCGCAAGCAGAATGTCGGCGTATCCCGCGAGGGGAGAAACGTTAGAATCCGAAAGGGCAATCACCGTTGCGAGGCGGTCACGCGCAAAGCGCGCAACGTCAATGGCGGTTTTGGAATATCTGGGGAAAGAGGACACGAAAAGCACGTCCCCTTCGCCGATGGCAAACAGTTTTTCAAACGCTTCGGCAGAAGCGGAAAAATCCACGCGCTTTACGTTATCGAAGATCAATTCAAGGTTGTAGCTTAAAAACTGCGAGAGCATCGCCGAGGAGCGCGAGCCGAAAATGTAGATGCGGCGCGCCGAAAGCAGGGCGTCCACCGCCTCGCGAAACACGGCGCGGTCGGTGTTTTCAAGGGTGTATTTGATCTTGGCAATGTCTGCGTTTAATACGGCGGAGAGCAGATCCCCGTCCACCAGATGCTCGTTGGTCACCGCAATGCGCTGGCTGGACGTTAACTTCGTACGCAAAAGCTCCCGAATGGCGTTTTGCATTTCGGGATATCCCGCATAACCGAGCTCGACCGCGAAGCGCACGACGGTGGACTCCGAAACCTCGCAAAAGGCACCGAGCTTTGCCGCCGTCATATACGCGGTCTTTTCATAATTGTTTAAGATCGCGCCGGCAATGCGCTTTTGCCCCTTGGAAAAAGAGGAAAAGCCCGCTTCAATGCGCTCGGAAATGTTCTTTGTCATAGTGGTATCCTCTCGGAGAAGTTATTTCGTAAGAGCGATGGCAAGACGGGAAAGCGTTTCTTTCTTGCCGAGAACTTCCATAATCTCGGTAGCGCCGCCGGGCGTTACGGCAAGACCTGCCGCCGCGATGCGTACGCACCACATCACAGCACCTGACTTTACGCCCAAGCGCTCAGCAAGGGCAAGGAGCGTTTCGTAAAGCGTGTCGTTGCTCCAGTTTTCTACCGCCGTGAGTGCGGGGAGCGCTTCGCGGAGAATTTCTCTCGCGCTCTCCTCGGTCACCTTGTTTTTCTTGTTGGGGAAGAGCGACGCGTCGTATTCGGGAAGCGCGAGGAAGAACGCGATCTTCTCGTCGATCTCGGAGAGCTTTGCAATGCGTCCGTGCAGAAGCGAAAGCATCTTCTCCTTGTTGATGTGCGCGGGGATCTCACTCTTTAAAAAGGGCAGAACGCGCGCAAGATATTCCTCGTCGGAAAGGCGCTTGATATATTCGCCGTTGAACCAAAGGAGCTTGTCGTAGTCAAAAACGGCGGGGGATTTGTTGATGGCGGAAACGGTAAACGCCGCTTTTAAGCCCTCAAGGTCAAAGAACTCCGTTTCGCTGTCCTCACCCTTGGGGCACCAGCCGAGAAGCGCGATATAGTTGATGATCGCCTCGGGAAGATATCCGTCTGCAACGAGCGCCTCAAAGGAAACAGCGCCGTGACGCTTGGAGAGCTTGGAAACGTTGCCCTCTGCGTCCTTGCCCATCAAAAGGGGTAAATGCACGTACACGGGACGTTCCCAGCCGAACGCGTCGTAGAGCAGGGCGTATTTCGGGGTGCTGGTCAAATATTCGCTGCCGCGCACCACGTGCGTGACGCCCATCAGGTGGTCGTCCACAACGTGAGCAAAGTTATAGGTGGGATAGCCGTCCGCCTTCATTAGGATCTGATCCTGCAGCTCCTCGTTCTCACAACCGATCTCGCCAAATACGGCGTCGGTGTAAACGGTTCTGCCCTCGGTGGGCATCTTTTGGCGAATGACAAAGGGAACACCTGCATCAAGGTTCGCCTGCACCTCTTCGGGAGAAAGGTTGCGGCAATGACGGTCGTAACCGCCCGTCGCATCTTCCTCGTGAAGTGCCTCAAGGCGCTCTTTGGTGCAGAAGCAGTAGTATGCCGCGCCCAGCTCAATGAGCTTTTTCGCGTATTCCATATAGATGGGCTTGCGCTCGCTTTGCACGTAAGGACCGTGGTCGCCGCCCTTATCGGGACCCTCGTCGTAGGCAAGTCCCGTCGTTCTCAGGGTGGACTTGATGACGTCCGTTGCGCCCTCAACGAGTCGCTCACGGTCGGTGTCCTCGATGCGGAGAATAAAGGTGCCGTCCGAATGCTTCGCGATCAAGTACGCATAGAGCGCGGTGCGAAGATTGCCGATATGCATATAACCCGTAGGGCTGGGGGCAAAGCGCGTTACAACGTTGTTTTTCATAATGTATTTACTCCTAGTCGCATAATACTCTATTTTACATTCTAACACAAAAAGCGCGTTCCGTCAAGAAATATTCGTAAAATAATTGACTTATAAATTAAAAAAAAGTATAATATGAGAAAAGTGTTAAAATGAAGAGGAGCTTTTCCAATGTTCAAAAGCATTCTTGCCAAATATATCGCCGCGGTTTCCTTGATCGTCGTTGTCAGTTTTTTGATCCTCGCAACCGTCCTTACCGCCGTCATCGGCGACTATGGAAAAAACGATCGCCGCGAGGCGGTTGAGCATCTTTCCGCCCTGACGGCGGACATCGTTATGCGCGGCTATCCCGACGGATCGGGGCTTCCTTTGGACGAGTTTTTCGCCGCGCGCCCCGGACTTGAGGAAGCGATAGACTCGCTCTCCCGCGAGGATAACAAATCCTCTACCTTCGTTATGGACCGCGAAAAAAATATTCTTCTCGCGTCGAAGGACTTTATGGAAAAGGCAAAAGCAGTCGTATCGGACGAGGCGTATTGGAATCGCGTCGCGGTGTTCCTTAGCCGCGGAGAAGTGTATCAGCAGACCGAAACGGTCACGGCGATGGGAAAGGGAAGCTATATCGTGCATATCACCCCCCTAACCGATGATACGGGCGCCTTTCTCGGCTGCGTTTATGCCGCGACTTCGATCGAGAGCGTGGAGCAGATCACTTGGGCGACCACCCGTACGGTGATCGTTGCCTGCCTCTTGATTATGCTTGCCATTCTCATTGCTGTTTACTTTATCACCGAGAGGCACGTCGATCCCATACGCCGAATGAGCCGCGCCGCCCGCGGCTACGCCAAGGGAGATTTTTCAGAGCGCGTGGAGCCCGTCGGTGGGGATGAAATCGCGGAGCTTTCCTCGGCGCTCAATTATATGGCTGGGGAACTCGAAAGCCTTGAGCAAAAGCGCAACCGCTTCATTTCGGACGTTTCGCACGAGCTTCGCTCGCCGATGACCTCGATGCTCGGCTTCGTCGAGGCGGTGGCAGACGGCTCCCTGCCGCCCGAAAAGCACAAATATTACCTTTCGCTCGTTGCCGAGGAGATCAAGCGCCTCTCGCGCCTCGTTGCCGACCTTTTGGACGTGTCACGCCTTGAAATGGGCGAGCGAAAAATGAACTTTGTAAAGTACGACCTATGCGACAACGCGGCGACCGTCCTCATCTCACTTGAGCAACGCATCAACGAAAAACGGCTTGACGTTTCCTTCGAAGCGGAAGAGGACAAGCTCTTCGTATCTGCCGACGCGGACGCAATGTACCGCGTGCTGTATAACCTCATTGAGAACGCCGTCAAGTTCTCTTGTGAGGAAGGAAAGCTCTCCGTTTCGATCTCTCGCGCCGAAAAGCAGGCGCGCCTATGCGTATACAACGAGGGAAGCGGAATTTCAAAAGAGGATCTGCCTAACGTTTTCGACCGCTTTTACAAGAGCGATAAGAGCCGCGGCGTAGATAAAAAGGGCGTCGGACTTGGACTTTATTTTGTTAAGACTATCGTCACAGCGCACGGCGGCACGATCACGGTGTCGTCGACCGAGGGCAAGGACGCCCTCTTTACGGTGGAGCTTCCGCTGTATAAAAAATAAAACACACGAAGGGAGAAGACCGTGGATCGCACCGTTTTGCACGTGGATTGTAATAGCTTTTTCGCCTCGGTGGAAACGGTCTTTCGCCCCGAGCTTGCCCGTGTTCCTATGGCGGTCGCAGGGGACGCCGAGGCGCGCCACGGCATCATTCTCGCCAAAAACGAGCTTGCCAAGGCAAAGGGTGTCGTGACCGCCGAAACCATTTGGTCCGCCAAGCAAAAATGCTCAAATCTCGTGCTCGTTCCGCCCCGCTACGGCGCCTATGCCGAATTTTCCCGCCGCGTAAGGGAGATCCTCTCGCGCTACACGGATATGATCGAGCCCTTTGGCATCGACGAAGCGTGGATGGACGTTTCGGGAAGCCGCGCCCTCTTTGGGGACGGCGCCGCCATTGCCGAGCGCATTCGTAAGGAGATCAAAGAGGAGCTTGGCATCACCGTTTCGGTCGGCGTTTCCTTTAACAAGGTCTTTGCCAAGCTCGGCAGTGACTACAAAAAGCCCGACGCCGTGACCGTGATCGACCGTGACGCCGTCCCCCGCATCGTGTATCCCCTTTCGGTTGAAAATTTGCTCTTTGTCGGCAAGCAAACGGCGAGAACGCTAGAGGGAATGGGCATCGTCACCGTCGGCGATCTTGCCGCGGCAAGCCCCTCGTTTCTGTCTGCCAAGCTCGGCAAGGCGGGAGAGATGCTCTCTCGATACGCCAGAGGAGAGGACGACAGCCCCGTTTCGAGCCTTTTTGAAAAAACAGACGCAAAGAGCGTCAGCGCGGGAATGACCTTTCGCCACGACCTTAAGAAAGAAGAGGAGATCGCGCTCGGCATTCGCGTGTTGTCCGAGGAGGTCGCGTATCGCCTAAGAAAAACAAAGATGCGCGCCACCACCGTCGCTGTGACTGTCAAAGACTATTTGCTCAAAAGCACCTCAAAGCAGACGGCACTCTCCACCCCCACCCATCTTGCGGGCGAGATCTCGGATACCGCCCTCGCCCTTGCCCTCACCGTCGTGCGTAGGGACGTGCCCGTGCGTATGATCAGCGTTGCCGCAACGGGACTTTTGCACGATAGCGACGCCGTTTCTCAGCTCTCCTTTTTTGATACCGAGGGGGAAGAGAAGCGTAAGAAGAGGGAAAGCCTTGAAGTCGCGGTGGACGCTCTGCGTGACCGCTTTGGGCGCGGCGTTTTGCAAAGCGGCGGCGTGCTTGGAAACGACATCGGCATAGAGAGCGACCGCAAGGAAAAGGAACAAAAATAATGGAAGAAATACGAATTTTATACGAGGACGGGGACACCCTCGTTATCGACAAGCCCACAGGGCTTCTTTCCGAAGCATCGGATACCGCCCCCTCAGTCATTACCGCGCTTCTCTCGCACAGCACGGACGGCTTTCTTTCCCCCATCACCCGTCTTGACCGCGAGGTATCGGGCGTGATGCTTCTCGCCAAAAACAAAAAAAGCGCCGCCCACTACACCGCGCAAATGGCAGACAGGGAAGTGTTTAAAAAAGAATATGTAGCCGTCGTTTCGGGATGTATGGAAGAAAAAAGCGGAACGCTTAAGGATCTTCTCTTTAAGGATTCCGCCAAAAACAAAAGCTACGCCGTGAAGCGAATGCGCCGCGGCGTTAAGGAAGCGTCGCTCTTTTACACCGTTCTCGATGAAACGGTACAGAACGACCGCCCCCTTTCTCTCGTGCATATCTGCTTGCACACGGGGCGCACCCACCAGATCCGCGTGCAATTTTCCTCACGCCGCCATCCTTTGGTCGGCGATCGCAAATACGGCGGGGACGGTGCGTATCCTATGGGGCTTCTTTCCTATCGCTTGACCTTCCGAAGCACGAGAGGGAAGCAGGTAACGCTCGTGTCGGAAAAGGGGGGCGATTTGCCCTTTTCCCTTTTTCCGCCCTTTGCGCTCTAAAAGCCGCCAAAAACCCCCAAATTAAAAAAATTTTTACTTTTTTTGGAAAAGCCCTTGACAACGAGGGCTTTTTTGTATATAATATTAAACTGCGCACATTTGGCTTTTTTGAGAAAAAGTTGAATTAAAATTTACAATTTGTTCACCAAAATCAGGAAAATTTTTCTGCGCTTTTTGGTAAACAAACTGTAAATTTTAATTAAATCGTGCGCGTATGGAAGTTTAACGGTCCAAAGTCCGAAAAGAAATGGAGTAAGCTGTAAATGGAACTCAAAGAAAGAAAGCTTGGTACCACGGTGAGAAAGAGCTTCGCGCGAATTGACGATTCGCTCGAGATGCCCAATCTTATCGAGGTGCAAAAGAAATCCTACGAGTGGTTTCTGAACGAAGGGCTTGAGGAAGTCTTGCACGACGTTTCCCCGATCGTTGATTTTTCGGGAAATCTCGTGGTGGATTTCGTGTCCTACTCGATCGACGCCGAGCCGAAGTACCCCGTTGAGGAGTGCAAGCGCCGCGGCGTGACCTATGAGGCACCTCTTCGTATGGTGGTTCGCCTGACCAATAAGGAAACGGGGGAGATTAAGTCCTCTGAGATCTTTATGGGCAACTTCCCGCTGATGACGGAGAATGGAACCTTCGTGATCAACGGCGCGGAGCGTGTTATCGTTTCGCAGATCGTGCGTTCCCCCGGTATCTATTACGCATCGGAGATGGACAAAACGGGCAAGCACAGCTATAGCGCGCAGGTAATCCCCTACCGCGGTGCTTGGCTCGAATATGAAACCGACGCATCGGGAATTTTTTACGTAAAGATCGATAAGAACAGAAAGATTCCGATTACCGTTCTCGTGCGCGCCCTCGGTGCAGACACCGACGAGGCGATCGCAGAGCTTTTCGGCAACGAGGATCTTCTGCTTCCCACGCTCGACAAGGACGACAGCCGCCGTCTTGCCGAGGAGAGAGGCACGCCCATTCAGGACGAGGCTCTCAAGAATATCTATAAGAAGATGCGCCCCGGCGAGCCGCCGACGGCAGAGAGCGCACAAACGCTCATCTCCAACACCTTCTTTGATCCCAAGCGCTATGCTCTTGCGCCTGTGGGTCGTTACAAGTTTGATAAAAAGCTCGCCATCTCGGGCCGTATCCGCGGACTTACCCTCACGCGTCCCGCGGTATCTCCCTTCACGGGTGAGGTGCTTGCGGAAGCGGGCACCGTTGTATCGCGTGAGCTTGCTGAGGCAATCGAGCGCGCAGGTGTAAACGAGGTTTACGCCACCAACGAGCAGTCTGAGGGCAAGGAGATCAAGATCTTCTCCAACGGCACCGTGTATCCCGAAACCGTACTTGGCTTTGACCTTAAGGCTGAGGGCATCTCGGGCAAGGTTCGCCTTTCCGTGTTGGAAGAGATCTTGGAAGCTGCCGAGGGCGATATGGACGAGGTCAAGAAGCTCTGCCGTGAGCGTGCATACGATCTTGCACCCCGCCACATCACCAAGGACGATATCTTTGCCACCATTGGCTACCTCTTCAACCTTGCACACGGCATCGGCTCGATCGATGACATTGACCACCTTGGCAACCGCCGTCTGCGTTGCGTAGGTGAGCTTCTCCAAAACCAGATCCGTATCGGTATGTCCCGTATGGATAAGAACGTCAAGGAGCGTATGCAGGTGCACGACTCTGCGGAGATGACGCCCGCATCGCTGATCAACTCCCGTCCCGTGACCACGGCGATCCGCGAGTTCTTCGGCTCCTCGCCCTTGTCGCAGTTTATGGACCAAAACAACCCCCTTGCCGAGCTGACGCATAAGCGCCGTCTTTCGGCACTCGGCCCCGGCGGTCTTTCGCGTGACCGTGCTTCCTTTGACGTGCGTGACGTTCACTACACGCAATACGGAAGAATGTGTCCTATCGAAACGCCCGCAGGTCCTAACATCGGTCTTATCTCCTACCTTTCTACCTACGCGCGCATCAGCGAGTACGGCTTCCTTGAGGCGCCCTACCGTAAGGTGGACAAGGAGAAGGGCATCGTTACCGACATTGTGGAATATATGACGGCAGACGTGGAAGACAACTACATCGTCGCACAGGCAAACGAGCCTCTCGATGAGGAAGGACACTTCATCAACCGCCGCGTTATCGCCCGTGACCGTTCGGAGATCGGCGAGTTCGACGCTTCCGAGATCGACTATATGGACGCATCGCCCCGTATGCTCGTTTCGGTCGCTACCGCAATGATCCCCTTCCTTGAAAACGACGACAACACCCGTGCACTTATGGGCTCGAATATGCAGAAGCAGGCAGTGCCGCTGATGATGACCGATTCGCCCTACGTCGGAACGGGTATGGAGTATAAGGCAGCCGTTGACTCTGGCGCCGTCGTCGTCGCTAAGGAAAGCGGCGTGGTTGAGAAGGTCGCATCGGATAAGATCGTGGTTCTCAACGACGAGGGACAGAAGGATGTCTACTATTTAATTAAATTTAAGCGCTCCAACCAGAGCACTTCCGTCAACCAGCGTCCCATCGTCAACGAGGGTGACCGCGTTATCAAGGGTCAGGTCATTGCCGACGGTCCTGCGACCGCAAACGGCGAGATCTCGCTCGGTAAGAACGCCCTCATCGGCTTTATGACGTGGGAAGGCTACAACTACGAGGACGCCGTTCTTCTCAACGAGCGCCTTGTACGTGAAGATATGTACACTTCCATTCATATTGAAAAGTATGAGTGGGAAGCAAGAGATACCAAGCTCGGTCCTCAGGAAATTACCCGCGAGGTCCCCAACGTCGGTGAAGACGCCCTCAAGAACCTCGATGCAGACGGTATCGTCCGCATCGGTACCGAGGTGCGTGCAAACGACATTCTCGTCGGTAAGGTTTCTCCCAAGGGCGAAACCGACCTTTCTCCCGAGGACAGACTCCTTCGCGCCATCTTCGGCGAGAAGGCAAGAGAGGTGAAGGACGCATCCAGACGTATGCCTCACGGCGCGTCGGGTATCGTCGTTGACGTTGACGTCTTCACCCGCGAAAATGCCCCCGACCTCGCCCCCGGCGTGAACAAGAAGGTCGTGGTCTACGTCGCACAGAAGAGAAAGATCTCCGTCGGAGATAAGATGGCAGGTCGCCACGGTAACAAGGGTGTCGTTTCGCGCATCCTTCCCCCCGAGGATATGCCCTTCCTTCCCGACGGTACGCCGCTGGATATCGTTTTGAATCCTCTGGGCGTTCCTTCCCGTATGAACATCGGTCAGGTGTTCGAGGTTCACCTCGGTATCGCCGCGCGCGAGCTTGGCATGAAGATCATGACTCCCGTCTTTGACGGCGCAAAGGAGACCGATATCATCGAGTGCCTGCGTGAAGCAGGACTTTGCCGCA
>JAZSBJ010000178.1:0-5383 GCA_045602305.1 Eubacteriales bacterium | reverse complement strand
AACGACATGGCTACGATCCGACTTTCCAAACGTGCCGCTTTTTAAGCATCCGCGCAACTTTTCCATATCTGCGTGTGAGGGCGGTGTCAAGGGAAGTGCGATGTTGTTCATCACAGCAACCTTCCTCACGGTTTCCCAAAGACGCTCATCGCTTTCCGAGAGCAGTCTTTCCAGTATTTCAGGTCGAATTTCCATAAAAACCCCCTTGTTTTCGATTTACTTTCAGTATATGAAAGAGAAAGGGAAGCGTGCTTTGCACGGATAACCCACCTTGGAAGTATTGATTTTTTCCGATTCCCACGGTGCGTCGCACCGAATGCGAAGCGTTATTGCATCGCATCCCAACGCCACCCACGTTCTTTTTTGCGGGGACGGCTTAAGGGACATTGAAACGCTCGAAAAAGAATTTCCCACGCGCGTTTTTTTAGCCGTTCGCGGAAATTGCGACGGTTGGTTTTCTCCCCTTGATATTCCCTTTGAGCGCACCATAACGCTTGGGAGCGTCCACCTCTTGATGATGCACGGGCATACGCACGGCGTCAAAGGGGGATACGGCGTCGCCGCAGCCTATGCCGCATCACAAGGGGCAGGGGTTTTGATCTTCGGACACACGCATTTGCCCTACGAAGGGTACCTTGATACCCGCGACGGGCGCGTGCATTTGTTTAACCCCGGAAGCATCGGTGCTTCCTCTTACGGTGTTTTAACGGTGAAGGAAAACGGATATTTGCTTTCCCACGGAACGCTATCCGAGTAAATTTATAAAATCCCTTTGATGAAAGAGAGGTTGATCGTATTATGGGACCGCGCTTTGCTCCGCCCCCCTTTAAGGAACAAAAGAAACCCGAGCGCCCCAAGAATTTGAAGGAGTTTTTTGCCATCATCGGCACCTTCTTTTCGCGACTGTTTTATATTGTGCGGCTCGTTTGGGAAACCAACCCTTGGATTCTCATTCTGCTTGCCTTTTTCTGCGTTGCTGACGGTCTTCTGCCCGTTTTGGGCGCATATATCTCCAAGGACCTCTTAAATGCCGTTTCCGACGTTCTTTACGACAAGGAAACGATAGAATCCATCTCCTCGGGTTCTTTTACCTTTTCGGCGCTTTTTGAGGGCTTTCTCGGCGTTGTCGTCTTTTTGCTGATCTTTTACTTCGTGTATCAGTTTTTACATAAGATCCTTTCTCGCATCTCAAGCACAGTCAAGCAGCTGGCGGGCGAGCTGGTTTGCAACCACATCAAGCTCAAGATCATCAAAAAGGCAAAAACGGTAGATCTTGCGAGCTTTGACCGTCCCGAATTTTACGAGAAGCTCGAAAACGCCAACAGAGAAGCGGGAATGCGTCCTCTTAGCATTCTCAACGCCACCTTTAACGTCTTTAGTGCGGTGATCAGCATCGTCAGCTTCGCCGCAATCCTGATCGTGCTTCATCCCTTGGCACCCCTCGTTGTTGCCGCAATGGCGTTGCCCGGTGCGATTTTGACCTACGTTTATAGAAACAAGCAGTTCCGCTACGTCCGTCATCGCTCGAAGGAGCGTCGACAAATGGAGTATTTCTCCTCTCTCGTTGTCAATAAGGATATGGTAAAGGAAGTCCGCATTATGGACTTAGCCGATACCTTTATTGGAAAATACCGTGCGGCATTTAAGAAGTATTTTTCGGGTATGAAGAGCCTTGTCATTCGCGAAGGGCTTTGGCAGATCTTCTTCACACTTGTCTCTCTTTTGGCACAGTTTGCTCTCTTTACCTTTATCGTCTTTAACATTGTCGGCGGTGGCGGTGAGATCGGTGATTATTCGCTGTATACGGGGGCTCTTGCCTCTATCACAAGCGGGGTTGCAACCCTCGTCACCGCGACGGCATCCGTGTATGAGGGAACGCTCTTTATTGATAATATGATGGTCTTTATGAAGGAAGAGGTCACCGTTGTGCCTCATAGCGACGAGCCCAAAAAGCCCGTGCGCCACGCTCCCCATACGATCGAATTTAAAAACGTATCTTTCGCCTACCCCGGTACCGACCGCTTTGTTATTAAAAACGTGAATATGACCTTGAACGCAGGCGAAAACATCGTCCTCGTCGGACTGAACGGTGCGGGCAAAACCACACTGATTAAGCTCCTCACGCGCCTTTATGACCCCACCGAGGGTGCCATCTATCTTGACGGCGTTGATCTGCGCGAATACGACGTGCGCGCCCTTTACGATATTTTCGGCATCATTTTCCAAGATTTTGGAAAATACGCCGTTTCCTTAAAGGAAAACATTGCATACGGCGACGTTCACGCAGAAATTACGGACGAGCGCGTGCGCGAAGCGGCACAAAAGGGAAATGCGAGCCCTTATATCGAAAAGCTCCCCGATCGGTACGAAACGCCGCTGATGCGTATTTTCGAGGAAAACGGTATGGAGCTTTCCATCGGTCAATGGCAAAAGCTCTCCATCGCCCGTGCCTTTTACAAGGATTCTGACGTCTTGATCTTGGACGAGCCTACTGCCGCACTCGACCCACTCGCAGAGCAAGAGGTGTTTAACCGCTTTGCGGACCTCGGTCAAAACAAGATCTCCGTTTTCGTATCGCATCGCCTTTCCAGTGCAACGACGGCAGATAAGATCGTCGTGCTTGAGGACGGCGCCATCGTGGAAATGGGTACCCACGCGGCGTTGATGCAGTTGAAGGGAAAATATCATCACTTATTCTCGACCCAAGCAAAGCATTACGTAACGCCCGGCGGCGACGCAGTGAGCGAGGAATAAGCCAAATAAAAAATCCGCTGAATTTCAGCGGATTTTTTGTTTATACAGCGGGTTTACGAATGATTACCTGTGCTTCTCCCTTGCCGTCGATAAAGTCGCCCGTGATGATGACCTTTTCAACGTCCGTGCGGGAAGGAATGTCATACATTAAGGGGAGCATTTTATCTTCTAGAATGGCACGGAGTCCGCGCGCGCCCGTTTCTCTTTCGAGTGCCAGCCTTGCGATGGCGGCAAAGGCGTCTTCCGAAAACTCAAGATCCACCCCGTCAAGAGAGAAGAGCTTGACGTATTGCTTTGCCAAGGAGTTTTTCGGCTCGCGAATGATGCGCATTAACGCTTCTTTGTCGAGATTGTCGAGGGAAACGATCATCGGCAAGCGTCCCACAAGCTCGGGGATCAAGCCGTATTTGACAATGTCGTGGGGGGTAACGTGCTTATAAAGACTGCTTTTCTTCTTTTCTTCCTTGGTGTAGATCTCACCGCCAAAGCCGATGGTTTGATTGCCGCGTCTTTGCTCGATGATGTCGGAAAGCCCGTCAAACGCACCGCCGCAAATAAAGAGAATGTTCTCGGTGTTGATGCGTAAAAATTCTTGATTGGGGTGCTTGCGTCCACCCTGTGGGGGAACGTTTGCCACGGTGCCCTCAAGGATCTTTAGGAGCGCCTGCTGAACGCCTTCGCCCGAAACGTCGCGCGTGATAGAGCGATTTTCGCCTCGGCGCGAGATCTTGTCGATCTCGTCGATATAGATGATGCCGCGCTCTGCAAGATTGATGTCGAAATCTGCCGCTTGAATAAGGCGCAAGAGAATGTTCTCAACGTCCTCACCCACGTATCCCGCCTCGGTCAGCGTTGTGGCGTCGGCGATGGCAAAGGGAACCTTAAGCGCCTTGGCAAGCGTTTGGGCAAGATAGGTTTTGCCAACACCCGTAGGACCCAGCAAAAGAACGTTGCTCTTTTGAATTTCCACGCCGTCGTTTGCCGTCTTATCGCCCTTTTTTTCGGGGATCCGCGTGAGAATACGCTTGTAGTGATTGTATACGGCGACAGAAAGCACGCGCTTCGCATCGTCTTGTCCAATTACGTAATCATCAAGCAGTGCCTTGATCTCGTGGGGGCGGGGAAGCGTTTCAAGCGTAAGACCAAGGTCTGCGCCCTTGGTGGATTCGCGGGCGTCCTCGGTATATTCGTCGATGATTTGCTGACACGCGCTCACACACTCGTCGCAAATACAAGTGCCATTCAATGCGGGGATGAGAAAGGCGACTTTGGTTTCATCTCTGCCGCAAAAGGAGCATACGTGTAGCTTCTTGTTTGAGTTATCCATACGTTTCCTTTCAAAGGGTTAAGGTCTTTTTTCGATGACCTTGTCGATAAGACCGTATTCCTGTGCCGCGACGGCAGTCAAGAAGTTGTCGCGCTCGGTGTCGCGCTCAATTTCCGCAAGCGTTCTGCCTGTGCGCTCGGCGAGGATCGCGTTGAGCTTCTCGCGGGTGCGGATGATGTGGTCGGCGTGAATTTTGATATCACTTGCCTGACCGCGCGTGCCACCGAGAGGTTGATGAATCATAATTTCACTGTTGGGAAGTGCGAATCTCTTTCCCTTCGTGCCTGCCGCAAGCAGAAAAGCGCCCATACTTGCCGCCATACCAAGACAAATGGTCGAAACGTCGCACTTAATAAAGTTCATCGTATCGTAGATGGCAAAGCCTGCGGATACAGAGCCGCCGGGGCTGTTGATATAGAAATTGATGTCCTTATCGGGATCCTGTGCTTCGAGATAAAGCATTTGTGCGACAACGAGAGAAGCGGTAGCGTCGTTTACCTCGTCGGAAAGCATAATAATACGGTCGTTCAGCAGGCGGGAAAAAATGTCGAAGGAACGCTCGCCTCTGCCTGTTTGTTCAATTACCATTGGTACAAGTGCCATAATGAAATCCTCCGTTTTGTTTGATAAAAAAGCGTGCTACGCCAAGGGAAGAGGCATAGCACGCAAATAAAAGATTAAGCTACGGTGATGACGGCCTTTTCCTTGACAAGGTCAATGGCTGCCTTTACCTTCAGATCCTCACCAAGGTCCTTCGCGTCGATCATCTTCTTCACTTCATCAACAGGTACATTATATGCCTCTGCGATGCGCTTATATTCAGCTTCGATGTCTTTCTTCAGGGCGGAGAGCTTCTCAAGCTTTGCAATCTTTTCAAGCACAAGGCGAACCTTGACCTGCTTTTCAGCGCGGGGACGCATCTGCTCACGAATGGTGTCGAGCGTCATACCGGTGTACTTGCAATAGGTGGAAAGGTCAAGACCCTGCATACGAAGGTTGTTGTCCATATCGCGCAGGCTGTTCTCGGTTTCAGCCTCGAACATCACCTCGGGAATGTCAGCTTCCATTCTTTCTACAAGCGCGTCGATGAGCTTGTCCTCAACCTCAGCGTCTGCCTGCTTTTCGTTGCGCTCAGCCTGCTTTGCTCTGATGTCAGCCTTGTAAGCCTCAAGCGTGTCGAACTCGGAAACGTCCTTTGCGAACTCGTCGTCAAGGGCGGCAAGCTCGGTTGCCTTGATTGCATGGAGCTTTACCTTGAAGACTGCAGCCTTGCCTGCAAGCTCCTTTGCGTGATACTCCTCG
>JAZSBJ010000177.1:0-9736 GCA_045602305.1 Eubacteriales bacterium | reverse complement strand
GGGTAAAGCCCTCTGCCTCTGCCATACGGATTCCCTCGTCCACCGCTTCGCGCTCGGTCTTTGCGGCATCGAGAAACGCCATATATCCCCTTGCATAATCAAAAATTGCCTTTTTCTCTTGGGGATCTGCCATTTCGTAATAAGACTTTTTTTGATACGAAAGCTCTTCTTCCAAAACTTTTGCTTTGCTTTTTTCAGACATCATATCGCTCCTTGAATTTTTTTATGAATTAAGTATACCCTGCATTACCGCTTTTACAAACGGCTCTGCCGCCGACGGATCGCCATCGTTTACGAAAACGAATTGCGCGTTATCGCGATAAAATTCATCGGGCTTTTGAGAAGCAATGCGTGCTTCTGCCGCTTCCCTTGTAATGCCGTCACGCGCGATGATCCGTGCAAGCCGAACGTCACGCGGTGCAAGGACGGCGACAACGGCGTCACAACGGCGATGCAAGCCCGCCTCGATCAAAAGCGGGGCATCGATGACCGCCGCCTTTGCGCCGAGCGCCTCTTGCTTTACAAGCCACTCGTCACAGCTTTGTATGACAAAGGCGTGAGTGATGCGGTTGAGGATGGCAAGGCGTTCCTCTTTTTTTCCGTCGTTTGCAAAAACGGTGGCGGCAAGGCTCGGACGGTTTACAGAACCGTCGGAAAACAGGATCTCGTTTCCGAACGCCGCGGCAAGCGCCTCGGTGCAAGGCGTTGGCGCATTGATCCAAGCGTGATAAACGGCGTCCGTATCCAAAACGGGAATGCCAGACGCAAAAAACGCCGCACCGACGACAGCTTTTCCGCTACCACTCGGTCCAGTTAAGCCCAAAATCTTCACAGTGCGCCCCCTATCTTGGATTAGGATATAAAACTACAAATTATATTATACATAAAAACTTTTTTTCTGTCAATCGCCTTTCTGAATTTTTCCTTTGGGGTTTGGGAATATTTTTTTGCAAATGGCGTACATTTTCCGTATTTTGCACATATGATAGTAAAAAAACGGGAGGTTCTTATGGAAAAAAATCGTACGACAATACCCTTTTCGTCCACCTTTATCAGCGCCAACAGCGGGAACGGCTTTTACAGTCTGTATGACAGCGTTTTCGATACACGAAAATTCGATTGCATATACGTTCTGTTCGGGGGACCGGGGACGGGTAAAAGCACCTTTTTGCGCGGTATCGCACAAAAGGCGAGAGAGATGGGCTGTGGGGTGGATGAGATCCTATGCTCCTCTGACCCCGCCTCTCTTGACGCCTTAATTCTTTCCAAGGGAGAAAAACGCGTCGGCGTTCTCGACGGAACACCCCCGCACGGGCGTATCATCACCGCCCCCGCCGTCAAGGAAGAGCTGATCAACCTCGGTGCATTTTGGGATGGGGGGCACATTGCCACACACAAAGACAAGATCTTATCCCTAGCCGAAAAGAAAAAAAGCGCTTACGCGCGCACCTATGCACTTCTTTCGGCACTCGAGGGGGTTTGGAAGGAAGGCTATTTAACGCTTCTTCCCCTTTTCGATCGGGAAAAAGCCAAGCGTCATATCCGCCACAAGCTACAAGCCTGCAAGCAAAAGGGCGAGGCACAGCACCGTTTTATGCGCGCCTATTCCAGCAAGGGCGAGTACCGCGCGAAGTTCTTAGAGGATCGCGTTCAATGCGTTCTATATATCGGCGGAAATCGGAATGCTGCCGAAATATATCTTACATATTTCGAGGAAATTTTGCAAGAGCTTTCCATTGAGCGAACCGTTTTTCACGCCCCTCTTACCCCAAAAGCTATCGACGCCATCTATCTAAACGAAATAAAAACGCTCCTCATCAAGGAAGAGCTGCGCGCGCAAATGCCGAGTGGGCGGCGCATTGTCGCAGACCGCTTCTTCCCTGCACTGAGTGCCACGGAAAAGGAACGACGCGCCCTTAAGGAAGAGCTGACGCTTGCCGCCCTCACAGCACTAAAGGAAGCAGGCGAAGCGCACGCCGCAATGGAAGCGTATTATATGGACGGAATGGACTTTGAAGCGCTTGAACGCTTCAGCAAGCAGAAAACGGAACAGATCCTTGCCCAACTTAAGGACTAACGCCGAAAAACGCCCAAAACGCCATTGACAAACGAAAAAAAGAATGGTATAATATTTAAATAGGGAACAAAAAGGGTGTCACCCTAAGGGCGACACCCATAAAACACACTTACAGTGCGGAAACGACCTGCTCGGTTTCCTCTGCAATGATCAGCTCCTCGTTGGTCGGGATAAGGTATACCTTAACGCGCGACGTGGGCTTGGAAATGCAGGTGGTTTGCACAGGACGGCGGATCGCGTCGTTTGCCTCGTGATCGACCTCAATACCGAGATATTCGAGCCCCTCAAGCGGCATAGCACGGATGATATTGTTGTTCTCACCAATGCCCGCGGTAAAGACGACGGCGTCAAGCCCTCCCATTGCGGCGGCATACGCGCCGATATACTTCTTTACCTGATAGGCAAGCATATGAATGGCGGCAGTCGCCTTGGGATCCTTGTCGTTCTCCATTGCCATACGGCAATCGCGGAAGTCGGAATGCTTTTCCGAAACGCCGAGAAGTCCACTCTTCTTATTGAGGATCGCATTCATTTCTGCGGGAGAAAGGTTCTCCTTCTCCATAAGGAAGGTCACGATAGCAGGGTCGATCGTGCCGGAGCGCGTGCCCATAATCAAGCCTTCCAAGGGCGTAAAGCCCATCGTCGTATCCACGACCTTGCCACCCTTAACCGCGGCGATCGACGAGCCGTTACCGAGGTGACAGGTAACGATCTTCGTATCCTCTGCAGGCTTGTCAAGCAGCTTGATCATCTCTCTCGATACAAACTTATGGGACGAGCCGTGGAAGCCGTAGCGGCGCACGTGATACTTTTCGTAATACTCGTAGGGAATGGCGTAAAGATACGCTTCTTCGGGCATCGTTGCGTGGAATGCGGTATCGAACACCAAAACCTGCGGTACACCATCCATTACGTCCATACAAGCGTGGATGCCCGTAAGGCTCGGACCGATGTGAAGCGGCGCAAGATCGCGGCACTTCTCTACCTTAGCAAGAACGTCTGCGTCTGCAAGCACCGAGCTTGTGAAATAGGGGCCGCCGTGCACCACGCGGTGACCGACAGCGCCGATCTCGCTCATAGAAGCGATGCAGCCGCGCTCCTTATCCGTGAGAAGCGCAATAACATTGCGGATCGCGTCCTCGTGGTTTGCCATCTCGGTTGCGTATTCGTAGGGCTCGCGGCCGGGCACCTTGTGCTCCACCTTGCCGCCGCCGACGCCGATTCTTTCGCATCCGCCCTTAGCAAGCGCTGTTTTGCTCACGGTGTCAAAAAGCTGATATTTTAAAGAGCTTGACCCCGCGTTAACGATGAGTACGTTCATAATTTCCTCCTAAACTTATATTTACCGCTTTTATTATACAGAATTTTTTTCCAAAATACAAGTATTTTTCTATTTTTTGTTGAAAGGATGTCTTTATGAAAACGGTTGCCGTGATCGCTGAATACAATCCTTTCCACAAAGGACACGCCCACCAATTGCGGGAAATTCGAAAATCCTTTGGTGAGAACACCGCCATCGTTGCCATTATGAGTGGCAATTTTGTACAGCGCGGAACTCCTGCCATTCTAGGAAAATTCGACCGCGCCCGTATGGCGGTGGCGTGCGGCGCTTCTCTCGTTTTGGAGATGCCGTTTCCCTTTTCTTGTGCCTCTGCAGAATACTTCGCGGCGGCGGGCGCTTCGATCGCCAACGACCTCGGCGCCATAGACGCACTCTCCTTTGGAAGCGAATGCGGCGACCTTTCCTTGCTATGCGATGCGGCAGAAAAAATGCAATCTCCCGACTTTACTTCGGCGCTTCGCGAGCGTCTTCGCAGCAAGATTGAAAAGGAAAAGGGGTATCCCCGTATGCTTTCCGAGCTGCTCAAGGAGCAATACGGCGAGCCTCTCCCATTTGATTTGTTTCTGCCAAATAATATTTTAGCGATTTCTTATATTTCTGCGCTAAAAAAATTAAACTCCTCGGTGCTTCCGCACACGATTCTCCGTCGAGGAAACGATGAAAGCGCCGCCGAGAACGGCGTTTATGCAGGCGCAACGCATATCAGATCCCTGCTCCTTTCGGGTAAGGAAGAGGAAGCGCTATCCCTCGTTCCCGACACGACTTTACCCCTTTGGTGGGATGCGTTAAAATGCGGGCTTGCGCCCGTTTCGGATGCCCCACTTGCGGCGGCAATTCTTTCGCATTTGCGACTTTTAGATACGAAGGACACGCTTCCCGCAGATTGCGGCGGCGGTGTTCTAAGCCTTTTAAAGCGGGCGGCACGCGAGGCTGTTGACCTTGATTCTCTCTATCAAGCCGCCGCAACGAAAAAGTACACCCAAGCAAGGCTCAGGCGAGCCACCCTATTCTCTTATTTCGGCGTTACACCTGCCGCGGTAAAGGCAAAGCCCCTCTACACGCAGGTTTTGGCAATGGACCAAAAAGGTCAAAAGGTCCTTGCAAATATACGCAAAACTGCCCGTATTTCGCTTTTGACAAAGCCTGCTGATCTTCACAAGCTGTCTTTGGCGGCACGCGCGCAGGCGGAGCTTTCGTACCGCGCAGACTCGGTATACGCGCTCCTCTCCCCCGCGCCGCAAAAAGCGGATGTCTTTCTTCGCACAGCGCCCTATCGCAAATAATGTCGATAAAATTCTTTGTTGTTTTTCTTCTACTTTTGTCGTATGAATTGACAAGAGAAAAGAGGATAGCTACAATGAAGAAGAAGGACGCTGTACCATCTCATTCTATGGAAAGGAGTGACGATTATTATGAAAACGAATGGAATCCAGGGAAAATTTATTGAGTACAAGGGTCGCCCCTTGGTTCGTGAAGGGAACGAGATCTACTACGGCTTTATGTCGGACAAGTTCTATCTCTTTATGATGATTATGAGCGAGAAAAAGGCTTCTCGCCTCGATGTACAAATTCCCGACAAGATCTTGGTGCAAATCCTTCCTACCGACGGATCCGGCAAGGTAGAAAAGCAGAAAATGGTCACAGGACTGTTTGAAGCATTTGACCTCGGATGCGCCTGGCTTGAGCGCTCCAACCGCGCTTAAACGTTAAAAGGAGGACCGTCTTAGACGGAAAAAAATGAAGTCTGCAAATCAGAAAAAAAGCTTATGGACAACCCTGTTCATTCTTTTGACTGTATTTTCTCTTTTGGTGTCGTGCGTCGGATGCTCCCGCTTCTCTTTTCTTGAGGACAAGGATGACGGGACAAGCAATCCGCCCGACACCGACGGGGAGGATAGCCTTCCCGCCATTACGCCCCCCGACCCACCGCCGACAATTTATTATAACCCTTTGACCGGGCTGGTATGTGATGAATCCGTTTTATCCTGCCGCCCGATTTCTGTTTGTATCGGGAATTTCGACGCCAAACGACAAGAAGGGCTCTCCCTCGCGGACGTTTTGATCGAAGCCCCCGTAGAGGGCGACAAAACGCGCCTATGGGCGATCTATTCCGACAGAACCAAGACGGACGCCATCTCGTCCGTTGCCTCGGTGCGTGACTATATGATGCCCGCCGCCTTAGCATTTGGCGCCATCGGCGCCTATGCAGGCACGACCGATACGGTCGGCGCTCCCGCAACGCCGCACGACGGAGAGCATCTCGATTACCTATATCACAACCTCACCGAAACCTTCCGCAAGGATACGGACGGACATATTTCCACCGATATGAGCGCACTTTTCAGAGCAGCAAGAGCTAGAGGATATTCTATGACGCGCACGGACATCGCGCTTCCCTATCAGCTTGCCAAATTAGATGCGCCCTACACCCCGACGAGCAACACAATTCGCTCCATCTCTTTCCGCTATTCGATGGCGAACACCGTTTCGTTCTCCTACGATACGGAAGATGGGCTCTATTACCGCGAGCAAGGCGGCTCGGCGCATATGGATCCCCAAACGGATTCTCCCCTCGCCTTTTCTAATCTTTTACTTCTCTTCCACAACGTCAGCTATTATCACACCTCAAGCGAAACCACCTTCTCCCTCGACACCCAAAGCGGCGGCGACGGCTATTTTTACACAGGCGGCGGAATGCTCCCCGTACACTGGAGATATCTCTCGGACGGCTCGCTTTGCGTGACGGACGACGACGGAAACGCGATCACCGCCAACCGCGGAAAAACCTATATTGGAATGCTCCGCGTCACCGATTCAACTTCCTTAATTGCGAAATAAAAAATTTAAGCGCATACCTCGGAGTCCGAGGTATGCGCTTTTTTGACTGAAGAATTTACGCCATTAGGCGATTTGTGGAGATGGCAAAGATGAGGACGAGGGCGCCGAGGGCGATGCGGTACCAGCCGAACGCCTCGAAGCTGTGCTTTTTGACAAAGTTCATAAGGAAGCGGATGGCGACGAGGGAAACGACGAACGCAACGAGCGCGCCGATAGCGAGGACGGCGATCTCCGTACCCGTGATGCCTGCGCCCGACATAATGAACTTAAGTCCGCGGATGAGCGATGCGCCCGCCATAACGGGTGCCGCCATAAAGAAGGAAAACTCTGCCGCCGCGGTGCGCGAAACGCCGAGAAGCATACCGCCGAGGATGGTCGAGCCCGAGCGCGAGGTGCCGGGGATCAGGGAAAGTGCTTGGAAGCATCCGATGAGGAGCGCGTCCTTGACCGAGAGATCGTAGACACTCTCAACGCGGCACGCCTTCCCTTTCTTAAGGCGCTCGATCACGATAAACGCGATGCCGTAAACGACGAGCGCGCCCGCAACGACGGGAAATCCGTAGAGATGCTCTTCAAAAAAGTCGTCAAGGGGTATACCGATGATGGCGGCGGGAAGAATGCCGACGAGGACGCAAAGCCAAAGGTGCCAGGTCTTCTTTTTTTCATCCTCACTCTTTTTTCCCGACCAAGGATTAAGCTTGTTAAAGTACAAAACCACAACGGCAAGAATGGCACCGAGCTGAATGGCGACGAGGAAAAATTTATAAAATTCCTCGGAAACACCCGCCTTCATTCCAAGAAGCTCATCGACGAGGATCATATGTCCCGTCGAGCTGATGGGAAGCCATTCCGAGATGCCTTCAACGACACCGATAATGACTGCACACAGGCAAAGATAGAAAACTGTCATTCCGTTTCTCCTTTAAATTTATGTATTTATTATTTGGCAGACCGCAAAATGTCGCCAACCTTTACAGGGAAAGGTGTTTTCATAAAAAACGTCATATAGGGGTGTGGGGTGCTTTCGATGGGTACGTGGTTTTCGTCAAACAATTCGCCCGCAACGAAAGGAATTCCCGTTTTCCCGGGGGTGAGAAGCTCAACGGCGTCGCCGCGGCACATTTTGTTTTTTTGGATGAGTTCGGCTTCCCCACTTTTGGGGTCGTAGCCGACAACATTCGCGAGATATGCCTTTTCTTTGATGTAGCCGTTCTCCGCGGTCGTGTTTGCATTCTCGTGCGGGTCACCGAAATAATAGCCCGTAGCGTACTCGCGGTGACTGACGCTCTCAAGCTCTCTTTCCCAAGCCTCATTGAACGAATAATTCCCTGCCGTATATGCATCCATTGCCATACGGTAGGTATTGGTAACGACGGCGGCATAGTAAGCGCTTTTCATTCGTCCCTCGATCTTAAAGCTATCAATACCGCTTTCCATAAGCGCGGGGATGTGGCGGATCATACAGGTGTCTTTGGAGCTGAAGACGAAGCTCTCGCCCGCGCACTCCTCTAGCGTCAGGGGGATGTCGGGGCGTTTTTCCTCGGTCACGGTCACACTTTTGACCTGATAATTCCAACGGCAAGGCTGGGCGCAGGCGCCGCGGTTGGCATCTCTGCCCGTCAAATATCCCGAAAGCAGGCATCTGCCGCTATACGAGATGCACATAGAGCCGTGAATAAAGGCTTCAAGCTCCAGGGTGCTTGGGGTGTCTTCACGAATTTTTTTGATCTCTTCCAAAGAAAGCTCACGCGCAAGCACGACGCGCTTAACACCCAAGGCGTGCCACGCGCGGCAAGCGGCGGCACTCGTTGCATTCGCTTGGGTGGAAAGGTGGATCTCCATACCGGGAAGGATCTCCTTTGCGAGGCTCAAAACGCCAATATCCGCAACAATGAGCGCATCGGGGCGAATATGCGCGAGCGCCTCGAAATACTCACGCAAATAGGGGTATTCCGAGCCTCTCGGCATCGTGTTGACGGTGAGATATACCTTCACACCGTAAAGATGCGCGTAAAGAACGGCATCGCGGAGCGAATCTAAATCAAAATTATCGGCAAAGGCACGCATTCCAAAGCGTTCACCCGATAAATATACGGCGTCGGCTCCGTAACGGATCGCCGCCATTAGTTTTTCTCTGTTCCCCGCAGGGGATAAAAGCTCAGGCACGGTCTTCTCCTTTCATCATCGTTTGGAAACGGCGATCAGCTCAATGTCCCACGCGGGGAACGAGGGCTTGCGCCTTAAATAATAGCGATATGCTCCGTGAGTGGCGTCTTCGAGCCAAAGGGGGAGCAAAAAAAGGTCTTCGCTTCGGTGATAGAGCGAAACACGAAGCGCGGGGGTTTGCGAAACGAGGGTAGAAAGGCTTCCCTCAAGTGCCGCAAGCTCGGCGCCTTCCGTATCGTATTTGATATAGGACACTGCCCTATTTTCGAGGACGTCGTCGAGGCGTACCGTTGCAACGGTGGTAAAACGGGATTTATAGGATGCCGTTCCCGCGATGTTCTCGTCCCGTTTTCCTAGGGACGCGTTGCGGTTCCCAGAGGACGAAAAGGAGAGCGTTCCCGCCTCATTCCAAGCGGCGGCGTTTATAGAAACGATCTCTTTTTCCGCAATCGTTTTGGCATATTCCGCAAGGCGCTTGAAATTTTTGGGATCGGGTTCTATGGCGAAAACGGTTTTTAAGCCGGGGCAGAAGTCAAGCATCTCCTTGAGCGTATCTCCACGGTAAGCACCGACGTCAACGCCGTATTCGATCCTTCCGTAACCGAGAAGTTCCCTTTCGTCCCCCGTTGCTACCGCATCCCAAAGATACGATGGCTTGCCCGTCAGCTTATACCATAAAAGGTTTTGATAGACGCGGAGCGAGTTTTCGTCTTCAAAGAGAGCAAGGGCGCGCGCAAATTCACCGTAATGCGCTTGATAAAAGTCCGCGGTGAAATACTCTTCCCCCGCAATCGGCATATCGGGAATGTAAAGCTCGTTTTCCTCGGCAAGCGCAACAACCGCTTCCCTAACGTCTGAAAGATGAGAACCGAAAGAAACGAGAATGATAAAATCCGCATATTTTTCCTTGATTTCTGCAAAGGAAAGGACGCGTTTTCCGTGAAAATGCTGACCGCGCACAAAGCCGTCGCTGGCGAAAAAGTCATCCACCTCTTTGCCAAGGAGGGCAAGACGCGCAATCAGCTTATCTGCGCCGTTTCCCATACCGTAAACGACGAGCTTTTTTTCGGTTTTCGCAAGATATGACCACAGATCCTCTTGGAGCGTGGCGGGTGGCAGGGTTATCTTATCCATATGCGAAAAACCTTTCAAAATTTCAAAAACTTTTTTGTTTTCTCTTGTATTCTTGCAAAAACTGTTGTATAATTTTAAAAAAGAAAACAGATGGGAGAAAAAACAAATGGATTGCCTATTTTGTAAAATTATTGCCGGGGAAATCCCGTCGAGCAAGGTGTACGAGGACGAGCTCATCT
>JAZSBJ010000176.1:0-3351 GCA_045602305.1 Eubacteriales bacterium | reverse complement strand
CCGCGCGGCGGTTTTGTATTTGCGTCGAACGTACAGTAAAAGATCTTCGGTTTAAGACTGTACGCTGTAATTAGGTGCTTCCTTCGTAATGTTGATGTCGTGAGGATGCGACTCTCTAAGACCTGCGGCAGTGATGCGAACGAATTTGCCCTTTTCTTGGAGATCTGCAAGGGTTGCACATCCGCAATAGCCCACGGGGGCCCGACGACCGCCGAGAAGCTGGTAGATGGTGTCGGCAACGGCACCCTTATAGGGCACGCGTCCCTCAACGCCCTCGGGAACGAGCTTCTTGTTGCCCTCTTGGAAGTAACGGTCCTTCGAGCCCTTTTCCATTGCGGCGAGAGAGCCCATACCGCGGTATACCTTAAACTGTCTGCCCTGATAGATCTCGCTTTCGCCGGGAGATTCCTCACAGCCTGCGAAGAGAGAGCCGAGCATAATGGTGGACGCACCTGCGGCAACTGCCTTTACGATGTCGCCCGAATATTTGATGCCGCCGTCTGCAATCACGGGAACGTCATACTTCTTGGCAACCTCGCACACCGTCATAATGGCGGTGACCTGAGGAACGCCGATGCCTGCAACCACACGGGTGGTGCAGATGGAGCCGGGGCCGATGCCGACCTTAACGGCGTCCGCACCTGCGGCGATGAGTGCTTCCGCAGCCTCGGGCGTTGCGATATTGCCCGCGATGAGCTGGCAGTCGGGGAATGCCGCCTTGACCTTACGCACGCTCTCAATGATGTTGCGAGAGTGACCGTGTGCCGAGTCAAGCACAAGCACGTCCGCGCCCACGGCAAGGAGCTTTTCCGCACGCTCAAGCACGTCGCGCGTTGCGCCGATGGCGGCACCGCACAGAAGTCTTCCGCGCGAGTCCTTTGCGGAGTTGGGGTACTTGGACGCCTTTTGAATGTCCTTAATTGTGATCAGTCCCTCAAGCTCGCCCTTCTCGTTGACGAGAGGCAGCTTTTCGACCTTATGCTTTGCAAGAAGTGCGCGCGCATCGTCCAGCGTCGTGCCCACGGGTGCCGTGAGAAGCGGCTCCTTGGTCATATACTTTTCGATGGGCTCGTTATAATCCTCGGGAGCGAGGAAGCGCATATCGCGGTTGGTGATGATGCCGACGAGGCGTCTGCCGTCCACGCATACGGGAACGCCCGAAATGCGGAAGCGGTGCATCAGATCCTCAGCGTCCTGCACCTTGTGGGTGGGCGTTAAGAAGAAGGGGTTGGAGATTACGCCATTCTCGTTGCGCTTTACGCAATCCACAAGCTCCACCTGTCTTTCAAGAGGCATATTCTTGTGAATGATACCGATGCCGCCCTCACGCGCCATAGCGATCGCCATATCCGCCTCGGTTACCGTATCCATTGCCGCAGAAAGCAAGGGCATATTGAGCGTGATCTTTTTGGTCAAGCGCGTTTTCAGCGTGACGTCCGCAGGAAGAATGTTACTCTCTTGCGGGATCAAAAGGACGTCGTCAAAGGTCAAGCCCTCCATCAAAATCTTGTCTTGCATCTTCTTCACTCCTTATTTTTATGATTTTTGTTACCGATTATTATAACAAAAACGAGCCGAAAAGTCAACAGATTTCGGCGCAAAAATTCTGCAAAAGTTTGCCTTTTCCCAAATTTTATCGCTTTTTTCCCGCTTTCCCTCCCGCTTGTCGAAAAAAGGGGGGCTGAAATTCTTTTTTTCTCTTGATTTTTCGCGTGGATTATGATACAATATCCTTAATAAATGCTTGTACTTTTTGTGGCTATGCCGCTTTGATAAACGCACCGCGCCGCGCGCGGAGGAAGAGGCTATAATGAAGATTGCTATTTTGGGCTTTGGTACCGTAGGAAGCGGTACGGCGGAAATGCTGACCGAAAACCCCGCCCTGCTTGCGCGTCACGCAGGCGAAGAGGTCGAGATCAAATACATCGTTGACATTCGTTCTTTCCCCGATTCTCCCTTTGCCGACCGCATCATCAACGATTTTGCAGTGGTAGAAGAGGACGAGGAGATCTCTCTCGTTATTGAGGTCATCGGCGGCGCAAAGATCGCATACGATTTCACCAAGCGCGCCCTTTTGCGCGGCAAGAGTGTTGTCACCTCGAACAAGGAGCTGGTCGCCACCCACGGTGCCGAGCTTTTGGCGATCGCCAAGGAAAAGGGCTGCTACTATCTCTTTGAAGCGGCAGTCGGCGGCGGCATTCCCGTGCTTTCTCCCCTTGTGAACGATCTCTCGCACAACGAGATCCTTGAGGTGTCGGGCATTCTCAACGGCACCACCAACTACATTCTCACCCGTATGTTCTCCTCGGGCGCGTCCTTTGAAGCGGCACTTGCCGAGGCACAGGCAAAGGGCTATGCCGAGCAGGATCCCACCGCAGACGTGGAAGGACACGACGCGGCGCGCAAGATCGCCATTCTCGGTGCGCTTGCAATGGGCAAGATGGTCGCTCCCGATGCCATTCACACCGAGGGCATTCGCGCCATCCGTGCCGAGGACGTGGCGGCGGCGGCAAAGATCGGCTGCTCCATCAAGCTGCTCGGACGGTATTTGCACACCGAAAACGGCGATATGTTCCTTCTCGTTGCGCCCTTCCTTCTTCCCAAGGACTCTCCCCTCTCGGGCATCTCGGACGTGTATAACGGCGTTCTCGTGCGCGGTAACTTTGTCGGAGATACGATGTTCTACGGTAGAGGGGCAGGCAGTGCGCCCACGGCGAGCGCCGTGGTTGCGGACGTCGATAAGATCGCGCGCGGTGCGGCGTACCGTCCCGCCTTTACCCAAGCGGACAGCGATATTCCCACCGAGATCGCCTTCTTCCGCGCACGCCGCTACGTTGTCGTAGAGGGGATCGACGCTTCTGCCGTAGAGATCATCTTTGGCGAAACCGAGCCGCTTTCCTCTGAGGAAAACGCGTTCCTCACCGCAGAGATGAGTGAAAGAGGCTTCAAGAGCCGCGTTGCTCGCCTAGAGGCGGCAGGCGGAAAGGTCGTCAGCCACATTCGTCTTTACCGCTAAAGCAAAGGGTTCTTTACATTTATGGTATTAAAGATGACAAAAGCGGAGGATGGATGCATCCTCCGCTTCTTTTTAAAGCAAACGCTCAAATTATCCGCGCGCACGCTTGCTCGCCTAAAGAGCAAGGAAAACGGCGTTCTCTTAAACGGGGAGCGCGTCACCGTGCGCGCCGTTTTGCACGAGGGGGACACCCTTTCTCTTGCCGTTGAGGACGAAGCAAGCAACGAGGCAGTCGTGCCCCGCCCGCTTCCCGTCACGATGCTTTACGAGGACGAGGTGCTTGCCGTATGCCAAAAGCCCACGGATATGCCCACCCACAAGTCGGATCGTAGCCA
>JAZSBJ010000175.1:0-4383 GCA_045602305.1 Eubacteriales bacterium | reverse complement strand
CCTTCCCCAGCGGGGGAAGGTGGATTTGCAAGCGTAGCGCGCAAAGACGGATGAGGTGTCCCGTAAAGAATAGCGAAGAGGTAACAAAGGATGAGAAAGCAAAGGCGTGCAACCGTCCTCCGTGATCACATCTTCGTCCGCCTGCCGAACACCTCATCCACCGCAAGCGGTCCCCCTGTCTCGCTGCGGCTCGGTCACGCTCGGGGTCTGACACCACACTGTGGTGTCATTCAAGACCCTCGCGCCGCTTCGCTACCCTAGGGAGAGGCTCGTTCAAATGCAGGCAAGCTTTTAATAGGCTCCCCTTACACAGGGGAGGCTCGTTTTCGTGCCGACTTACTTTGCGAGAATCCTGCCCCAAACGGAGCGGACGGCATAACAATTCACCTTGTAGGGGAGGCGTTTCGCCTCCCGCAAATGAGGTGCAAAATTTGATGCCTTTTCGGGAGGGGGCACCTGCGGTGCGGCTTGAACCTCGCCCTTCGTACCGCGAAAATCTTTTGCCGTATCCCCCGATGGCGTTGTGCGGTGTCAACGGACAGTCGGGGACGCCTGTCCCTACAGGTTTGAGGGGATTTTCCGCGCACCAAACAAAGGAGGGCGCACATTGATCGTGCACCCTCCACTGGGATCGTTATTCTTTTTCCACGGAAAGTTTTTGGGGGTTCTTATAAGTGGGTGTGGGCAAAGCCCACGACCTTAAAGCCTCGCGGCCTTCGGAAGGCTTTTTTCCACCCCGCGACGGTCGTTTGGCTTTCGTGACACAAAAAAGCGCATTTTCCTCTTGCAATTCGGGGAAAACGGTGATATAATAAAGGATAGAAAATGGGGAAGTGTATCCTCTGACCAAAAGACGTATCTTCCACGAAAGGATGACCGATATGAACAACGACGAGAACAAGCAAGCGACGCCTGCTCCCGAGGGTGCGCCCGCGCCTGCCGCCAAGCCCAAGACGGAGGGGAAGAAGCCCCCGAAAAAGCCGTCGGGAGATCCCGACACGGTGAAGGCAAGCACGGCGCAGCCCGCTGCCCCGAAGCCCAAGGCGACGCCCAAAAAGCCCAATCCCCCCAAAAAGAATACCGAGAAGGGCAAGCTCCATTCGGCAAAGGATGGCAAGGGAAAGACCCCCGATCTGCCCTCCACTCGCCCCGCGCACCGCGTGATCCCCTTCCTTTTGTTCGGACTGGCGGCGTTTCTGGGCGTGACCCTCTTGCTCAACCTGTTCTGCAATTTCGGGAACTCGTGTCAGGATCCCACCGAGCACCTGCTTGGCGCCGTTGGCTACTGGCTCTCCTACGCCCTGCACGGCCTCTTTGGCGCGGCGGCGTTCTTGATCCCTGCGATCCTGCTTTACCTTGCGCTCTTCTGGAAGCCGCTGATCGATAACAAGATGATCCTCGAGAAGGTGCTGGTGGGAACGCTTGCCCTGCTCGCGCTGGGGATCTTCGTCCATTCCTTCAGCTTCATCGCTCTCCCGAAGGATCAGTGGCAAAGAAGCGCGCGCGACCTCATGCGCTACGGCGCGGCTCTGCGCGGCGGCGGCGTGATCGGAGGCGGCGTGGGCTATTTCTTCGCCAAGTATATGAACTGGCTGGGAGCTCTGGTGGTGGGATTCTTCCTCACCGTGCTCGCCGTCTTCTTCTTCCTTGGCGTGACGCCCGTTGATCTCTGGCGCACCGTTCGCAAGCTTTGTAAGAAGAAGGGCGACAAGAAGGCGGACGCCGAGGACAAGAAGCCCGATCGGGAAGACAAAAAGAATCAAAAGAAGGAATCGGCAGACGATGCCGAGGACGATCATAAAAAGGAAACCAAGAAGGACAAACGGGAAAAGCACGCCGAGGGCAAAGAGGAGCAGAAAGCCTCGGAGGAGGACGATCTCGCGCCTATGCCCATGCCCGTGCTCGACGCGTCCGACGACACCCCCGTGAGCAATCTTTACGTGCCTGCCGACATTGGCAGAAAGATGCGGGCGGGCGAGCAGATCGGCCGCGTGCGGGTAAATCCCGCCCAAGGGCAGGGAACGCGCCCCGTGGCAGGTCAGCGCGTGAATGCGCCTGCGCCCGACCAAAGGGGACAGACGGCGGGCAAGCGTCCCGTACCGCCTCCCCCCGCGTCTGCCGCGCCTGCCGATCCCAACTCGATGGAATCGGTCTTCCCGCGCTCGGCAAACGATGTGAGGAACGCGCGACGGGTGCAGAGAGACGATCAGGGCTTTGAGCTTGGCAACATCTTCGTCAATCAGGGCGGTCAGCGACCTGCGGCAGCGAAGACGCACGCCCCCCTGCCTCCCGAGGCGCCTCTGCCGAACGGCGGCGCAAGACCTGTGAACAGAACGCCTAGCGGCGTACCGAACGGAACTCCTAACGGAGCACCGAACGGAACTCCCAACAGAACCCCGAACGGCGCACCGAACGGAGCGGCACGCCCGAGCGTGGGAGAGGGCGCAAGACGTCCGAACGCGGGAAGCGCACCCGTGGCAGGGCAGAGAAAGGGCATTACGGTTCGCCCTGCGACCGCACCCGCGGGCATCAAGCCTGCCGACAGAGGGCAGATGCCCATCTTCCGCCAGAGCGAGAAGACCACCGCCGAGTACGGACTTTCCAGTGAGGAATTTGAAAAGAGAGAGGCGTCCGCGCAGGCGATCTCGGGGGCGGTTGCCAAGAAGACCGCCGCCGCAAAGCCTGCCGCAAAGACGGGTACGGACGCGAAAAAGACGGCTGACGCCAAGAAGACCGACACCAAGAAGACTGCCGAGCAAAAGCCTGCTGCGGCAGAGAGCGGCGAGAAGCCCTATATCTTCCCCCCCATCTCCTATCTGCACCCCTCGGAGGCGATGACCGCCGAGAACCAGTCGGAGATCAAGAGCAATATGGAGAAGCTCTACGCGACGCTGAGCGACTTCAACGTTCGCATCGACGAGATCACCTATTCCTGCGGACCGACCGTCACGCGCTACGAGATCTACCCCTCTGCGGGCGTGCGCGTGCGTACCATTACCAACCTTGCCGACGATATCGCGCTCTCCTTTGCGGTACAGAGCGTGCGTATGGAGGCGATCCCGGGCAAGAGCGCGATCGGCGTGGAGGTGCCCAACACCACCCGTCAGACCGTCTACCTGCGCGAGCTTTTGGAATCGAACGCCTTCACCGAAAAGCCCAGCCGTCTCACGGCGGGACTTGGTGCCGACGTTGCGGGCGCGCCCCTGCTCTTTGACATCGCCAAGATGCCTCACCTTCTGGTCGCGGGCGCGACGGGTATGGGTAAGTCGGTTTGTATCAACTGTATCATCATGAGCATTCTGTTCAAGGCGCGTCCCGATCAGGTCAAGCTCATTCTGGTTGACCCCAAGAAGGTGGAGTTCAGTCTTTACAAGGGCATTCCTCACCTGATGGCTCCCATCATCGTCACTCCCAAGGACGCGGCGGGCGCGCTTCAGGCCGCCGTGAACGAGATGGAGGATCGCTTTACCAAGATCCAGGACGTTGGCGTGAGCAACATCGAGGGCTACAACAAGGCAGCCGAGAAGGATCCCGATCTGCCTCCGATGCCCCACATCGTCATCATCATCGACGAGCTTGCCGATCTGATGCTGACCGCGCGCGACGAGGTGGAGGATTCCATCTGCCGTCTGGCGCAAAAGGCGCGTGCGGCGGGTATGCACATCATCGTGGGTACGCAGCGTCCCTCGGTTGACGTCGTTACGGGTCTGATCAAGTCCAACATTCCCTCCCGTGTGGCTTGCACGGTGGCGTCTCAGGTGGACTCCCGTACGATCCTTGACATCGCGGGCGCGGAAAAGCTGCTCGGCAAGGGTGATATGCTCTTTGCACCCGTCGGCGCGATGAAGCCCACCCGTGTGCAGGGCGCGTTCGTGTCCGACGCCGAGGTGGAAAAGATCTGTGAATTTATCCGCGCGACCAACGGTACCGCCGTCTACAACGAAGCCTTTACCTCCAAGATGAAGGAATATTCCGCGATGTGCGGCAAGAAGGGCAAGGGCGGCGACGCCGCAGGCGGTGTTGCGCTCCCGGGCGAGAGCGGCGACAACAAGTACGTGGACGCCATCCGCATCTCCATCGAGGAGAACCGCGTCTCCACCTCCTTGCTCCAGCGCAAGCTTGGCATCGGCTACAGCCGCGCCGCCAAGATCATTGACCGTATGGAGGAGGAAGGCCTCGTCTCCAAGCCCGACGGCTCCAAAGCCCGCAGCATCCTCATCTCCGCCGAGCAGTTCATCGAACGCTATATCGAAGGCGACGCAGGCGCAGAGGAGAGCGAGGAGGAGTAAAGGAAGGTCGCGGGAAAGACCGTGGGCTTTGCCCACACCCAAAGGCCGCGAGGCTCTGCCTCGCGCTCCGCTTATAAGAACCCCCAAAACTTTC
>JAZSBJ010000174.1:0-9350 GCA_045602305.1 Eubacteriales bacterium | reverse complement strand
GGCAAAAGAAAACTCGACTTGTTAAAAGTTGAGTTTAATAAAAATCCCTATGTGATAAATCGGCTTTTTTTGTAAATTCACTTGACAATCCCCCCGTGCGGTGCTACAATGAGGGTGCAAACCTTTTTTGGAGGATGTTATGAGAAAATATCTTTTGCCCCTCGAGGGAAATTGGTACAAGGCCAACCTGCACGCGCACACCACCGTATCCGACGGCGAGATGACACCCGAGGAAACGAAGGAGGCGTACAAGGCGCACGGCTATTCGATTCTTGCATACACCGACCACCACATTATGGTGGATCACTCCTATCTTAAGGATGAGGATTTCTTGCCCCTCATTGGCTGGGAGTTTGACGTGTGCGAGGATAAGCCCTGGCGAGAGCATCCCTTAACCACCCATATTTGCTTTATCGCGCTGGATAACAACAACCCGAAGCAGCACGTTGTCAACCGCAGCAAGTATGCGGAAAAGTCGATGGCATATGCCGAGCATTTTTGCTTTGACCCGAATGACCCGGGCGAGCCTCTTACCTATTCTGCCAAGGACATCACCTATGCGATGGAAAAGGGAAGAGAAAAAGGCTTCTTCGTTACCTACAACCATCCCCAGTGGTCGATGGAGACCCAGGCACAGTACTTAAATTACCACGGTATGCACGCTATGGAAATGTGCAACTGGGGCTGCTATTCGTCGGGCTACGAGGACTATAACACCATTGTGTACGACGACCTGCTCCGCGCGGGCAGAAAGATCTATTGCATCTCTGCCGACGATAACCACAATCACGGCAACGATAAGTTCCACGACTCCTTTGGCGGCTTCACGATGATCCGCGCCGATAAGCTCGAATACCGCACCGTCACGCGTGCGCTGGAAGCGGGTAGCTTCTACGCCTCCACAGGCCCCGAGATCTACGAGCTTTACTATGAGGACGATGCCGTTCACATCAAATGTTCCCCCGCGCAGAGGATCGCCCTGCACGGCGGCGTGCGCATCTCTTGGGCAAAGCACGCCCGTGACGGCGAGCTTCTCACCGAGGCAGTTTTCCCCCTCTACGGCTACGATATGAAGTACGTTCGTCTTTCCGTAATGGACGAGAGGGGCAGACGTGCGGACACCAACGCCTATTTTACAGAACAACTCAAGGACTAATCAAAAATCCCGATTTCGTGAGAAATCGGGATTTTTCGTTATAAAAGAAAGTCAAACGCGAGCATCAGGCAGAAGCCGAAGAGGAGCGCGTACGTTGCGCCCTTTTCCGAGCCGTGTGCGTGGGTTTCGGGAATCATCTCGTCGCTGATGACGTAAAGCATCGTGCCGCCTGCAAAGGCAAGCGCAAAGGGCAGAATGGCAGACGCCACCGACACGGCAAAGAAGCCGATAAATGTGCCGACAACCTCAATAAAGCCCGTGAGCGACGCGTAGAGAAAGGTGCGCTTCGGCGAGATGCCGGACGCGAGCATCGGGGCAACGATGACCATACCCTCGGGAATATTTTGGAGCGCGATGCCTGCGGCAAGAAGAAGCGCGTCCGTCGTGTTGCCCGTGCCAAAGCCTACGCCCGCCGCAATGCCCTCGGGCAGGTTGTGAATGGCAATGGCTAACACGAAAAGAAGCACCTTGCTCGCCTTGTCGCTCCCGTGCTTTCCGCAATCGGAATGAAGGTCGGGCTCCTTGCCCGCGAGCTTGTGTAAGTGGGGCACGAGCTTGTCAATGAGGTCAAGCACGAGAGCACCCACGAAAATTCCAAACACAACGATAAGAAGATCCGTCCATTTTCCACTCCCGTATTCAAGGGCAGGGAGAATCAGCCCAAGCACCGCCGCCGCGAGCATTACGCCCGCCGCAAAGGACAAAACGATGTCGCTGAATTTGTGCGATATTTTTTTAAAGATAAAGCCGATGAGAACACCGAATACGGTGGCACCGCCCACACCGAGGGCGGTTAATATAACAGGATGCATCGTATCACCTCAAATAGATGTCGTTATCGGTATATGCAAGGCGTGCTCGCCTTGTGAAAAAACGAGGGATTTGTGAAAATCCCTCGTTTGCCCTTTATCCGAGCTTTGCAAGCTCGGCAAGCAGAGATTCCTTGGTGGATTCGTATTTTGCGAGTTTTTCCTTTTCCTGCTTGACGACTGCCTCGGGTGCCTTGGCAAGGAAGCCCTCGTTCGAGAGCTTGCCCGAAAGACGGCGGATCTCGCCTTCCGTCTTTTCAAGCTCCTTGGAAAGACGAGCCTTTTCCTTTTCAAAGTCGATCATATCGGCAAGCGGAATATATACGGTCACAGCGTCGGTGACGATGGAAACCGCACCCTCGTCTGCATAGGATTCGGGGAAAAGCACCTCGGACGCACCTGCGAGCTTGCAGAAGAAGCCGACGGACGCGCGGAAGATGTCCGCATCCTTTGAAACGAGATAGAGCTTGGTCTTGCGCGAGGGGAGAACGTTCATCTCGGCGCGGCGTGCGCGAATAGCGCGGATGGCATCCAGCACCTTCTCCATTGCCGCCTCTTCCTCGGGGAAGGAGAGCGCTTCGTCATAGACGGGATACGCGCTGATCATAATGCTTTCTTCATCGTGGGGAAGCGCCCCGTAGATCTCCTCGGTGATGAATGGCATATAAGGATGAAGGAGCTTCAAGATGCCCGTCAAAACGTAGCCAAGCACCGAAACGGCAGTCTTTGCGCCCTTGGAGTCCTTCTCGTAGAGACGGCTCTTCGAAAGCTCGATATACCAGTCGCAGAACACATCCCAAGCAAAGTCGTAGATGAGTGCGAGCGCAACGCCAAGCTCATAGCGGTCGATGTTCTCGCGCACCTCTTTTGCAAGGCGGTTGAAGCGAGAGAGGATCCACTTATCCTCGGCGGCAAGCGTGTCGATGGGCGGGAGCTTGCATACGGAGTCGTCGTCCATATTCATAAGCACGAAGCGCGAAGCATTCCACAGCTTGTTGGCAAAATTGCGCGCCGACTCGGTCTTCTCGTCCGAGAAGCGCATATCGTTGCCGGGTGCGTTGCCGCTGGCAAGTGCAAAGCGGAGTGCATCCGCACCGTATTTTTCAATGATCTCAAGGGGATCGATGCCGTTGCCGAGAGACTTGGACATCTTGCGGCCCTTGGCATCACGGACAAGACCGTGAATAAAGACGGTGTCAAAGGGTTTCTCTCCCATATGCTCCATACCCGAGAAGATCATACGGGCAACCCAGAAGAAGATGATGTCGTAGCCCGTAACGAGCACGCTTGTCGGATAGTAGCGCGCGAGGTCCTCGGTCTTATCGGGCCAGCCCATCGTCGAGAAGGGCCAAAGGGCAGAGGAGAACCAGGTGTCAAGCACGTCCTCTTCCTGACGGACGGGAGCGCCGCACTTGGGGCAGACAGAAATATCCGTCTTGGAAACGGTCATCTCGCCGCACGCATCACAATAGAAGGCGGGAATGCGGTGACCCCACCAAAGCTGACGGGAAATGCACCAGTCGTGTACGTTCTCCATCCAGTTTACATAGGTCTTGGTGAAGCGCTCGGGCTCGAATTTTACGTCGCCCGAAAGCACCACGTCAAGCGCGGGCTTTGCAAGCGGCTCCATCTTGACAAACCACTGATCGGACGTCAGCGGCTCAACGGTGGTCTTGCAGCGGTAGCAGGTGCCGACGTTGTGGGAATAGTCCTCAACCTTAACGAGGAAAGCGCCCTCTTCGAGGTCGCGCACGATCGCCTCGCGCGCCGCATAGCGGTCCATACCCTCGTACTTGCCGCCCTCGGCATTGATGGTGCCGTCGTCGTTCATTACGCGAATGACGGGGAGATTATGACGCTTGCCTACCTCAAAGTCGTTGGGGTCGTGCGCGGGAGTGATCTTCACACAGCCCGTACCGAAGTCCTTTTCTACGTACTCGTCCGCAACGATAGGGATCTCGCGTCCTACGAGAGGAAGCACGAGCATCTTGCCAACGAGATCGGTATAGCGCTCGTCCTCAGGGTTCACGGCAACGGCGGTATCGCCAAGCAGCGTTTCGGGACGCGTGGTCGCGATGGTGAGATAGCGGTCCGTACCCTTGATGGGGTAGCGGATGTGCCAAAAATGACCTGCCTGCTCGCCGTATTCCACCTCGGCATCCGAGAGGGCGGTGCGGCAGTTGGGGCACCAGTTGATGATGCGGAAGCCGCGATAGATGAGGCCCTTTTCGTAAAGATTTACGAAAACCTCGCGCACGGCACGGGAGCATCCCTCGTCCATCGTGAAGCGCTCACGGCTGAAATCGCAGGACGAGCCGAGCTTCTTTAACTGATTGATGATGCGGGAGCCAAACTTGTTCTTCCAATCCCACACCTTTTCAAGGAATTTTTCTCTGCCAAGGTCGTAGCGCGTGAGTCCTTCGTTCACACGAAGGCTCTCCTCTACCTTGATTTGGGTGGCAATGCCTGCGTGGTCGGTGCCGGGCACCCAAAGGGTGCTATACCCTTGCATTCTCTTGGTTCTAACGAGAATGTCCTGCAGGGTTTCATCCAGTGCGTGTCCCATATGAAGCTGTCCCGTGACGTTGGGCGGGGGGATGACGACGGAGAACGCGGGCTTTGATTTGTCGGGATCGGGCTTGAAATAGCCCTTCGAAAGCCACTCGCCGTACAGTCGGTCCTCAAACGACGCGGGGTCATAGGTCTTAGAAAGCTCTTTTTTCATAATGCGTGATCCTTTCGGAATAATAATCGGTAAACGCGGCGTTAAATGCCGAGGAAGGTGCGTGCAACGGCAAAATACACGAGCAGGGAAACGGCGTCCACGAGGGTCGTAATAAAGGGACTTGCCATCACCGCAGGGTCAAGATGCACGCGCTTTGCGAGAATGGGGAGAAGACAGCCGATGAGCTTGGCGCATACGACCGTCACAAGAAGCGTTAGGGAAACGACAAGGGCGACCGTGGGGGTCACTTGCGGATTCTTCAAAAGAAGCGCGTCCACAAGCATCACCTTGCCAAAGGTAGCGATCGCAAGGAAAATGCCGCAAAGCACCGAAACGCGAAGCTCCTTGAACAAAACGCGTAGCGTATCCTTAAAATCGATCTCACCGAGAGAAATACCGCGGATGACCGTGGTCGAGGATTGGCTTCCCGAGTTACCGCCCGTGCCCATCAGCATAGGGATAAAGGCGGTCAGCGCGACACAGGCGGCAAGGGCACTTTCAAAGCCCGAGATGATCATACCCGTAAAGGTCGCGGAAAGCATCAGGATGAGAAGCCAAGGGAAGCGCGATAGGAAAATACGGAACACGCCCGTGCGAAGATAAGGCTCTTCCGTCGGCGTGACGGCAGCCATCACCGCGAAGTCCTCTTCCGCTTCCTCGTGCATAACGTCAAGTGCATCGTCGACGGTGATAATTCCGACAAGACGCCTCTCCGCATCCACGACGGGAAGGGCAAGAAAGCCGTATTTATTAAACATCAAGGCGACCTCTTCCTTGTCCGTCAGCGTTTCTGCCGAAACGACGTTGTCTTCCATAATGTCGGAAAGCAGCGTTTCGGGAGAGGAAAGAAGCAGCGTCTTTACCGTAACGACGCCCTCAAGACGCCGTCCCGCATCCGTGACGTAGCAGGTATATACCGTTTCTTTGTCGATCGCTACCCGACGGATGGCAAGGAACGCCTCTTCCACCGTCATATCCTTTTTGAGCTGAACGAACTCGGTGGTCATTACGCTTCCCGCTGAGCTTTCGGGATATTTGAGAAGCTCGTTGATCTGGCGGCGTGCCTCGGGGGAAGCAAGTCGTAAAATACGCGCGACGACGTTGGCGGGCATCTCCTCAATGATGTCGACCGTATCGTCCATATACAGCTCGGCAAGCACCTCGCCAAGCTCTCGGTCAGAGAAGGAATAGAGCAGTCTTTCCTGCGCGTCGGTGTCCATATCAACGAACACCTCGGCGGCAAACTCCTTGGGTAAAATGCGGAAAAGAAGCGGCTCCTTTTCTTCGGGAATGTCGGCAAAAAGCTCCGCTACGTCCGCGGCGGGAAGGTCGGAGAGCAGCACGCGCAAGCGCGAGAACTGCTTCTTTTCTAACATTTCCGTAACCGCTTCGGCGGGGGTGCGCTCCTCTTCGCCGCTAAAATCAAACAATTTTTCTTCCATAAATGCGTTCTCCCTTCGATGTGTTTTTGGGGGAGTTACGTGCGGAAGGCAAGCGCTTTAAGGGCGATCGTGACGGGGACGGTCCGCATCAACATCGCATATCACAAGCTGTCTTAACTCACCTACCGCGCGTATACTGCCGGCGTCGCTCATCGTCAAATCTCCTTTTTCGTATTTGTATGATAAATGTCATACCATATTATTATAACACTCTTTTTTGGTTTCGTCAATTCTATTTTTGCCAAAAAACGAATTTTTTTCAAGAAATATTGGTCTTCATCGGCAAATATGCAGTTCCCGTATAAGAAAACACGAAGCCCGACGGGCGAACAAAGGGGAAGCTCGTGGGCGTACTGCAAAGGACTTCGGCGTCGGGTGCGATGAAATCGTCGGGGTGGAAAAGCACCTGCGGCTCGTTTCCGTACTTGCCGAAAACAAGAATATCCGAGGCGCGTGCGTCACCGCCCGCGTCCGCGGTCAAGGCGTCCGCGCTGTAATATGAGATGCGACTATATCCGAATAAAAACGAAAAGGCGGCAAAGCGCGGGGCGTACCCGTCAAGGCGCAAATCAAAGGCGATCCGCGACGCGGTCAAAAAGCCGAAAAAGAAGGGAGAAGCGTCATCCGTCGCCACCGTTTTCGTGCCGCACGCGGCGGCAACCGAAAGGATGTCCTTATACTGCGCCCACTCGCCCGCCGTTTGGGGCGTCGGCAGGTAAAGCGCGTAGACCTTTTGCTCTTGAATCAGTGCTTTTGTGTATTCCGCGCTGTCCTTGGTGTAGTAGGGAAGCAAGAAGCCGTCCAACTCTCCTGCCGCGTCGCGGGGCGCCTGACGCTCTGCCGACTGTAGGTAAGAAAAGTCGGAAAACACCGTTAAGAGCTTGTCCCCGCGATACGAAAACAAAAGGACGTCGCTCTCCTCTCCCTCGGCGGAATAATAGGATACCGTAAGCTCCTCGCGGTGGATAAGGCGGGAGAAGCCCTCAACGCCCGTCAAAAGAACGGAAAAGCAAACGCACACCGTAACGGGAAACCGAAAGGGAAAGCGGCGCTTGGGGGTGAAGAGAAAATACCCGAGAAGCAGTGCGAACAGAAGAAAAACAAGCGGAAGCGAAACGGGATGCTTTAAGGCGATCACTGTGTTCGGAATGTCGCCTAAAGCGCTCGAAATTGTAAATATCGGTTTACAAATTACAGAAACAGTCCAAGACAAAACGGGAACGCTCCCCAAAACCGCCACGGCAAGTCCGAGATAAAGCGCCAACTGTGTGAGTGGAGAAAGCAAGAGATTTCCAATGGGAGAAAGTAAAGGTAGCGTTCCAAAGACGCAAAGCGTCAAGGGAAGCGTTACAAGGGTCGCCGCCAGCGTTACGGAAAGCGAAAGGGCGGCGTAGCGTAAGCACCTCTTGGCAAGGGATGGGCGGCGCTCTCTTTCCGTCTGCCAGCGGTCAAAGAAAAGCAAAATCCCAAGGGTCGAAAGTGCGGAGAGCCAAAGCGATAGATCGGCGATGGCGTACGGCTCCCAAACGGCGATGAGTGCGACTGCCGCCGTTAAGGACGAAACGCTGTCCCGTTCCTCACGCAAAAAGAAGGGAAGCGACGAGAACAGAAACATAAAGCCCGCCCGCATCACGGACGAGGAAAGCCCCGTTAAGAGCATAAAAAACACGACGAAGGCAGAAAGAAAAAGCACGCGCAAACGCCGCCCGAGGCGAAGGCGTTTTAAAAGAAATGCGATGCCTGCCGTAAGCACGACGAGATGCATTCCGCTAAGGGAGAGCATATGTACGGTGCCAAGGCGGGACATATCTCGCGAAAAAGCGTCGGGAAGCCCGTCACGCACGCCAATAAGAAGCGCGCACAAAAGCTCTCCGTTCTCATCGGGGAGAGCAGAACGGATCCTTGCCGCGATCCTCGCGCGCAAAGCACTCAAGGCAAGCGTCGGAGAAGAAGCGCGGTCTACCACCCGACACGCGTCAAGAAAACGCACCGTTCCGTAAAAGCCTTGGCTCGCTTGGAATGCACCGCTTTCAAACGGCGTATAGGTGGCTTTCCCGAAAAGCACGTCCCCAATGCTTGGGGCGGATGGACACACGACCTTAACGGGAAGCGAGAGAGGCTCGCCCTCAACAAGCACGCTCATATGCCCGTTTGCAATATAGTCGCGCCCGTCCTCGCCTTGCACGGAAACGACCGTGACGGTCATATCAAGCGCCTCGTTCTTTAAGTGCGAAACGGCGTCCCGTTTGTAGGAAATTTGATACGAGGAAAAGACTGCGAGCGAGGAAAGAAGGAGTGCTAAAGCAACGGTAAGAAGCCGCCTTTTCCAAAGAGAAAGCGCAAACAGCACGAGCGCGAGCGTGAGCGCCGTCCAAAAGACGGGCGCCTTATAGGCGTGTGGCAACTGCTCGGCAACGGCAACGGACAGAAGAGCAAAAAGGGAAAGACAAAGCAAGCGGCGGTGACGGAAGATCACAGCGTTCGCTTCTCTCCCGTCGGGCGTCCGGTTTGCTTTATTTCCTGTAAAGCCGTCATTGTTGCGTCCTTCCTTCTTTTGTCATATCCTCTTCAAAATACCATAAATCGCGTGTGAAGTCAAGACTTTTGCACATTAAAGCGGCGTAAAGCGAAAAAAAACGGCAGTTTTTGTCTTTTTTTGAATGGAAAACTTGATTTTGCCCCGCGCGTGTGTTAGAATAAAAACAAAGTATACTTTTTGCTTGGAGGTGCGCTGCGTGAAGCTGAGCGAATTGCTAAAACGGGAAACCCCGTCCATTTCCTTTGAGGTGTTCCCCCCGAAAACGGATTCGGCATTTGAGGACGTGAAATTTGCGACCGAGGAGATCGCAAGGCTTCGCCCCGCCTTTATGAGCGTGACCTACGGCGCGGGCGGCGGCACCAGCCAATATACGCTGGATATCGCCAAAAATATCAAGGAGCAATACGGCGTTCCCACCCTCGCCCATCTCACTTGCGTTTCCTCTACCCGCGAAACGGTTAAGGCGAAGATCGAGGCGATGAAGGAAGCGGGCATCGAAAACGTGATGGCGCTTCGCGGCGACCTCACCCCCGCCCTTGAGCATAGCGACAGAACGGGATGGGCGTACCGCTACGCCGTGGACCTCGTGCGCGAGCTGCGTGCGTCGGGCGCGGATTTTTGCATCGGCGGCGCCGCATACCCCGAGGTGCATCCCGAAAGCCTGAGCCAAAAGGAAGAC
>JAZSBJ010000173.1:0-1916 GCA_045602305.1 Eubacteriales bacterium | reverse complement strand
GGTGATGTGGGCGTCCTTTTCAAGTAGTTTCAAAAAATGCTTCATTTGGATTCTCCTTTTTCATTTTGTGCGAGCAGAGTGGCGATGCTTTCAAAGGAAAGCCCGTATTTCTCCGCGATGTCGGTGGCGTAACTCTTGCCGTCGGGCGCCATTCTCTTGATGAGGAAGGAGCGCCGCCCCTCTTCCATTCCCGCGACGAGGCTGTCAAGGGGCTTGCCCCCAAGGGGCTTCGTGCGCTCGTTGATCTCGGCAACGCGCGAGGCAAGCTCGTGCAGGTGGGTGGAGAAGATGCCGCGGCAGCCGATGAGCGAGAAGCCCGAAAGCAGCTCGGCGGCGATAAAGGACGCTTCAAATGCGCCCGTTGAGGACAGAGATTCGTCGAGAAGAATTAAACTGTTTTCGGTAACGCCGTCGAGGATCTCGCGCAAGCGCGCACATTCCTCGCCAAGCCGTCCCTTGTCGATGGTGTCGTCTGCACCCGTCGGGAAATGGGTGTAGATGGCGTCCGCAGGGGAGAGCGTCAGCGCCTTTGCCGCCGTCGGCATACCTAACATTGCCATCGCGAGGGCAAGACCTACGGCACAGGTCACGACGGATTTGCCGCCGCGGTTGGGTCCCGTCAAAACGTAAAGGCGGGCGTTTTCGTCAAACACGAGGTCGTTTGCCACCACGTCCTCCTCGATGCGGAGTGCAACGTCGGGGTTGTACAACCCCTCGGCGCGGAATGCGTGCTCCTCGATGGGGGCAAGGGTGGGGGTGCAAAGGGGATATCCGCGCTCGGTGAGCTTGCGCTCAAGGTCGCACACGCGAGAAACGAATTCGATCTCGGGGAGCAGGCGGAGAAGAAAGTCGGTGTTATCCAGCACGTATTCGCCCACGATGGCGCGCCAAGCGCGCACCGAGGATCTAAAGACGCGGTCGATGGCAGAGTGAAAGGCGGTCTGCATTGCCTCGCGGCGGCTGTCCGATTGCCCTCTGTCGAGAGGGGCGATGTCCGCAATGCAGGTGAAGGAGTCGTTTTTAAAGCTCATCCGCAGGATCTTGTCGAGCGTTTTGCCCGATTTAAAGGTTTCCGCGTTGATGGAGATGACGCCTGCGTCCTTGGGACGGAGCTGACTGTCGAGGTTGACGCCGACGGTAATACTCTTTACCTCGTGAATGCGCGAGGAAAGGCGAGCGAGATCCTCGTTGAGGTCGCGGTAATACTCGCTCTCGCACAGCTCGTATACCACGTCCGCGAGCGTTTTGAACGCGGGGCTCACGAGCGCGTCGCGCAGGGGCAAAAGACGGGCGCGAAGCGCCTCGATGCAGGAGATGTAAAGCTCGATCTCGGTGATGCTGTAAAGATAGGACTCGGTGCCAAGCTCGGCGTTGTCAAGGCGACGAAGCTCCTCAATGTCCGAAAGGATGGGGAGCACCTCGGAGAGAACGGCGACAAGCTCGGGGTGCGCCGAAAGCTCCGCAAAGGTCGCCTGACGGTAGGCAAGCACCTCACGGTCAAGAGAAAAATATGCGGAAAGCGAGCTGCTCTTTAACGGGAGAAGCGTGGAAAGCCCCAGCTCCTCGCACACGGCGAGAGAAACGAAGGGGGTGTCCTTTCCGTCCTTGTGACGGCGAAGGCTCTCCTCGGTGGGGTAGAGAAGACTCAAAAAGCGGTGTTCCATAGGGACTCCTTTTTTGTTGCTCCAAAGCGCAAAAAGATTTCAATTTGATTATATCGATTATAACACAAAAAAACCTCGGTTACAAGAGAATTTTGAAAAAAATTCGCATCCCTCGGGCGAGGTGGTGCGAAAACGGGGGTGTTTTTGGCAAAATAAACCGAAAAAGCGGGGCTTTTCGGGCGGGGAACGTTCACAATTTCGTCATCTTGCACAAGAAAGCTTTTGCCTTTTCGGGATTTTTCACGAAGATGA
>JAZSBJ010000172.1:0-10927 GCA_045602305.1 Eubacteriales bacterium | reverse complement strand
GGTATGCGGCTATTCCGTTTTGGACTATTTCAATATGATGAAGATCAACGAGGCAAAGCGCCTCATTCGCGAATCGGGGCATAATTTTTTTGAGATCTCCGAGATGCTGATGTTTTCAAATTCGCACTATTTCTCCACCGTGTTCAAAAAATACACGGGGATGACGCCGACGCAGTATAAGAAGTCGTGCAAGATCAATTAAGATCAATTCATTAAAAGAGGAGCAATGCTTTGAAAAAGGCACTTATCCACGCAAATCTCGTTATGACGGATCACGTGATCCGTGATGCATCCCTCTTGATCGAGGACGAAAGGATCTTGGATTTTGGGAAAGGGCTCTCGCTTTCGGACGCTGAGTGCATTGATATGGAAGGGGCATATGTTGGCCCCGGGCTCATTGATATACATACCCACGCGGACGGAGAAACCTTTTTTTACGAGGACCCCGTAAAGGCGGCGGCGACACTTTTGCACCACGGCGTGACGGACGTTTTGCCCGCGCTGTACTTTAACGCCACAAGCGAAGAGCTGATAAAGCAGATTTCTACCGTGCGCGATGCGATGGCGTCGGGACGGGCGAAAAACATCATAGGTCTTTATATGGAAGCGCCGTATCTCAATCCCGCTTTTGGGTGCAATCGCGAGAGCAACCCTTGGCGCGGAGAGATCGACCGTGCGGATTACGAGGCGGTGGTAGAGGCGGCATACGACATTGCGAGAGTGTGGTGCGTTGCGCCCGAAAGACGGGGTATCGAGGAATTTGTCAAGTACGTCAAGGAGAAAAATCCGAGCGCCGTCTTCTCCGTAGCACATAGCGAGGCAACACCCGCCGACATCGAACGCCTTATGCCATACGGCTTGCGCCTTGCTACGCATCACACGAACGCGACGGGAACGCTTCACCGCTATCCCGAATGTAGAAGTGCTTGCGTGGACGAAACGGCACTGTATCACGACGAGATCTATACCGAGCTGATCTGCGACAAGGTCGGCATTCACGTGGACCCCTATATGCTGCGCCTCATCAAGCGCATCAAGGGCGAGGACCGCATTATTTTGATCGCCGATGCCTTCGTTGCGAACGGTCCTATCCCGTCCGACGAGCTGTATGCGGGCGCGGATGACATCAATTTTGATTTTGCGGGAGAGATCGCGGGAAGCAAAATGATCCTTGACGGTCCTTGCCGCAATATGATGACGCATACGGGGGCGTCGCTATGTCAGGTCTTTAAGTACGCGTCCACCAATCCCGCGACGCTCCTAGGGCTGACGGATCGCGGACGGATCAAAAGAGGCAACATCGCGAATCTTGTTGTCGTGGATCCCGAATTTCATATCAAGCACGTCCTTCTCGGCGGCGAAATGATACGATAAAATAAATAAAATATACGAAAGCAAGGAGAAAAAGAAATGAAAGATTTCATTACCGATCCCGCAACGAAATTTGATTTTGACCCCCACGAGTTCGTCCCCTTCAAGGATAAGGCGGTTTGTGAGTACGTTCGCGGTCTTTCCGGCAAGGATCTCGAGAAGAGAGAGCCCTGGTGGCATCCCGAGTTTGAGGTGAAGGTTATGATGAACCCCCACCCCGTGCTTATTTCCACGCTTTTCACGCGCTTGAAGGAAGCATCCGAAGAGGGAAGATCCTTTACGATGATCCTCGGCAACCCCGAGCCCGATACCTATATTCCCTTAGCACAGCTCATCAACTATTTTAAGATCGACTGCTCTAAGGTACATCTCGTGGCAGAGGACGAGTGGGCAGATCAAGATGGCAACATCGCGCCCATTACCTACGAGGCGGGTTTTGCACACTCGATGATCAAGTATCTCTATTATCAGATCGACGAAAAGCTCCGTATGCCGATGGAGAACGTGCATTTCCCCACTAATCAAAACATCAAGGATTATTCCAAGATCATTGATGACATCACAGAGGGAACGGGTGCGGACATCGCTTCCACCTCTCCCGGTTGGGCAGGGCATATGGCGTTCGTAGACCCCATTCCCGAGTTTATCGGAAGCGGTGACATCGAGGAGTGGCTGAATCAGCCCGCGCAGATCGTGAAGCTCCACCCGATGACCATTATGCAGAATTCCTTGAACGGCACCTTCGGTCAGTCGGGCGATATTGCGAACGTTCCCCCTTGCGCCGCAACCATCGGTCCTCTTGACGTGATGCGTGCCAAGGAGCGCATTGAGGTGCACGCGCTTGCGACCTGCGGCACCTTCTCCTCTTGGCAGAGAATGACCTCGCGCCTTTGCACGCACGGACCTGTCACCCCCTATCTTCCTTCCACAATGCTTCAAACCAAGAAGACGCAGGTCTACATCAGCGAGGAGCTGGCGGCACCGTTTTCCTGTTGGGAAAAGGTGGGCTACTGATCCTCGATTCAAAAAAGAAAAGAGTGCTTGGCTGTGCCAAGCACTCTTTTTGTAAGATTTCGAAATTATAAGATGTCTTCGACTTTTGCGAGGATGCCGTAGTCGGCGTATTCAAAGATGGGGGCGTCCTTGTCGGGGTTGACAGCGATGACGGTGCCCGCGTTTTGCATTCCTGCGACGTGATGCACCGCCCCCGATATGCCAAGGGCGACGTAGACGGGGGGCGCTACGGTCTTTCCCGTGAGCCCGACCTGCAAAGGATAGGGCAAAAGGTCGTTGTCCACCACCTTGCGGCTTGCCGCCAGAGATGCACCGAGGCGAGAAGCGAAAGCCTTTGCGCCCTCAATGCAGTCCTTTGCGCCATAGCCAATGGCGACGACGACGTCGTCTGCATCGCTTTTGGTTCGGACGGTTGCCATTGCGGGGGCGGTGTTGCTCACGATCTTGGCGATGATGCTTCCCGAGAGGGCGGGGCGGTACATTATAAGCCTTTCACCGTCGCTCTCGAGCGCGGTGCAGTCGGCGCAAAGTCCGAGAGAAAGGCGCGCGGCAACGGTGGCGGCGGTGCGCTTGCTCCACGCGTCACTCGCCCAAAGGACAGCCTTCGGCTGTTCTTTTTTTATGATCTCGGCGATGGTGTCGGCGTCTGTCTTTGCAATCACCTTGACGGTGTCTGACACGAGCGACGCCATCTCGTAAACCTCGTCGCCGACGGCATATACGCCGTCAAGCAACCTTTCCGAGCGCGTTGCGACAATCGTTTTTCCTTGATTTTGACGCGTTTGGTTTACAATTTCCACAAGATCGCTCGGTGCGATCCATTTGCATTTTCTCTTGCCCGAGGTGTTCTCGGCGGTGGCAAGCACGCGCGTGGGGGAGCCCGAAAGACCGCATTTTGCGGTGTCGGCACCCAAATCCGTGGCAGTGAGCGTTTCCACCTCACCCACACGCGAGAAGATGCCGGGGAAGCGGAGCGTGCCTACGCGCTCTACGGTGAGAAGCGCGGGAAGCGATGCGCTTTGCACGCCGTCCTCGCGCGTTTCGCAGGTGACGGTGTCGCCCGCGATTTCCAGACGAAGCACGTTTGTGATGAGGGAATACCCAATCATCTCGGCGAGCATCGCGCCCGTTTGTGCGGTGTCGCCTATGAGGGTTTGTCTGCCGCAAAACACGAGGTCGGGGGAAAGCCGACGAATGGCGAGAGAGAGGGCGTACGCCGTTGCAAGGGTGTCCGCACCCGCAAATACTTTGTCCGAGAGAAGGATAGCGCGACGAGCGCCAAGGCGGGTGAGGGAAAGAAGAAAATCCTTTGCCGATGCAGGCGCCATAGAAAGCAGGATCACCTCGGCATCCTTGACGCAGAGCGCCGCCTCATAGGCGCAGGCATCGAAAGGGTTGATCTCGCCGTCAAGCCCTTGACGGACACAAACGACGATCCTCATACCTCTTCTCCGTAGACGGGGGCGAGGGCGTCGTGGATCTTCTTGTATTTTTCAAAGATCTTTGCGTATTTTTCGGTGTTTTCGGGGTTGGGAACGACCACCTTGACGGGCTTCACGCATTGCTTTACGGCGTCCTCGGGCGAAGCAAATACGCCCGACGCAATGCCTGCAAGCATTGCCGAGCCAAAGGACGAATCGCTGCTCTCGGTGATGGAGAGAGAAATGCCCAGCGCGTCGGCGGTGATCTGCGACCAAAGCCCGCCCTTGGCACCGCCGCCGATGAGGGTGGCGCTATCCTTGTGGGGAATGCCGAGAGAATCAAGGTAACGCTTGCAGTCGAGAAGCGAAAGGGAAACCCCCTCAAGCACGGCTCTCGTAAAGTGTGCCTTTGTGTGGGTGGCGCGAATGCCCGTGAAGCTACCCGAGAGCGAAGGGTCGGCGTAGGGGGTCAGCTCTCCGTTAAGATACGGGTGGAAGAGAAGTCCGTCCGCGCCCACGGGAACTTGCGCCGCGCCCTCGTCGAGTGCAGGATAGCTGTCGCCGCCCAGCGTATCGCGATACCAGCGGTAGCTTGCCGCCGCCGCCTTGGTTGCGGTGCCGGGGTACCAAAGCCCGTCGCATACGTGGGAATAGTTGACGAGGTGACGGTCGGGGTATGCTTTGTCGGTGATGACGCAAATTCTGCCCGCCGTTGCAAGCTTGACGGTCATATCGCCAAGCGATACCGCCCCCGAAGCAAAGACCTCCATACAGGTGTCGGTGGTGCCGCAGATGACGGGGGTGCCCTCAAGCAGTCCCGTAGCGCGTGCGGCTTCCTTTGTGACCTTTCCCACGGTATCGTTGGGGGAAACGATGGGGGGAAGGGCGTCGGGCGAGATGCCCACAAGGGCGCAAAGCTCGCTATCCCACGCCATTTTGCGACAGTCAAAGAGCATACTGCCTTCGGCTTCGATATAGTCGGTGCAGAATACACCCGTGAGAAAATAGCGGATATAGTCCTTTTCAAAGAAAATATGACGTGTTTTGCTTACATTTTCGGGTTCGCTTTGCTTCAGCCAAAGCAGTTGGGGGAGCGTCCAGATGGTGTCGGGACGGTGGAAGGTCTTTAGAAAGATCTCGTCGCCCATACGCGCGCGGAGCGCTTCCGCTTCCTTGCGGCTGCGGCTGTCCGTCCAGTGGAGCGCGTTGCGAAGCGGTTTTTTCTCCCCGTCGGTGATGAGCGAGGAGTGGGTTGCCGAGTCGATGGCGACACACAAAATATCCTTGGGCGACGCACCGCTTTTTTCAAAGAGGGCGCGGACGTTTTCGATGAGTGCCGCGATCCAGTCCTCGGGCGATTGCTCGCAAGCGAGGGGGGCGGGATAGAGCGTGGGGTATTCCACGGTGTTTTCCGCTGTGATCACACCGTTTGTATTAAGAAGCGTCGCCTTCGAGGCGCCGCCGCCAAAGTCGATACCAAGCAAATATTTCATAATTGCTCCTCAAAAAAGAGTTTTACGCCGTGAAGCGTGAGATTTTCTCCGCAAATGCCTGAAACGGCACCGCGCGCAAGCAGTGCTTCGTTTTTTTCGTGTGCGATGAGCCACTTGTTGCGGCGAAAGAGAAGAGGATCGGGCGAGGGGGAAGCGAGGGGCTCGTTCGTGCCGCGCGGGAGAGCAACGACCATACGGAAGCCCTGCTCTGTCACCTCGCAGGGGCAAAAGTGCAGGGTGGTTGCATAGCACTCGATCGCGGTGCCTGCAGGAAGATAAAACGCCTTTACAAGCGAGGAATCGAGCATTCCGTTCCGAATATCTTGCCGTTTTGCGAGCATCAAAACGAGGGGGGTGAGCGCGACGTTGATCTCACTGCTCGTATGCCATTCGAGCGCATTTAATGCGCTACTATGCCCGTAGCAATAGCCTAACTGGGTGTCGAGCGTGCCGAAATAAAGATCGCGGATCTTGTTCGCGATGGGCAGCGCTTCAAAGCCCTCTAGTGATGCGACATACGATGAGCCCGTATCGGGAAAGGGAAGGGTGTCGCTTGCGGTGAGCAAAGGGGCGATCTCCACAGAGGGTAAGAGTCTGCCATATTCCGAAAACGCCGCATCCTCCACCGAAAAAAGGGGAAGATGCGGGTTTTGCCTTCTTAATTCTTCAAGCATCGGTCAAAGCTTGGAAATCCAGTCGTGCTCAGGGTCGTTCGTGCGATTGAAGCCCTGATGATCGCCCGCCATCAGCCAAAGAAAATAGGTTTCATAGCCGGGCGTCGACACGGTGGTGTGGTAGCCGTAGGGGAATTCGACAAGCTCGTCCTGCTTTACGCGGTACGCTTCGTCGATCTCGCCGTCTGCGGTGTAGATGCACTGCACGGCAAAGCCCTGCTTGGGGTCAAAGAGGAAATAGTAGATCTCCTCGGCAATGCACTCGGCGGGCATATTGTCCTCGTCGTGCTTGTGGGGCGGGAAGCCCGCCCAGTTGCCCTTGGTGCAATACGCTTCACCGATGGTGAGGATCTTTGCGTTGGTCGTACCGTCAATGATAAAGCTCGTTTCTCTTTGGAAGGGCGGGACACCCAGCGTCTTTAAAGGCACGCGGTCACAGCGGAGAAGCTGAGGCTCGGTCTTTTCCTTGAGGGGCGTCGCACAAACGGCGATCTTGATTTTGTCAATCGCTTCGATCTCACAGCGCTCCTCAATGGGCATATAGAAGCTCTCGGCACGGCGGTTTTCAAAAACGGTGGCGCGGTTGCCGACGTTTTCCCATTTTTCGCCGCGTACATAGACGTTGACGTGTCCCTCGAGCATAATAAATGCGGTTTCCTTATCCTTGGTGTCAAAGGAAAGCTTCTCGCCCGCGTCGAGTTCGATGATGCCGAACTCAAGGCGGGAAAGCGTGCTTTCGCCGATCTTAGAAACAACGGTGTAGCCCTTTTTGGGGGTATAAGTTTTCTTAAAGTTCATAGCCGTTCTCCTTCAAATATTTTTTGACCGTATCAAGGTTAGGCACACTCTCGCGTGCGCCAACGCCCGTGCATTTGATGGCGGATACGGCGCTCGAAAAATGACAGGCGGCGAGGGTGTCAAGCCCAAGACACATTGCGGCGGCATAGGCACCGTGGAACACGTCGCCCGAGCCGTTGGAATCGACCACAACGGCAGGATAAATGGGGTAGGGGGTGACGGTCTTGCCGTCGTAGTGGATACCGCCGCGCTTTCCCTGCGTGATAACGACAACACGGGGAGAATAGCGCTCAAAAAGCATCTTCGCCGCTTCCTCGGCGGTTTTTGCCCCCGTGTGACCGAGCGCAAATTCCTCGGACGGAATCATAATATCGGTGAGGGCAAGAAGCTCCGCAACACGATCGTAAAGACCGCCGCAGTCGTAAAGCACGGGCTTTCCGTTTTCACGGGCAACCCTTGCCCCCTCGAGGGCGGCGTCCATTTCGTTGCCGTCTACCATAAGAAGATCGGCGTCGGCGATGGCGCGCTTTTGCGTGTCCGAAAGCACGAGGGGGGGAAGCGAACCCTTGTCAAAAACGCAGGTGCGCGTTGCCGCCTCTTGCGAAAGCCAAATGACGGAAGTAAAGGAGCGATAGCCGTCAAGGACGGTAACAAGGTCGGTCGAAACGCCGTATTTTTCAAAATCGCCCTTTAAAAAGATGCCCGAGGCGTCCGAGGAAAGGACGCCGATGTAGGATGCGCCGCCGATGAGCTTGCTTGCGGCAACGAGCCCCGTAGCACAGGGACCGCCGCCCGCGAGCTTGGACGATGCGGCGCGCATCTTGGTGTCCTCGGTGGGATAACGCGGCACAGTATAGAGCGTGTCGGCGACACACGCGCCGATGCCAACGATCTTTGCCATCTTATGCCTGCCCTTCTGCGCCCGTCAAGCGGATCTTAGAGAGCGCAAGCTCCTTGACAGCCGCCGCCGCAGGCTTCATAAAGAGGTCGATGGCGAGGCTTCTCTTGGGGTCGGTGAGGCTCTTAAGTGCGCCCTCTGCGAAGGCACAGCAGGCGTCGGTAGAAACATTCATCTTGCGAATGCCCGCCTTGATCGCCTCACGCACCGTTTCGTCGGGAATGCCCGAGCCGCCGTGAAGCACGAGGGGAATGCCGCCCGTCTTTTCGCGGATCGCCTTGATGCGGTCAATGTCGATCTTGGGGGGCTTTTTGTAGTGACCGTGTGCGTTGCCGACCAGAACGGCAAGGCAGGTGACGCCCGTCTTTGCGACAAACTCTGCCGCCTCGTCGGGATCGGTCAGGGCATCCATAGCGTCGTCGTTGACGCTTCCGATGTGACCGAGTTCACCCTCGCATCCGATGTCAAGCGTGCGGCAAATATCCGCAATATGCTTGGTTTCCTTTACATTTTCGTCAAAAGGCAGGTTGGAGCCGTCGAACATAATGCCCGTAGCGCCCCAATAGAGCATCTTTTGCACCTCGGCTTCCGCAGGACCGTGGTCGAGGTGGAAGCAAACGGGAACGCTTGCGCGTCTTGCGGCGGCAAGAATGATGGGGGCGAGGTAATAGCCCGTATCGTTGGTCACAAGACGGGGATAGACCTGCAGAATGACGGGGGCGTGCGCTTCCTCAGCGGCGTCGATGATGCCCATCACGCTCTCCATATTGTATACGTTGAAGGCGGGGACGCAGAAGCCCTTTTCCTCGGCGAGGGCGATGATTTGCTTAAGCGTAACTAACATCGTATCACTCCTTACAGAATCAAGTCCTCGATGGAGAGGATCAGGACGTCCTTCGCTGCCGCCTTGAGCGAGCAGTACTCGCTGGGAGAAGCGGTGACGATAACGGTTTCTCCAAGCGTTTTTGCGTTGAAGATTCTTCTTTCGGCAACGAGGCGCATCACCTCAGGCATATATTCTGCCATAAGGGTGTTGCCCGCCCAAACGGTTTCCGCACGGTTTAAGTGCATCTCGTGAAGCTCGGCGTATGCTCCGATCACCTCACGCGCTTCCTCGGTTTCCTCAAGGTCGCGGGCAAGCTGGAAGGGATCCTGATACACGACGACCTTGTCGCCCTTCTTGGCTTTGAGCTTTCCGTCGCGCACGAGAGAGGCGAGGAAGGAAGTAAAGGTCACAAGACTTGCTTTGGTTTCAACACCGTACGCCTTTGCGGTCTGCTTCAGGAGCTTCGCGTCGGTGGGGTCGTAGAGAACGACCGTCTTATATGCATCAAGCTGGGAAGCACAAGCCGTCATCGCTTCGCGCGTTTCGTTTGCCGCGCCGATGAGGAAGTCAAGCTGTGCGCCCGAGGGCTTCTCGTCCGCAAGAACGGTGAAGGCGACACCTGCTTTTTCAAGCACGCGGATCGCCTTGACTGCCTGCGTGCAAGCCTTGGCGCGTGCGTCGACGCCGAGGTAAAGAAGGGTGTCCGTCTTTTCCTTGTGGGCGGCGATCGCCTCGGTGAGGGTGGGGCAAAGGTCGGTCTTGCCGTAGGCGTTGCCCGTCTGCAAGCAGTTCTCAACGAGCGTCATAATGTAAGGGGGGAGCTTGCCCTCAAGGGCAGCTGCGAGCTTGGTTTCCTTGGAGAACATTACAGGGTCCCAGCCCGTCACACACTCACGCACGCAGCCGCCGCAGCCGCCGCATTCGTAAATGTTGTCCATAATTTCGGCAAGGTCGATGGCACCGCGGTTGACGAGGGAGATGCCGAGGGCGCGTCCTCTCGGCGTGCTTCTTTCCTGACCCGTCGCGTTACCGATGGGGCAGATATGGTGACACATCCAGCAAAAACGGCAGGAGTCAACGTGTGCTTTGGTTTTTTCAGACATATTCATTGTGTGCATCCTCCTTCATCAAAGTCCGAGCTTAAAGGGGTTCATAATGCCGTTGGGGTCGAGCTGCTTCTTCAGCCCCTCAAATACCTGCATTGCGGGGCCGTATTGCTCCTTCATCAGGCGGCCGAGCTTGATGCCGACGCCGTGGTGGTCGTTGACAACACCGCCGTGTGCGAGTGCGGTACGCACGCCGCAGGTCCAGATCGCCTGGTGCAGACGGAGTGCTTCAACGGGATCCTTCGGAACGTCCTTGCCCTCAACGATGAAGCGGTCGTAGACCATTGCACCCCACTCGTACCAGTGCGAGAAGTGCGCGATGAACTTCGCCTGCGGGAAGTTGGTTTCGATCGCCTTCTTCATTGCCCAATAGATCTCCTCGATCTTATCGTAGGGTGCGATGGTGTCCATCGTACCGAACATCTGGGGAATGTCCATCATATGACCGGGATAGAAGAAGGTGATCTTTTCCTTCCACCACTTTTCACCGTATTCGCTGCCAAGGTCCTCGGCACCGTACTTCTTAAAGGTGTCGAGAAGGAGCTTTTCCTCCACCTCGACGAGCTCGCGGCAGCCCTCGATGGCGACGTTCATAAACGCGCCCTTCTTCTCGACGCCGACGATCTTCTTGATGAGAGATGCGGTTTCCGCCTCGTCGTAAAGACGCATAACCGAGGGCTTGAACTTCTGGAGAAGCTCGCGAGAAGCCTTGAACGCGCCCGACATATCCTGGAAGAGGAAGCCGCGGAAGCGTCTTTCCTCGGGCTGGTCAAAGATGCGGATCTGTGCCTTGGTAATGATGCCGAGCGTGCCTTCGGAGCCGATAAAGATCTGGTTCAGATCGGGACCTGCCGCGTGCTTGGGTGCGGGGGATGTGTAGATGATGTCACCGTTGGGAAGCACGACTTCCATTTGGAGCACCATATCGTCGATCTTACCGTACTTGGTGGAAACGACGCCGATGCCTCTGTGTGCAAGGAAGCCGCCCACGGTAGAGCAGGTGAGGGAAGAGGGGTAGTGCATCGTTGCCTTGCCGACCTCGTTTGCCGCCCATTCGATGTGCTTGTAGATGGCACCCGTGCCGCACTCGATGTACATACCCTCGGTGTTGACCTCGTAGATCTTGTTCATTCTCTTGGTGTCAACGATGATACCGCCGCATACGGGAATGGCGCCGCCCTGCGTGCCGCCGCCCGCGCCCCAGGTGGTAACGGGGAGCTTGTAGTAGTTGGCGATCTTTAAGACCTTGGATACTTCCTCTGCGTTCTCGGGGCAAACGATAATGTCCGCCTCGGGCATACGGCAGCCGCGGTCTGCCCACATACG
>JAZSBJ010000171.1:0-8443 GCA_045602305.1 Eubacteriales bacterium | reverse complement strand
TCTTTTCTTTGTCGCTCCCAGCATCCGAAGCACAACGGCACGGTGGCAGGTCGTGTTCGGGAGGTCTGCGTCCCGAAAAGAGATTAGGACTCCATTTAACTGCGTGTAGGCCCAAATATGCCTTAATCACGCACACAGCAGGATGAAATTCAAGTTAGGAGATCATTCGGCGTCGTAATCTACTTCGCCAAAAAGCTCATCCTCAAAGAAATCCGAAACGCGCTCAAACTCGTCGTCATCGTCGATGGTAACGAGATCAATCTCGCCGTCCTCAGCTTCCACCTTCTTCAAAACGACGTATTCGCCCTCGGGGTTTTCCACGGGCTCAAGCGCCATATATATCGCGCCCTCGATCTCTGCTTCGCCAAGCACAACGAAATCAAGCTCTTCGCCGTTTTCATCGGTCAGCGTTACAACATCGACCTCCTCAAGCTCTTCCTCAGAGGCACCGTTTTCCTTGATAATGTCTGCCATAATTCTTTCCTTTCCGTAGATGCATATTTTCTGATACTATTGTAGCAAATTCGCTTTTGTTTGTCAACTGTTTTTTTCGTCCGTCATCAGGGCGACCAAAATACTGTTGGAAAGACGGAAGCCGTGCTCGGTGAGATAGATGCGCCCGTCCTCTTCCGCCATAAGCCCTTGCGAAATAAAATCCGTGAGCGCCGCGGCGTGTCTCTTCTTTAAGTCTACCCCAAAGCGCGCCCGATATTCGGAAAGCGAGATGCCCTCTCTTAAACGCAAGCGAAGCATAATCCATTCGTATGCAAGGGCCTCCTCTGTAACGCATTCACGCTCGGATACGGCGTTTTGCGGGTTGTCGACGTATGCCGAAAGTTTCGTATGGTTTCCATAGCGCACCCCGTCAAAATAGGAATACGCCGAAAGTCCAAAGCCGAGATAAGGGTCACTATGCCAATAGTGAAGATTGTGACGGGATTCCATCCCGTTCTTGGCGTAGTTGCTGATCTCGTAATGGCGATAGCCGTGCTTTTTCAGGGTAGAGGCTACGAGCGCGTCAATCTCGGCTTCCTCGTCTTCCGATGGAATGGGAAGCGCTTCCCTTTTCGCATACAGCGGCGTTCCCTCTTCGAGCATCAGGCTATATGCTGAAATATGCTCGGGAGAAAAATCAAGCACGGTATGAAGGGTTTGCGCGGCACTTTGCGGCGTTTGCGCGGGAATGCCGTACATCAAATCCACGTTGATGTTTTCAAAGCCCGCCCTGCGCGCCGATTTTAAAAAGGCCATCGCGTCGCTTGCGTTATGCAAGCGTCCGAGGTAATTTAGCTCCTCGTCCGAAAAGCTCTGCACCCCGACGCTTAGGCGGTTAATGCCCAAAGCGCGAAGCGCTGACAGCTTTTTTTCATCCGCCGTTGCGGGATTGGCTTCTAGGGTGATCTCCGCGTCACGCGACACGGAAAAAAGCGCGCTTGCGGCATCTAGGAGCCGCGAAACCTCGCCCACAGGCAAAAGGGACGGCGTGCCGCCACCGAAAAATAGGGTATCGAAAAGGAAGCCATCCGCGTTTTTTGCATAATACGTCATTTCGCGGATCAGGGCGTCCGTGTATGCACGCATTTGAGCTTCTCCCTGCCCCGAAAAGGAGCAGAAGTCACAATACGCGCATTTTTTAAGACAAAAAGGGATGTGAAAATAAAGTCCTGCTTTATTCATCGTCCAGCTTCAAGACAGCCATAAAGGCTTCGGGAGATACCTCTACGCTACCGAGCTTGCGCATTTTCTTTTTACCCTCTTTCTGCTTTTCAAGCAGTTTCTTTTTACGGGTAATGTCGCCGCCGTAGCACTTGGCAAGCACGTCCTTACGCATTGCCTTGACCGTTTCGCGGGCAATGACCTTGGTTCCGATGGCGGCTTGAATGGGGATCTCAAACATTTGTCTTGGAATGTTTTCCTTTAGGCGCTCGGTAATTTTTCTCGCGCGAGTATAAGCGTTTTCCTCAAAAACGATGAAGGAGAGCGCGTCCACCTGCTCGCCATTCAAAAGGAAGTCGAGCTTTACGAGCTTGCTCGGGCGGTATTCGTCAAATTCATAATCAAGCGAAGCATAGCCCTTACTGCGGCTCTTAAGTGCGTCAAAGAAATCGTAGATGATCTCATTGAGAGGTAAAACGTAGTGCAGCTCAACACGCGTGGTATCGATATACTTCATAACAATGAACACACCGCGGCGCTCCTTACACAGATCCATAATGCCGCCAAGATAGTCCGAGGGGGTAATGATGCTCGCCTTGACGAAGGGCTCGTACGCCGTATCAATTTCATCGGGCGAGGGGTAATTTGAGGGGTTATCCACGTAAACGACCTCACCGCCGCGCTTTTCGATCTTATAAATAACACTGGGCGCCGTTGTGATCAGGTCAAGCCCGAACTCGCGCCCAAGGCGCTCCTCGATGATCTCCATATGAAGAAGCCCAAGGAAGCCGCAACGGAAGCCAAAGCCAAGGGCGGCGGAGGTTTCAGGCTCGTAGCTGAGCGAGGCGTCGTTTAGCTGGAGCTTTTCGAGCGCGTCGCGCAGATCGGGATATTTTGCACCGTCGGGCGTATAGATACCCGCGTACACCATAGGCTGTGCGCGGCGGAAGCCTGGAAGCGGTGCATCGGTGGGACGGTCGGCGTGCGTTACGGTATCGCCAACACGCGTTTCGCTAACCGTCTTGATGCTTGCCGTGATATAGCCGACGTCCCCCGCGGAAAGGGATTCACACTTTTGGAGCCCAAACGGCTCCATTGTTCCGACCTCGGTAACGTCAAAGACGGCGCCCGTGCTCATCAAGCGGATTTTTTCGCCCGCACGGAGCGTTCCGTTCATCACGCGTACGTTGACGACGACGCCGAGATAACTGTCGTAATAGGAGTCAAAAATCAAGCATTTGAGTGGGGCAGACGCATCGCCCTTGGGGGCGGGAATTTCGCTAACGATCTTCTCAAGCACATCCTCGATATTCTGCCCCGTTTTTGCAGATACGGCGGGACAGCCGTCCGCAGGAATGCCGATAATGTCCTCAATCTCGCGGCGACAGTTTTCCACGTCTGCCGAGGGAAGGTCGATCTTATTGATCACGGGCAAAATTTCAAGGTCGTTATCAATGGCAAGATAAGCGTTTGCCAAGGTCTGTGCCTCAACGCCCTGCGTTGCGTCAACGACGAGCAGAGCCCCCTCACACGCACTCAGCGAGCGCGAAACCTCATACCCAAAGTCCACGTGACCGGGAGTGTCAATGAGGTTGAGATAATACTCACCGTTTGCGTTTTTATAGGTTAAGCGCACAGCGCGTGCCTTGATGGTGATGCCGCGCTCCTTTTCAAGATCCATATTGTCAAGAAGTCGCGCTTCCATATCTCTTTTCGCCACCGCCTGTGTGGCTTCGAGAATACGGTCTGCAAGCGTGCTTTTTCCGTGGTCAATGTGCGCGATGATGGAAAAGTTTCTTGTCCTTTGCTGCTTATCGGTCACTTTGGAATCCTTTCGTGCAGAGCTTATGCCGTGAGTGCCTCTGCTGCTTTTTGATATTTCTTGATCTTTTCTTCAAGGGCGGTCATATCCTCGCCCGAACAGAGGAAGTAAAACTTGATCTTCGGCTCTGTGCCCGAGGGGCGAACGACAATCTTGTCGCCGTTCTCCAGCGTATAATACAGAACGTTCGAGGCGTCCATTCCCGTTTCCGTTTTCTCTCCCGTTTCCATATCAAGCGTGTATTTTTCGCTATGATCGGTCAAGAGCTTAACGCGCTCGCCCGCAAAAACGGTCAAGGGCTCCTTGCGAAGTCCTGCCATCGTGCGGCGCAGACGCTCGGGACCGTCAACGCCTTCCATATAAAGGTCGAGAATGCCCTCTTTATAGAAGCCGTATTCGCGGTAAAGATTCTCAAGCGCATCCGAAAGTGTCATTCCTTGGCGGCGATAATATGCCGTCATTTCCACGATCATCAAGGTAGCACCTACGGCGTCCTTATCTCTTGCATAGGTGCCGAAAAGATAGCCATAGCTCTCCTCAAAGCCAAGCAGGAAGTCGCCCTCTTTGCCGCTTTCCTCGTAGTTTTTAATGACCTCGCCGATAAATTTAAAGCCCGTAAACACATCATACAGCTTGACGCCGTTGGCTACGGCAATTTTTTCGGCAAGTGCCGTAGAAACGATAGACTTTACGGCGTAGGAGCCACGCGCGAGCTTACCGCACGCGCGGCGCGCACGAATGACGTAGTCAAGAAGCAACGCGCCCATTTGGTTGCCCGTAATGGTGGCAAAATCGCCCTTTGCCGTACGGCTCATAACGCCAACACGGTCGGCATCGGGGTCGGTCGCGATGATAAGATCGCTTCCCTCTCGCTCAGCGATCTCAATACCAAGTGCAAAAACGTTGGCATATTCGGGGTTAGGCTTTTTCACCGTGGGGAAACTTCCGTCTAACACCATCTGCTCGGGCACGGTATAGAGATGCTTAAGCCCCATACGGCGAAGCACCTCGGGAACGAGGCGATAGCCTGCGCCGTGCAAGGGGGTGTAGACGATCTTAAGATCGTCGGCAACCGCTTTGATCTCATCGGGCGAGATCGCAGTTTTTTCGACTGCGGCAAGATAAACGTCGTCAAACTGCTCGTCGAGCATCGTGACAAGTCCCTTTTCCTTTGCCTCATCCAAGGGCATACGGGAAGCACCGCCCAAAACGTCTACCCCTTGGATGGCGTCGGCAACGATGGCACTAAGCTCGGGAGAAAGCTGTGCGCCGTCTTCCCAATACGCCTTATAACCGTTATATTCCTTCGGGTTATGCGATGCGGTAATGTTGATTCCCGCCATACATCCAAGCTCACGCAAAGCAAAGGAAAGCTCGGGCGTCGGACGGACGCCATCAAACAAATACACGCGAATGCCGCTTGCCGCCAGCACCTCTGCGGCGACCTCAGCAAACGCCTTGGAGTTATTTCTGGAGTCGTAGGCGATCGCAACACCGCGCGCTTCCCCGCCCTTTTTCTTTACAAGGACGGCGATGCCTTGGGTTGCCTGTGCCACGGTGTAGTTATTCATACAAGCCGTGCCCGCATACATCGTGGAGCGAAGTCCTGCCGTTCCAAAGCTCATCGACGAGCCAAAGCGCATACGAATGGTGTCGTCATCCCCTTCGATCAGGGCAAGCTCTGCGGCGCTTTGTGCGTCGAGCGCCTCGTAGGCGCGCCATCTTTCATACTCTTTTCTTGCTTGCATATTCTTCACCTCAATTTTTAAGCGTTAACGGGCTCTTCCGCCAAGCAAAGCGCCAATGCCTTTGCAAGCTGGTCGGGACAAGAGGTATTCTTAAAGCCGCAACGGATTCCCGAAAGACGTGCGATGGCATCCTCTGCCTTCATTCCGACGACCAAAGCGGCAACGCCCTTGGTGTTTCCCGCACAGCCGGATTCAAAGCGAACGCTCTCAATGATGCCGTTATCAAGAACGACGTGGATCATACGGGAGCAGGTGCCGTGGGTGATGTAGTCAATGGTTTGTTTCATAGGTTTTTACCTCTCTTTCGTTTCTATGATGGGATATCTGCCGAGAAGCGTGCTTCCGGCGGAATATAGGGACAAATAGAGCCAAAGGGCTAGCGCGTCGCCTCTCTTGACAAGCTCTCCGCGCGCCCGTACTCTGCCGTATTCCTCAGGCTCGGTGTAAAGGGACGCCTCTTCGTAGCCAAAGGCGGGAATGGCGGAAAGGATGTGCCCAAGATGGGCGTAGGAGTCGGCAGTGATCTGTAAAGAAAGTGCCATCTCTTCTGTTTCGGCATAGGGCGAAAGCGCCGTAGAAAACAACGCGTATACGAGCTTATCCTCTCGCTCGGGCAGCTCGATGCGCGCACACAGATACAGCTCGTTTTGGGCGCAAAGTCGGTCAATGCTGAGAATGCGCTCTCCGCTTGCTGAAAGATACGGGAGCATCGCAAAGTCCGCTTCCCTTGAAAGGAGCGCGTTCACGGCGTCTTGCGTGCTTGTCGCATACAAAACAGACGCGTCTGCGCGCAGGGATGCAAGGGCAAAATACGCTTCATCCGCTTTTCCCGACGGGACGTACGCGATGCGTGCGCGTGCGCTTTCCTTCTCCGTCCAAGGAAGCGGTGCTTTTCCGTCCTTACGCATTCGCTCGGCTAAAAACGTCGCAAACGCGCATATGCGCGACGCAAAGAATGCACTTTCTTCCAGAGAAAGAAGCCCAAGGTATTCCTTTGGCATTCCCTCTTCCAAGCTTTTGAAAAGGAATTGCTCCGTGCTTCCGCGGTGTAAAAGCATTTCTGCTTCTTCCTCGTGCAAGCGATCTCCTATCCTGCGATAAAACAGCGATGCAAGCTCCGAAAGCTCGTAAAGCGTTTTTTCGGAGATCTGCGCCATCTCTTTATGCAAATGGGAGAGATTTTCTTTTACCGTATCAAGGGGTGTCATAAAAGCTCCGATATTAACGCGTAGGAATCGGAAAGAAAAGTCTTCATTTCCTCTGCGTTAAGAGGGCGATGGGAAAGGAGCGCCAAGGAATAGACCGCTTTTGCTACCTTTTCTGCCTTTTCACCAAAGCGTCCCTCGGCAAGTCCCTCAACGATGGGGGACGCCATATTTAAAACCAGGGTCACGTCCGCGGGCACCCTCGGCATATCTGGCGCGTACATACGCATCATCTCTTCCATACGGCGGCTCTCCTCGGAGAGCGTGAGAACGGCGGGAACGGTAGCGTCGGCAAAGCGCTCGAGCTTTACAGTCAAAGGCTTTTCGCCCTCGCCAAACGGCGCAAAGAGAGCCGTTAAGCGTTCGTTTTCTTCGGTTGGGGCTTCTCCCTCGCGCAAGGCGTCGGTGCCTGCGTCTACACGGACAAACTTGACACCCTCGTACTGCTCCAGCATTTGGAAGAAGCGCTCGTCAAGCAGGGTGTCTGCGACGAATACTGCCGTATTGCGTGCCGTGTACATCGAGATATACTGCGCTTGCAAAACGGCGTCGGTGGTGTAGTAGAGCGTCTTTTTCTCGTCGAGCTTTTCAAGGGCTTCGCCAACGGTGCATTTTTTACCGTCGGAGAGCGTCAAAAGAAGTCCGTCCTTAGCACCGTCGTAAAAGCTCTTCTCGCATACGGCGGCATACTCGGCAAAGGTCTTGACGTCTTTCCACATACCCTCGTATTTTTCGCGCTCTTTTTTCGCCGTCTTTGCAAGCTTATCCGCTACCTTTTTGGCAATATAGCGCGAAAGCTTTGCGGCGTATGCGCTGTTTTGCAGATAGCTGCGAGAAACATTGAGGGGAAGCTCGGGGCAGTCAAGAACGCCGCGAAGCATCAGAAGATACTCGGGGAGCACCTCCTTAATGTTTTCCGCTACGAACACTTGGTTATAAAACAGCTTGACCTTGCCCTCAAGGCTCTCGTAGTTTTCTCTGATCTTGGGGAAATAAAGGATTCCCTTAAAGCAGAGCGGATAATCCGCATTGAGATGTAAATGGAACAGCGGCTCCGATGCTTCGTGAAAGACCTTGCTATAAAAGCTGTTATATTCCTCGTCGGTGATCTCGGCGGGGGGCTTTTGCCACAGGGGTGTTATGTCGTTGACGGGGGACTTTTCTTCCTTTTCGTCCTCTTCCTTATCTTCGTCGGTAAGATAAATTTCGACGGGCATAAAGGCGCAGTATTTGTCAAGGATCTCGCGCAGCTTGCCCTCTTCAAGGTATTCTTCGCTATCCTCGTTGATATGCATTACCACCGAGGTGCCGCGCGCGTGCGTGGCGTCGCCGTCGATCTCGTAATTTCCGTCCTCGGTACAGATCCAGCGCACGGCGGGCGTGCCCTCGTACGAGGCGGTGATGATCTCTACCGTATCTGCCACCATAAACGAGGAATAAAAGCCAAGACCGAAGTGACCGATGATGCCCGCGCCACGCTCTTCCCTTTCGCCCTCGTATTTTTCAATAAATTCGAGCGCGCCCGAGAGTGCCATATTACAGATGTATTTTTCAAGCTCTGCCTCGGTCATACCGATACCGTTATCGGTCACGGTGAGTGTCTTGAGAGATTTGCTGAAGGAAACGTCGATGCGATAGGGGGTGCCATCCGATTCGTACTTGCCCAAGGAAGCAAGACGGCGCAGTTTAGTCACGGCGTCGGATGCGTTGGAAACGATCTCTCGCAAAAAGATCTCCTTTTCCGAATACAGCCATTTTTTGATGATGGGAAATATATGCTCCGTTTGGACGGAAATACCGCCCTTTTTTGTTTCTTCCATAGTTTGCTCCTTTTTGCGGCGCGCTTGCCATTATACTGATACTATATCTATTTTATTATAAACTATTATTGTTAGAATGGCAAGGGGATTTTTTAACTTTTTTCGATTTTATGCTTGACAAATGAAAAAAAGCGTGCTATTATCATAGCATAAAGCGATGAACGAAAACAAGTAGTCCCACGCAAAGCCCCC
>JAZSBJ010000170.1:0-10329 GCA_045602305.1 Eubacteriales bacterium | reverse complement strand
AATGCACTTTTTGCCCGACGTCTACGTCAAATGCGACACCTGCGGCGGCGCGCGCTACAACCGCGAAACGCTTGAGGTGCGCTACAAGGGCAAAAACATCAGCGAGGTCTTGGAAATGACGGTAGAGGAAGCCCTCACCTTCTTCCACGGACTCCCCGCAATAACCCGCAAATTGCAAACTTTGTTTGACGTTGGACTGGGTTATATCAAGCTCGGACAGCCCTCTACCACGATGTCGGGCGGCGAAGCCCAACGCGTCAAGCTCGCCACCGAGCTTGCCAAGCGCTCCACGGGCAAAACGGTGTATATCCTTGACGAGCCCACGACGGGACTTCACACCGATGACGTTTCCAAACTCATCACCATTCTCGACCGCCTCGTGTCTGCGGGCAATACGGTGATCGTTATCGAGCATAACCTTGACCTCATCAAATGCGCCGACTATATCGTTGACCTCGGTCCCGAGGGGGGCGACTGCGGCGGCACGCTCATCGCTTGCGGCACGCCCGAGGAAGTAATGGCGTGCGAGGCGTCCTATACGGGCGAATATCTCAGAAAAAAGTGCGACGACGCGGAAAAAGGAGAAAAAAACGATGCAAGTAATGCTTAAAAAACTCGACGAAAGAGCAAAAATTCCCACGCGCGGAAGCGAAATGGCGGCGGGAATGGACCTTTACGCGCTCGATTCCGTGACGCTGGAAGCGGGCGAAACCGTACTCGTGCATACGGGTATCGCGCTCGCCATTCCCGAGGGATATGCGGGCTTCATCTACGCGCGAAGCGGGCTTGCCACCAAACGAGGGCTTGCCCCCGCCAATAAGGTGGGCGTCGTCGACGCCGACTACCGCGGCGAGATTATGGTCGCGCTTCACAACCACGGCGCCGTCGCACAGACGATAGAGGCAGGGGAGCGCGTCGCGCAAATGGTGATCGCCCCCTTCCTTGCCGTGAATTTCACCGAAACGGACACCCTCGACGGCACGGCGCGTGCCGAGGGCGGCTTCGGCTCGACGGGCAAGCGTTGAACGGCACGGAAAAAGGAAAAATCTGTTTCTCGAAAAAATACGCTTTCTATTGACAAGCGTAAAAAAATATGTTAAGATATTATAGAGAATACTATAAAAGCGTCATTTTTTGCACGAAAAAGACGCTTTTTGCGAAGAAAACGAAGGAGTCAGAGGTTTATGGAAATTTCCGTAAAGGATTTGTGGACCGTACTTAAGAAGAGCGTAATCTTTATGCTAATCTGCGCCCTTCTTTGCAGTGTCGCCTTTTGGTGCTACACGAAGGTAGCCGTCCAAAAGGTCTATCAGTCGTCTGCAAAATACATTTTGGTTCCCAAAAGCGGCGTGAGCGAGGACTTGACTACGATGAACAACAGCCTCGTCGTTGCAGGAAAGATCATTCCCAACTTGAAAAGCTATTTGATGAACGAGAAAACGATGGAAAGTGTTTTGGCGTTCATTGAGGCGCGCCACGCCCAGATTCCCGACGACACCAAATACGTCCTTGAAAACGAATACACTCCCGCGAAGCTGCTTTCGCTCTTTAACTTCATTTTGCCCGGTGCAGATGAGGTAATGACTGTGTTTGAGGTGCGCTGCAAGGCAAACTCCGCCGCGGACTCGCAGGTCTTGCTTGACGCCTTTGGCAACGTGATCAACGAGCGCTCGGGCAAGCTCCTTTCGGGAATGTATCACGTGGAAACCAGCACGGAGCCCAACCGCGGCTCGCTCATCGCCCCCAACGCGGCGACGAACGCGATGCTCGGCTTGGTGATCGGTGCTATCGTTCCTTACATCATCGCACTCGTTTACTTCTTCCTTGATACACGCATCAAGACAGAGGCAGACGTAAAGAATCGGTTTGCATACCCCATTCTCGGACAGATTCCCCGTCTTTGACCCTGTAAGACCGCAAGAAAGGAAGATTCGTAATGAAGCTTAACTTGAAATCCGTGAAAAAGCGCATTTTGAAAGCGCTTGGAAAGAGCAAGCCTGTTTCGACGGAAACCGAAAACCACGGCAAGCACCTGATCACTTCCAAAAGCTCGATGCGTATTCTTGAAGCGTACCGTATGGCGCGCACCAATCTCTTTTATTCGGGCAACAATGAGGACGGCGGCGTCGTGTTCGGCGTCACGAGCGCCTCGCCAAGCGACGGTAAGTCCTTGACCTGTGCAAACCTCGCCATCTCCTTTTCGATGTCGGGCAAGCGCGTGCTTCTCATTGACTGCGATATGAGAAAGCCCACCCAGAAAAAAGCCTTCGGCGTACATACCGACAGCGGACTTTCGGAATATCTTGCAGGCGTTGTCGATACCCCCAACATCGTCGACACGAGCTACGAGAATCTCTCGCTTCTCACCTCGGGAAGATGCCCGCCCAACCCCGCTGAGCTTTTGTATCGCCCCCGCCTTGCCGAGCTGATCGCAAGCGTGCGCGAATCCTTTGATTTTATTTTCGTGGATCTTCCCCCTGTTGAGATGATCTCCGACGCAACCATCGTTCACCCGTACATTCAGTCGTACATTCTCGTCATCCGTATGAAGAAGAGCGACTACCATCTGGTGCAGGGCGCGATTGAGAGCATCGAAAAGGTGGACGGCAAGATCGCCGGCATCGTGATGAACGATGTAGAGGACAGAAGCGAATCGTACCGCTATAAGAGCAGACATTACGGCAGATACGGCAGATATTACAGACGCTACTACAGCAAGTACGGCTCGTATATCAGCGGCGAACAGGATAAGAAAACGGGAACCGCGGAAGCACCCGCACAGCCTGCCACGGAAGCCCCCGCTTCCGAAACGGCAGAAAAGGCGGGAACGGAAGTCTGATCCGCCAAAGCTCCGCAGTTTACGAACAGCCGTCGGTTTTGCCGACGGCTGTTTCAATGCCCCCCGAATTTTGAGAAAGGAGAATGCCCGTGGTAAAAATATGCGCTGTCGAAAAAAGATCCATTGCAGACAAAAAGAAGATCCGCACGGGTGATGTTCTTCTTTCTGTGAACGGGAACGCCATCAGCGACGTCCTCGACTATCGCTTTTATCTCACCGAGGAGCGCGTTTTGCTCTCTCTTTCCCGTGACGGGAAGGAATACACGGTGAAGATCAAAAAGGGCGAATACGAGGACATCGGTCTTGTCTTTGAAACCCCCTTGATGGACAAAAAGCACACCTGCCGCAACAAGTGTATTTTTTGCTTTATCGACCAAATGCCCAAGGGGTACAGAGAAACGCTGTATTTTAAGGACGACGACTCCCGTCTTTCCTTTCTTCACGGCAATTACGTCACCCTAACCAATATGACGGACGAGGACATCGACCGCATCATCAAAATGCGCCTTTCCCCCGTCCATATCTCGGTGCATACCACCAACCCTGAGCTTCGCGTGGCGATGATGAAAAATCCGCGCGCGGGTGAGGTGCTTTCTTATCTTCCGCGCCTTGCCGAGGCGGGCATCACCCTTTGCGCGCAGATCGTGCTTTGTCGCGGCGTTAACGACGGGGAAGAGCTCCTTCGCACGATGCACGACCTCGCCGCACTCCATCCCGCACTTGACAGCGTTTCAATCGTCCCCGCGGGACTCACGAAATTCCGCGACGGACTGTATCCGCTTTCTCCCTTCACCCCCGAGGAGTGTCTTGCGGTCATCCGCACGGTAGAGGACTTCGCCGTGAAATGCAAAAACGCGCTCGGCGCGTATCTTTTCCACGCGTCGGACGAATTCTATCTTAAGGCAGGCGTCCCCCTGCCCGAGGAAGCACGCTATGAGGGTTACCCGCAGCTCGATAACGGCGTCGGAATGCTCACCTCGTTTGAAACGGACTTCCTTTACGCCCTTGAAAATGCCCCCGCCCTCACGCGCGAAAGACGCGTTTCCGTCGCAACGGGGCGCGCGGCATACGCCCTTTTGTCCTCGCTCGTTGCACGCGTCAAGGAAAGAGAGCCGCTTTTTGATGCACAGGTCTACCTGATCGAAAACGACTTTTTCGGTCCCGAGATCACCGTCGCGGGGCTTCTCACGGGCAAGGATTACCTCGCCGCCCTGCAGGGAAAGCCGCTGGGCGACGCGCTTCTCATCTCCCGCACGTCCTTGCGCGCCGAGGGGGACCTTTTCCTCTGCGGAATGTCCAAGGATACCCTCGAAGCATCCCTTTCCGTTCCCGTTGTCGCCGTGGAAAACGACGGCGAAGCATTTTTACACGCTCTTCTCGCTACGAAAGGAGAAAATTGATATGGCAAAGCCTGTGGTTGCCATCGTTGGACGCCCTAACGTCGGCAAAAGTACACTGTTTAATAAACTGATCGGCGAGCGCCGAAGCATCGTAGAGGACACCCCCGGTGTCACGCGCGACCGCATTTACGGCGATTGCGAGTGGAGAGGGCGCCGCTTCACCGTCATCGACACGGGCGGCATCGAGCCCAAGACCAACGATATCATTCTCTCGCAAATGCGCGACCAAGCGCAGATCGCCATTGAGATGGCAGACGCCATCATCTTTATGTGCGATATTCGTGCGGGATTGCTTGCAGACGACCGCGACATCGCCGTGATGCTCAAAAAAAGCGGAAAGCCCATCGTTCTTGCCGTCAACAAGGCGGATAAGGTAGGCGACGTCCCCTACGAGTTCTATGAATTTTACGAGCTGGGCTTTGACCGCGAGCCCATCGCCCTCTCCTCGCTCCACGGAAGCGGAAGCGGCGATATTCTTGACGCGGTGTTGGAATCCTTCCCCCCCGAGCTTGAGGATGAGGACGAGGACGACGTCATCAACGTTGCCGTCATCGGCAAGCCCAACGCGGGCAAATCCTCTATCATCAACAAAATGCTGGGCGACAACCGCCTTATCGTTTCGGACGTCGCAGGCACCACGCGCGACGCGGTGGATACCCGTCTTGAAAACGAATACGGCAAATTCAACCTCATCGATACGGCGGGCATTCGCCGTTCGGCAAAGATCGAGGACCGCATTGAAAAGTTCAGCGTCTTGCGCGCCAAAATGGCGGTGGAAAGAGCCGACGTCTGCCTTATTATGATCGACGCCAAGGAAGGCATCACCGAGCAGGATGAGAAGATCGCAGGCTTAGCGCACGAGGCAGGCAAGGCGTCCATCGTCCTCGTCAACAAGTGGGACGACATCGAAAAGGATAACTCCACCGTAAACGAGTACACCAAGAAGATCACCCACGCGCTCGCCTATATGAGCTACGCGCCCCTCATCTTCGTTTCCGCAAAAACGGGACAACGCCTCAAAAACGTCTTTGAGGAGATCGTGTACGTCCACAACCAAGCGCGCACCCGCATCACCACGGGTATGCTCAACGAGCTTTTGAATTCGGCAATGGAAAAGGTACAGCCCCCGTCCGACAAGGGCAAGCGCCTTAAGATCTACTATATGACGCAAAGCGCGGTTGCACCGCCCACCTTCGTCTTTTTCTGCAACAGTGCAGAGCTTTTCCATTTCTCCTACCAAAGATACCTTGAAAACTGTATTCGGGAAACCTTTGGCTTCCGCGGCACGCCCGTGCGTATCGTGGTCAAGCAGAGGGGCGACAAGGCGGACTAAGCCAAGAAAGGATTTTCAATGTTTATCGACCGTATTACCATTGATATCAAGGCAGGGGACGGCGGCAACGGCGCCATCTCCTTCCACAGAGAAAAATACGTCGCCGCGGGCGGCCCCGACGGTGGCGACGGCGGACGCGGCGGAAACGTCATCTTTCGCGTGGACGAGGGGGCAAACACCCTGCTCGCCTTCCGCTATAAGAGAAAGTTTGTCGCCGAGAACGGCGGAAACGGCAAAACGGGCAAAATGCACGGCGCGAACGGCGCCGACGTCATCATTCCCGTGCCCCGCGGCACCCTGCTTCGCGACGCTGAGTCGGGCAAGATCCTCTTTGATATGTCAAGGGCGGATGAGTTTGTCGCCGCCAAAGGCGGCAGAGGCGGTTGGGGAAACCGTCATTTTGCAACGCCGACGCGACAAATTCCGCGCTTTGCCAAAAACGGCTCAAAGGGCGACGAGATGAAGCTCCTTCTTGAGCTTAAAATGATCGCCGACGTGGGACTTGTCGGCTTCCCGAGTGTGGGAAAATCCTCGATCCTCTCGCGCATTTCTGCGGCAAAGCCTAAGATCGCCACATATCATTTTACCACCCTTTCACCCAATCTCGGCGTGGTTTCTCTCGGCGAGGGACGCGGCTTTGTTGCCGCCGATATTCCAGGACTTATTGAGGGGGCATCCGAGGGCGCAGGGCTCGGTCACGAGTTTTTGCGTCACGTGGACCGCTGCCGACTTCTTTTGCACGTGGTCGACATCTCCTGCGAGGAAGGACGCGACCCCATCGACGACATCAAAAAGATCAATGAGGAGCTTGTAAAATACAGCCCCGCGCTTGCAGAACGCCCGCAGCTTATCGTCGCCAATAAGATCGACGAGGTGCTGATTGAGGAAGAGCCCTACGTCAAGGACTTTGAAGCCTACGTAAAGGCGACCTTCGGCACGGACCCCATCTACGTTTCTGCCGCGACGGGAGAGGGGATGGACAACCTTGTTCGCAAGACCGAGGCGGCACTTGCCGATCTTCCGCCCATCACCGTCTACGAGAGCGAGTTTGCCATCGAAGAAAGCGCAACGCTGGGCGCCGGCGAGCGCAAGACCGAGATCCGTCGCGAGGGCGATGTGTTCTTCGTCGAGGGTGAATGGATCTACAACCTGATGGGACAGATCAACTTCGGCGATTACGAGTCGATGAACTTCTTCCAGCGCGTCCTCAAAAAGCAGGGCGTGTTCGATAGGCTGAAGGAAGCGGGGATCGAGGACGGGCAGACCGTCAATCTCTACGACTTTGAATTTGAATTTGTGTATTGATCGAGGGATTTTTGCTATGGAAAAATTTTCGTTTCGGGGAGAGTGTGCCCTCTCCTTCGCATTGCTCAGTGACCTACATATGACGCACAGAGGGGAAGGATTGCAAAAGCTGCATCAGCATTTTGCCCTCTATGCAAAAGCCGTCCCCGCACTCGACCTTCACGTTTTTTCGGGCGACATCGTGTATCAGCACGATCTTTCGGGCGGCGGAAGCTACGACAAGGTGGAAAGCACCCCCTACGAGTACCTGCGTATCGTGCGCGAGAAGTATGCCAAGGACGTTCCCTTGATTTATGCCATTGGCAACCACGAATATCCTCAGCACAACTATGACGCAGAGATCAGCCGCTTGTCACGCGAGATGTTCACGTCCTACGGCTACCCCTTAAGAGAGCGTCGCGTCGTTAAGGGCTATCACTTCATCACCATTCCGATCCAGAGCTTTGGGGAAGACGTGCTTCCCGAGGACGAAAAATGGGCAGAGCACGAGATTCGCTCGGCGCTCCGTGCGTCTGTGGATCTCCCCGTGTTCGTTGTCTATCACGTGCCGATCGACGGCACCGTCACGCGTGCCAAGGTGCGCCGCTTCAGCGATAAGTTCCGCGCCTTCCTTTTGTCCTCGCGCCGTATCATCAACCTTTCGGGACATCTGCACACCGCGTGTGAGCAGCCCACCACCATCTGGCAAAGGGCAGGCGGCGCTACCGTGTTTCACGCCCCGATGAGCGCCACGGGCTTCGTGTCCGCGGACGGCTGTAACAACGGGATGCTATACGACACGAGCCTCTATAATTCGCGCTCCGTCTTCGTTGAGGTCACGGGCAGAAGAATTTTGTTCCACAAGATCGACAACGTGACAGAGTGCGAGATCGGCAAGCCTTGGGTGGTCGACCTTGACGGCAAGCAGTACTACACCGACGCGCGCAAAACGCGCGCCAAGAAGCCCGCATTCCCCGAGGGTACGGTAGTCGAAACCGTGCGCCAAGCGCCCGGCGGCGTATTCTTTAAATTTCCTAAGGCTTTTTGCGAGGAAACCGAGGGCAACGACGACACGACCGTTCCCAACTACCGTTTTGAGTTTATCAAAAAGGGCGAAAAGACACCCGCAAAGACGGTCACTTGGCACTCCGACTACGTCGAAAGCCACCCCGGCACCCATTTTGAGGACACCGTCCTTGTATCGCTTGAGCCTGCCGTCTATACCGTCATCATCTCCCCCGTATCCTTTTTCGGTAAGGTGGGAAGACCGATTCGCGTTAAGCTCAAAATGGGTGAAGCGATCCCCGTTCCCTATAACCCCGTCTACGAGGGCTGGGACGCGTACCCCATCATTTGAGCGAGAGAATGTAACAAAATTGTAAATCTTTAAAGGCGTTCCGCAGGGAACGCCTTTCTTTTTCCTTTTTTGCCATCGAAAAACGGAGAAAAAATCCCCTTTTGCGAAACTTTTTTTACCGAAACTCTTGCAAATACATAAGAAATATATTATAATTAATTTGTAGTAAAATCAGAGGATCATCTTCTGCAAATTTTTCGGAGGAAAGTACAGTGAAAATTTTGGTCATCAACGCCGGCAGCTCCTCTCTTAAGTACCAGCTGATCGATATGGATACGGGCGACGTTATCGCCAAGGGTATCTGCGAACGCATCGGCATCGAGGGAAGCTCTATCACGCATAAGCGCCCCGGCAAGGAAAAGTATTTCAAGGAAACGAAGCTCGCCAACCACGACGAGGCACTCGCGCTCGTTATGCAGACGCTCACGGACGCAGAGCTTGGCGTGATCGCATCGGTCGACGAGATCGACGCCATCGGTCACAGAGCCGCACACGGCGGCACCGATCTTTCGGGTGCGGTGGTCGTTGACGAAAAGGTGCTTGCATACCTTGAGAGCATCGTGCCCCTCAACCCCCTGCACGGCCCGCCCGCCATCGCAGGTATGCGCGCGGCTATGGCAGCAATGCCCGGCAAGACGAACGTCGTTTTGCCCGACACAGCATATTACTTCACGATGCCCCCCGAATCCTACGTATACCCCATTCCCTATGAGTACTACGAAAAGCACAAGGTTCGCCGCTACGGCTTCCACGGAACCTCGCACCGCTACGTTTGCGGCAGAGTTTCGGAGATCCTCGGCAAGCCTCTTGAGGAGCTTAAGATCATCACCTGCCACATCGGCTCGGGCTCCTCGATCACCGCAACCAAGTACGGCAAGGCGGTAGATACCTCGATGGGCTTCACCCCGCAGGACGGTGTGCCTATGGGCACGCGCTCGGGCGCACTTGATCCCACCGTTCCCTCGTACCTGATGAAGACCTTTGGCTACACCCCCGAAGAGGTGGAGAGCATTCTCAACAACAAGTCGGGACTTCTCGGCGTTTCGGGACTTTCGAGCGACTGCCTTAAGGTGCTCATTGCCGCAAACGAGGGCAACGAGAGATGCAAGCTTGCAATGGATATCCTCTATCACCACATCAAGAAGATCGTCGGCTCCTACATCGCAGAGATGAACGGCGTTGACGTCATCGTCTTTACCGCAGGCGTCGGCGAGAACGACAAGATCGTCCGCGAGAACATCTGCCGCGACCTTGAGTGGCTGGGCATTGAGATGGACAAAGCGGCAAACGACGCGTCCGAGAGAGGCGAGTTCGCGGACATCACCAAGGAAGGCTCTCGCGTCAAGCTCCTCGTCATTCCTACGGATGAGGAAATGATGATCGCCAAGGAAACCGCACGCCTTGCAAGCAAATAATTTTGGGTAATCAAAAATAAAAATAAATAAAGCACGAAAGGAAAACAAAAATGCAATCTGCTTACGAAATCAAGAAGTACATCTGCGAAGTAGGACACAAGCTCTATGACAAGGGCTTCGTTGCCGCAAACGACGGAAACATCTCCGTAAAGGTGAACAACAACGAGTTCTACTGCACGCCTACCGGCGTATCCAAGGGCGACCTCACCCCCGATATGATCATCCGTATTGACGGTACGGGCAAGAAGATCGAGGGCAAGCTCAATCCTTCCTCTGAGATCAAGATGCACCTCCGTGTATATCAGGAGCGCCCCGACGTAAACGCCGTTGTGCACGCGCATCCCCCTGTAGCTACCGCATTCACCGTTGCCGGCGTTGAGCTGGATCAGTACATTCTGCCCGAGGCAGTTCTGACCATCGGTAACGTTCCTACCTGTGAGTACGGTACGCCTTCCACGATGGAGATCCCCGATTCTTTGATGCCCTACATCCAGAATCACGACGCATTCCTTCTCAAGAACCACGGTGCGCTCACCGTTGGCTGCGACCTGAAGAAGGCGCTCTTCGTAATGGAAGAGGTTGAGTTCAACGCTAAGATCTGCAAGTTCGCTCGTGAGCTTGGCGGCGTTGAGGAGATCCCCTGCGATCAGCTCGAGAAGCTGATGGAGCTCCGCAAGAAGATGCAGATCCCCGGCCGTCAC
>JAZSBJ010000169.1:0-1673 GCA_045602305.1 Eubacteriales bacterium | reverse complement strand
GTGAACGTCGGACTGGGTACCGACGGCGCGGCATCGAACAATTCGCTCGACTTTTTCCGTGAAATGTACGTGGCGTCCCTGATCGCCAAGGGCTCCTCCTGTGGTCCCACGGTGGGCAAGGCGAAGGATATTTTAAAGCTTGCGCAGGAAAACGGCGCGTACGCACAGCGCCGCCTTGATTGCGGCAAGCTCGCGGTAGGCTACCGTGCCGACCTTGTGCTTGTTTCGCTTGAAGACGTGAATACCACGCCGACCTACGATCCCGTCTATACCGTTTTGTACGCCGCCAAGGCGCAAAACGTCAAGATGACGGTGGTAGACGGCAGAATCTTATATGAAAACGGCGTGTATACCACGCTGGATATTGAGAAGATCAAGGATAATTTCAAACGGGTTTGCGATTATTAAGCCGTTTGGCTCCGCCTTCGGCTTTGAAAGGTGGGATTATCTTTGCTCAAAAAGGCAGAAGGCGTTGCCAAAGGCGCGTTTTTTCTCACGCTGGCAGGACTTTTGGTAAAAGTCATCGGGATGATCTATAAAATTCCCCTGACCAATCGCCTCGGTGATGAGGGAATGGGCTATTTTAACGCGGCGTATACTGTGTATACTCTCTTTTTTGTGCTATCCTCTTCGGGCTTTCCGACAGCACTCTCACTTTCGGTGTCGGGCGATCTTGCCAGAATGGGGGAGGATGCCGCCAAAAGACGGTATCGGGTCGTCAGACGGTTTTTGTTTTTCTTTGGTTTTATCCTGTCGTGCCTTTTGTTTTTGTCAGCAAAGCCGCTTTCCTATCTGTTCGGCTCGCCAAAAGCCTACCTTGCGATCCTGGCGGTGTCGCCCGCCGTCTGGTTTGTAACGGCATCCTCGGCAAGGCGCGGCTACGATCAGGGGCGCGGCAGTATGCTCTCAACGGCGCTCTCACAGCTGATCGAGGCGCTCGGCAAGCTGGGATTCGGTCTTTTCTTACTCACTTTGGCGACTAAGCAGGGCTTTCCGTCTGAAAAAACGGCGGCTTACGCCATTCTGGGTCTTTCTCTTGCCACCCTTTTGACCTATCTCGTTCTTGTGTTCGGCTTTGGGTCGAAAGAGCGTATACGGGAGAGGATCTCCCGTGACGAGAGGCGTGCTTTACTACGGGATACCGTAAGACCCGCCATTCCGATCACGGTAGCGGCATTGGCGGCAACGCTCGCGTCGTCGCTTGATCTGGTTTTGTTGATGCGCTCCTTACAGTCGATCGGCTACTCACCCGATGCCGCCAATGCGGCGTGGGGTAACTATTCCTCGATGGTTTTGCCGCTTTTCCATATGCCGCAGGTGCTGATCACGCCGACCGCGCTTTCGGTTTTGCCACTGTTAAAACGCTCCCTTGCGAGAAACGATTGCGCTTTGGCAAATCGGCTTTCACGCTCGGCTCTCACTGTTACGGCACTCTTTTCGGCGTGTGCCGCCTTGGGGCTTTCGCTCTTTTCAAGGGATGCCTTGATGCTCGTCTATACCGACGAGGCGGCGATCGCCCGTGCTTACCCCCATCTTGCCTTGCTGGCACTTGCCGTTTTTCCCTTTGGACTTATGACCGTATCGGCATCGCTTTTGCAGGCGCACGGTAAGCTGTGGTTTCCCACGGTATCGCTCTTGCTCGGCTCTCTTTTGAAGATCGCAAGTCGGATCGT
>JAZSBJ010000168.1:0-14366 GCA_045602305.1 Eubacteriales bacterium | reverse complement strand
CCCCGCCCCAAACCTCACCCATCTCTCCGTCAAGGGGGACGCTCTTGTATACGACCTTGGCGGCGGGCTTCCCGCCACCCTTCCAGGAGAAAACGGAGAGAGTGTTTTGACCGTCCCCCTGCGCGCAGCCCCCGGCGTCTTTGCCCCTCTTGCGGCGGGAGAGCTGTACGGACGGTTCGTGCTTGACGCCATCGCAAGACTTGAAAGGAACGACACACGATGATCGGCTACGCTTTTACGGGGTCCTTTTGCACCCTTTCCCACTCTCTCGCCGCGCTTCGCCGTCTGCGCGCGGACGGCGTTGACGTGTTACCCATCTTCTCAAACAACGTATTTTCCACCGACACCCGCTTTTGGCGCGCCGAGGAGTTTGCCTCTGCCGTGCGCGGGCTTTGCGAGCGCGAGATCGTCCACACCATCGTGGACGCCGAGCCGCTGGGTCCCGCAACACCCTTAGAGGCGCTCGTCATCGCCCCCTGCACGGGCAACACCCTTGCCAAGATCGCGCAAGGCATCACGGACACCCCCGTCACGATGGCGGCAAAGGCGCACCTGCGCGAGGATCGCCCCTTGCTTCTCGCCCTCGCGTCCAACGATTCGATGTCCGCCAACCTTGCAAACATCTCAAAGCTGCTTCTCCGCAAGCAGGTGTTTTTCGTGCCGATGCGGCAGGACGATCCCGAAAGAAAGCCCCACTCGCTCGTTGCGGACTTCACCTTTCTTTCCGATTGCCTTACGGCGGCGCTTTGCGGAAAACAGCTTCGTCCCTTATTTTTGTAACGGAAAAATGCACTGTTTTCGGGCGCACCCGCGAAGTCGCGGGTGCGCTTTTCTTCATTTATTTAAATTAAAATCGCGTTTTCTCTTGACGGAACGGTTTTTTTATGATAAAATAGTTAGGAAAATTTTTATTTTTGGAGGAACACTATGAAAAAGATTCTTTCTCTCGTTCTCGCAGCGGCGCTCCTTTGCACCGCAATGCTTGCATTTGCAGGCTGCTCGCAAGGCGGTACCACCATCACCATTAAGACGGGCGGTACGGGCGGCACCTATTACAGCTTTACGAATGCTGCCGCACCTATGCTTTCGACCAAGACGGGCTACACCTGCACGGTTCTCCCCGCAGGCGGCTCTGTTGACAGCCTTAAGTCCATCGGCATCGGCGACTGCAATATGGCAATCGTGCAGAACGACACGATGGTAAACGCCTACAACGGTCTTACCGACAACTTTAAGACGGGCGCGATCAAGAACTTCTCCGTTCTCGCACACGTATATCCTGAGGTCGTGCAGATCGTTTGCCACGGCAGAAACGCAGATAAGGTCCACTCCCTTGCAGATCTCAAGGGCTCGGGTCTTAAGGTTTCCATCGGCGATATGGGCTCGGGCGTTGAAGCCAATGCCATCGCTCTGATGGAGAAGTACGGTCTTACCTTTACCAAGGGCGACGACGGCGCTTGGAAGAGCGACGACATCCAGATCCAGAACCTCTCGGTTGCCAAGTCTGCCGACGCTGTGAAGGACGATGCGCTTGACGTATTCTTCTTCACCTCGGGCGCACCCGCAACCGCCATCACCGAGCTTGCCGCAGGCGGCAACGCCAAGAACGTGTATATGCTCTCTCTTGACGACACCGTTATGGAAGAGTTCATCGCCGACAACAAGATCGACGGCAAGTACGACGTCTTTGCAAAGCAGACCATCACCCACGCACAGTACGACTTCATTCCCGAGGGTGAGGCAGTCAACACCATCGGTGTTACCGCAACCTACATCGTTTCCAATAGCTTAAGCGAGGAAGTCGTATACAACCTCACCAAGGCGCTTTGGGAAAGCCGCCCCGACCTTCTCACCGCACACAGCATCTCTTCCAATATGAACGTAGAGCGCGCCTTTAGCACCATCGGCAACGTGCCCGTGCATCCCGGCGCTGCAAAATACTACACCGAGCTTGGACAGACGGTGGAAAACATCGCTGATCTTAGCAAATAATCATCCAAAGGAGCATCCGTCTTGAACGATCAAATGATGACGCAAGCGGAGCAGGATGCACAAAAAATTCTTAAGGAATTGGATGCAGACAGCAAATCTCGTGAGCTTTCGGGTTGGCGCTTATACGTCTACCGTTCGCTTCTCGTAGCATTTGCTGTCTACGTTGTTTTTTCCGCGCTTTTGATGAACGGACAAACACTGCATACGAAGCTCCCGCTTTTCGTCGGCCTTACTCTTTTTATCGGCTATCTGAAATTCCCCGCGTGCAAAAAGCACGCCGTCCGCGAGAATTATATTCCGTGGTACGACCTCGTCCTCGCGTTTTTGTCGCTTGCCGTGTATCTGTATTACCCCGTCTTCCAAGGAAAGGTCATTTCCACGGGCGGCATCATCGGCTGGGACCTCATCATCATCGGCGTCGTAGGCATTCTCCTTTTGGCAGAGGTCTGTCGGCGTGCGGTAGGCATCCCCCTGCTCGTGGTTGTGGGCGCCTTCGTCGCCTACACGGTCTACGTGCTTTACTCGCGCAACCCGGGTACTGTGCCTATGCGCCTGATCTGGGACCTGTTTTACAACCTCGATAACGGTGTGTTCGCATCGCCCATTGCGGTCTGCTCGGGCTTCATCGTTATTTTCATCGTCTTTGGCTCTTTCCTCGAAAAAACGGGCATCGGCACCTTTTTCGTGGACCTTGCCAACTCCATCGCGGGCGCCTCGGCAGGCGGTCCTGCCAAGGTAGCGGTCATTTCCTCGGCGCTTGAGGGAATGTACTCGGGCTCGTCCGTAGCAAACACGGTCGGCTCGGGTGCCGTCACCATTCCTACGATGAAGCGCACGGGCTACAAGCCCGAATTTGCCGCGGCAGTTGAGGCGGCGGCATCCACGGGCGGACAGATTATGCCCCCCATTATGGGTGCGGCGGCGTTCTTGATGGCAGAGATCACGGGGCTTCCCTACGCGACCATTGTCATCGCCGCCATCCTTCCCGCCGTGCTTTACTTTGCGGGCATCTTTATGATGGTGCATTTTGAAGCCAAACGCCTAGGACTCAAGGGGCTTCCCAAGGAAACGCTCCCGAACTTCTTTAAGCTCATCTTAAAGAAGGGATATCTGCTCATTCCCATCATCGTGCTTGTGGTTTGTATGGATTCCTTTACCCCCGCAATGTCCGCAAGCCACGCCATTCTTTTCGCGATGGCGATCAGCCTGCTTGACGAGGAGTTTATTGACAAGCTCATCTCGCGCAACAAGGAAAAGGTCCTCGCGGCGCTCCGCAGCATTGCGCTGATGGCGATCCCGCTTGCTTCCTACTTTATTTTCCGTCTGTTCCTTGAAACGGGTCCCGCGCTGTTCGTTGGCATTGCCATTGCCGCCGTATGCTCCGCATTTTCAAAAAATGCGCCCCTGACCCCCAAAAAGGTGTTTGAGGGCTTTGAGGGCGGCGCCAACAGCACGGTCGGCGTAGCAGTCGCCTGCGGTATGGCAGGCATCATCTCGGGTTGCGTTGCCACCACGGGTCTTGGCTCGCTTCTGATCGCTTGGATCGTTCCCCTGGCGGGAAGCTCCACGCTCCTCGCGCTCTTCTTAACGATGCTTTGCTGCATCGTGTTGGGTATGGGTGTGCCGACGACGGCGAACTACGTCATTATGTCTACCATCACTGCCCCCATTCTCATCAATATGGGCATTCCGCTTCTCGCGGCGCATATGTTCGTGTTCTACTTCGGTATCGTTGCGGACATCACGCCTCCCGTGGCGCTTGCCGCCTATGCGGGCTCCGCGATTGCAAAGTCCAACCCCCTAAAAACGGGCGTTACCGCAACCAAGCTTGCCATTGCCGCGTTTATCGTGCCTTATATCTTTGCGCTCAACCCCGCTATGCTCATCATCGATACCCCCGTCCTGCAGATCGTGCAGATCGCCGTTACCTCCATCTTCGGCATCTTCGGCATTGCCGCAGGTCTTGAGGGATACGTTTTGCGCCACGCAAGCTGGGTCGAGCGAATCATTCTTTTGGCGGCGGGACTGATGCTCGTCATTCCCGAAACCATCACCGATATCATCGGTGTCGTTCTTGTCGTCGGCGTAATTTTGTTCCAGTGGTTCACCAAAAAGAAGCTCTCCCAAAAGGAAGCCGTAGCACAAGAAAACGATTAAATCAAAGCAAAAAGAGAGAACAAAGCGGTTTTCCGCAATGTTCTCTCTCTTTTTTTCTTTTTATTATGCAAGTGCCTGCATAAACGCCCCGATCGCGCGCGACGAGGTTTTGGACACCTCAACGCAATACGCGGGGAAATCCTCGGGCGATGCGCCGTTCGCGCCGTCGGAGAGGGCGCGAAGCACGAGGAAGGGGACGCCTGCGGCGTAGCAGACCTGCCCGACCGCAGCACCTTCCATCTCACAGCAAGCGGCGCCAAACGCCGCGCGGATCTCCTTGCGCTTTTCCGCCGTCGCAACAAATTGATCGCCCGAGGCGACAACACCCATCTCATAGCGTACACCGAGGGAATCCAACACCTCACACATCAAGCGCGCGGCGTCCGCATCGCTCTCTAAATACACCTTGTTCAAGCCCGAAATGAGCCCCACGGGGTCCCCAAGGGGAGAGGTGTCCATATCGTGCTGGACCACCGCAGACGAAACGACAACGTCCCCGATCGAAAGGTTGTCCGAGAGGTTGCCCGCCACCCCCGTATTGATGACGAGGTCGGGGGAAAAGCCGAGAAGGAGCGCCTCTGCCGCCATCGCGGCAAACACCTTACCCACGCCGCACTTGACGGCAACGGCACGCTTCTCTGCGATCGTGCCCTCGTAAAAATCCATTCCCGCGTAGCGCGTCACCCGCTTGTCCGAAAAGAGGCGCGTCACAGCGTCAAGCTCACAATCCATCGGGCAAATAAAGCCCACGGTGCAAATTTCCGTTTTATTCATACGAAAAGCTCCATTTCTTCTTTTGCTCCAATACGCCGAGGTATCTTTCCGCCTCGCGCTTTGCTTTGTCTAGGGAGAGCGTGCGATAATTGCCGCACTCCACCGCCGAGGCACCGAACACCTCGCCCTCGTGCGCGAGCGTCTTGCGAAGCGCATCCTTTAAGACGGCAAGCACTTCCTCGTTGTCTGCGCCGCGAACGAGCAGATAAAAGCCCGTTTGGCACCCCATCGGTCCAAAGTAGATGACCCTCTCCTTGATCGCGGAGTTTCTTAAAAAGGTAGCGAGCATATGCTCAAGGCTGTGCATCGTTTCGTTGTCCATAAGGTCGCCCGTGTTCGGCTTGCGCGTACGCAGGTCGTAGGTAACGACGTCCCCGTCCACGCGCGACACGTAAATGCCCGGGGAAAGGGTGGTGTGATCCACCGTAAAGCTGGCGATTTTCTTGATCTCTTGCATTGGCTTCCTCTCGATAGGAACGGTCCGCCGTGGCGGACCGTTTTTTATTTCTGTGTCGGGTTTCTCTTTGCGAGAATGAGCTTCTTGCGCTCACGCAGGAAGCCGCCCTTTAGGTCGCCGCGCGAGGGGTCAAATCCCGCCTGCGAGGCGCGGGTGTACCAAGCGCCCGCCTTAACTCTGTCGGCGGGAAGCCCGTCACCGAACTCAAGGTGACACCCTAACATATACATTGCGCGCGCCGAGCCGAGCTTGGCGGCGATGTTGCGGAATTTTACGGCTTCCATTACGTTCCCCTTGCGGTAAAGCACCGAGGAGATGGAATAGAAGCGGCGCGCCGCGCGGCGATACTTTCTCGCCTTGAGTGCGGCAAGCTCCTCTTCCGCCCCCGCCTCTCCGCGCTTGGCGGCGATGCCGAGAAGGCTCTGTGCAGCGGAGTAATTTCTCTCCACGCCATAGGCGCGGCTGTAGCAAAGACCGAGGCGAAAAATGCCGCCCAAATGCCCGCCCTCTGCGGCGGTGCGGTAAAAGGCAAACGCTTGCTTGCGCTCGCGGGGCTTGGTTGCCCCCTCTTCGATGAGAATGCCCATCGTGTATGCGGCACCCGCGTGCCCCATTTCGGCGGCGGCGCGGTAGGCGTCGATGGCGGCAAGTCTTTCGCCCTTTCCTTCAAGAACGCAAGCGTTCTCATACACGGCGTCCGCGCTCTGCTTTAACTCGTCAAGGCGTGCTTCCGCCTCGGCAAAGCCGAGCTTTAATGCCGTTTTATAGTGGCGAATGGCAAAAGGAATGTCGGCGGGAAGGGCTCGTCCCATACGGTACATCTCGGCAAGACGGTATGCTCCCTCGGCAACGCCCTCGTTCTCCAAATGCTCGTAGCAATCCTTTGCAAGGGACGCGTCGGACGCGCCGCCGATGCCCTCAAGGAGAAAATGCGCGATGCGAAGCGTTGCCTCTTTATGCCCTGCACGGGCGGCAATGCCAAAGCGACGGCGCGCTTCCTCTAGGCTCTTAGGAACGCCCTTGCCCTCTTCGTAGAAGCAGCCGAGGCGATAGGTCGCATCCACACTGCCCGCACGGGCGGCGAAGAAGTAAAGGTGAGATGCGATGGCGTATTCGCCCGCCGCCTCTGCCTCGTTGCCAAGCGCCAAGCGCTCCGCTTCTCTCGTGGGAAGCACGATCTCCAGCGGCTCCTCACACTCCCCCGCACCAAGGCGGAGCGCGAGAAGGCGCATACGAATGCCCGATTTAGGCACGTTTTTCATAAAATAGCGCGCGGCGGCGGGATTCTTCTCTACCCCGTCCCCCGTAAAATAGCAACGGGCGAGCGCAAGGCGCGCTTCCCCGTGTCCTGCACGGGCTGCCTTAGTCAGCCAATAAAGCGCGTGTCTGTGCGAGGGCGCAACGCCCTCACCCTTTTCATACGCCACCGAAAGGTCGTACGCCGCATCGGCATCGCCCAGCTCTGCCGCCGTGCGAAGCCAAAAGAGAGATTGCTTTTTGTCGTTTCCAAAGCGCGCGTCGTCCGCGAGCAAAACGGAAAGGCGGTATGCGGCGGCAGGCTGCATCTTGCGCGCCGACGCCTTGTACCAAAAGAGAGCCTCTTCCCCGTTCTGTGCAACGCCGACACCGCGGCGCAGGCACTCGGCGTAGGCATACGCCGCCCTCTCGTCCCCCTGCTCGGCAAGGGCAAGATAGCAACGCGCACGCAGAGCAAGGTCCTTTATCTTTTCTGCCTCGTAGGCTTCTTCCCACAAGGTCTGCTTTTCGCTTTGTGTCAACGCGGCGTAAGCGCCGCAGCCGGGACAGGTGATGGCTTCCCCATAGGACTGCCATTCATATCCGCATTTTTTACACTTCATACCTGACACCTCGTTTGTCTAACATCATAACCGTACATTAACTTATATTATAATTATATAATGCTTGGGCTCTTTTGTCAAGACATCTCTTTATTTTCCGTTTCTTTCCTCGTTTGCGTTTTTTCTTTGCTTCGGGGGTAGATTTTTAAGCGCGAATATGTTAAAATAGAAAAAGAGCATCAACGAAAAGAGGATTTTAAATGACCGAGGAAACAAAACGCCGCTACCTTTCTGCCAAGCGCGCGCTTTTTCGCAAATATTACGGAGAGAGGCTCAACGCCGAGCAGACGGACGCCGTCTTGACGGCAAAGGGACCCCTGCTCATTCTCGCAGGCGCGGGAAGCGGCAAGACCACCGTGCTTGTCAACCGCATCTGCCATATCGTCAAATACGGCACCGCCTACGAAACGGACTACGTCCCCGCCCACGTGACCGAGGACGACGTTTTCGCAATGGAAGCGGCGCTTGCTCTCTCTGCACGGGAGATCGAGCCACTGCTTTCCGCCTTTATCCACCACGCCTGCCCCCCGTGGGCAATGCTTGCCATCACCTTTACGAACAAGGCGGCAAACGAGATCCGTGAGCGACTGCTTTCGGCGCTGGGGGAAGAAGAGGCGGTCAAGGATATTTGGGCTGGCACCTTCCACGCCATCTGTATGCGGATACTCCGCCGCTACCACGACCGCGCGGGGCTTCCCGAGGGCTTCTCCATTTACGATACGCAGGACAAAACGCGCCTCGTTTCCGAGGCGATGAAGGAGCTTGACATCGACGACAAGATCCTACCCATTCGCGCGGTGATGTCTGCCATTTCCCACGAAAAGGATAACCTGCGTACCCCCGCCGAGATGTCCGAGGGCAGAGATCTGCGCGCAAAGCATATGCACCGCATCTACACGGCGTACCAAGAGCGTCTTGAGAAAAACGGCGCCGTGGACTTCGACGACATCATTATGAAAACGGTGAAGCTCCTTGAAGGGGACGAAGAGGTGCGTGCCTATTATCAGGGCAAGTTTTCTTACATCTGTGTTGACGAGTATCAGGACACCAACCCCGCGCAGTTCCGCCTTTGCGCCATTCTCGCGGCGGGACACCGCAACATTATGGTGGTGGGCGACGACGACCAAAGCATTTATAAGTTCCGCGGCGCCACCATCGAAAACATTTTGCAGTTTGACACCGTGTACCCCGACGCCAAGGTGGTGAAGCTGGAGCAAAACTATCGCTCCACCAAGACCATTCTCGCCGCCGCCAACGCCGTCATTGCCAAAAACGCCGACCGCCACGAAAAGGCGCTGTGGTGCGACGGCGCAGAGGGCGAAAGGATCACCGTCCACACGGCGGAGAACGGTGACCGCGAGTGCCGCTACATCATCGACACCATTTTAAAGCTGGTCGTCACCCAAAAGCGCAAATACAGCGATTTTGCCATTCTCTACCGCGTCAACGAGATCTCGCGCCATCTCGAAACCACCTTTGCCAAAAGCGGCATTCCCCACCGCATTCTCGGCGGTATGCGCTTCTACGACCGCAAGGAGATCAAGGACATCCTCGCCTATCTCTATCTCATTCTCAACCACGGGGACGACGGACGCCTTATGCGTATCGTCAACGAGCCCAAGCGCAAGATCGGCGACAAAACGATGGAAACGGTCGCCGCCATCGCAAGCGAGGAAAACACCTCTCTCTTCTCGGTGATGGCACACGCGGACGCCTATCCCGCGCTTGCCAAATCGGCAGACAAGCTCCGCGCCTTTACCTCTCTTATCGAGAGCTTTGACCCGAACCTTTTGCGCCCCTCGGCGCGTTTGCCTCTCGTAATGGAAAAAACGGGGTATATGGATATGCTCCGCGCGGGCGGCGAAGCGATGAAGAGCGACATCGACAACCTCTCCGAGCTTGTTTCCGCCGCCGTGGAATACGAGGAAAAGAATGAGGAGCCCACGCTCCTCGGCTTCCTTGAGGACGCCGCGCTCGTATCCGACATTGACAAATACGACGAGGGCGCGGAAGCGGTGGTCCTTATGACCATTCACTCGGCAAAGGGACTTGAATTTCCCATCGTCTTTTTGGCAGGCGCGGAAGAGGGCATCTTCCCCGGACACGCGTCCATCTCCAATCCCGAGGAAATGTCCGAGGAGCGCCGCCTTGCCTACGTCGCCATCACGCGCGCCAAGGAAAAGCTCTTCGTCACGAGCGCCTCGGAGCGTCTGCTTTACGGCTCGACGCAGTATCACCGGCCCTCGCGCTTTATCGCCGAGGAGATCCCCGAAAATCTAAAAGAAAAAACGACGCCCGCGCGCCCCGCCTTCGGCGCGGAAAGAGCCATCTTCTCGCAAGGCGGCGCCACCCGTCCCGCCCCCGTACAGCATACGGGCGAGTTTGCTCGCCGTCCCGCAAGCACCGCCGCTACGCCCCGCCGCCCCGCCGCCTTTGCTTCGGGCGACCGCGTAAAGCACCTGCTCTTCGGCGCGGGCACCGTCACTTCCGTCCGTCCGATGGGCGGCGACACGCTTTACGAGATCCGCTTTGATAACGGACAAGTGAAAAAATTAATGGCAACCTACGCCAAACTCCAAAAACTATAAAGGTGCTGACGCATTTTGGCACAACCGCAAACAAAAATGACTTTTTATGGAATTAAGACGAGGGTACAACTCTCGTCTTTTTCTTTTCCCTATTTGATTAAGGTGGAAAACCTTGCGGTTTTCTCCATTTTATTTGAATTTTTGTTTGCTTTTTCCGTTCTCTTCGCTCGACGTATGTATATACGCCTCACGCTTGAGAACGAAAAATTCTGCTCAAAATCCGCCTAGCCCCTTTTCTAAAAACAGAGCTTCGGCATAAAACGGCTGACGTATTTCGGCATAACCGCAACTTACAAAGAAAAACCGCCCCAAGGGGCGGTTTTTTATCTAGAATGAATTGCGCGGCAGAAATTGTGCAGGGCTAGGCGTAAGGGTGCGAGGGCGCTGACGGTGTAGTTTCCTACTCCGAAGCGCGCGAGTCGACCGACAACGAAGCCCTGTGCGATGTATGCCCGCAATTCAGACTTCTACCGAGAATTCCTTCACATCCTTGTTCTCGTTCAGGAACAGAAGCAGGTCGTTGAGGGCTGTGTTCTTGGGAATGCGAACGACGATGTTTGCCTTGATCAGTCCGTCGCCCTTGCGCTTGACGTCCATTCTCTGCACTTGCATCTTGTGGTCGGCAAGCTGAATGCGGAGATTATCCATCACCTCAGGGGTGTCGTACATCGTGACCGTAAAGACGGTGGTTGCCAAGGACTCCAAGCGAACAAGCCACTTGTGCAAACAAATGTTTACAAGAAGAACGAGGAGCGCGGTGCCAACGCCGATGGTATAAAGCCCTGCGCCCACGGCAAGACCGATGGCGGCAGTTGCCCAAACGCCGGCGGCAGTGGTCAGTCCCTTAACCACGTTCCCGTGGCGGTAGATGACGCCCGCACCGAGGAAGGCGATGGCGGTGATGGCTTGCGAAGCAACACGCGTGGGGTCAGCACCCTTGGTGCCGAGGAAGAACACGTCCCCCATACCCATATCCGCGAACGCATATTTGGAAATGATCATCAAAAGCGCCGCGCCCGCCGCCACGATGGTGTGCGTACGAATGCCCGCTTCCTTTTGGCGAATGCCGCGCTCAAGACCGATCACGGCGCCGCAAATGCCCGCAACGACGATGCGAAGGAGAAGCTCCCACGCCACGCCAAAGAAATTCAGCTCGCCAAACGAGCCGACCTGTGAGGGATCAAACATTTTTATCCTCTTTCCGCCGAGGGAAGATTTTTCCTTTTGGCTTTACTTATTTTTTACACAGACTTAACATAGAAAGAATTATAGCATATCCCTTCCCTTTTGTCAAGGGCTTTTCGCATTTTCTTTTTCCTCTTGCATTCGGCTTGCTTTTGTGCTACAATAGAAGCAAGAAATCCCGTCCTTTTATGAGGTGTTATATGAAAAAACTGCTTTGTTTGGCGCTTTGTCTGCTTTTTCCCGTCCTTTCCCTGTTCGGGTGCGGCGGGGTGGCGCGCATTGAGAGTGAGGAATGGGTGCTTGCAAGCGTTTCTCTCTACGGAGAAATCGTGTACGCATCCCCCGACCTGATCGAATCCGCCGAGGGCGCGACGGCGCTGGAATGCACCTTAAAAGCAAAGGGCGGCACGCTCACCATCACCGACGCCACCAACGACCGCGTTTATACGGGCGTTTACGGAGAGAGGGGCGAGCCCGGTCCCACCACCGCCGACCACAAGGTCACCTTTGGCACAGAAAGCGGCAGAGCGCTCATCGCCCACACGACACCGACCGAGGGAGAAGCCCTGCTCACCCTGACCTTGACGGTGGACGACTACGTGCTTTCCTTTATCGCAAAATAAAAAACGAGCAAGAATAGAAGGTGCCATCGCCTTTTACTCTTGCTCTTTTTTTATAGCAGTCCCACGATATAATACACGACCCCGACAAGGACGCCCGCCGCCGTGCCGTAGACCAAAACGGGGCCCGCGACGGTAAACATTTTTGCCCCCACGCCAAGCACGAAGCCCTCGCTTTTGTTGTCCATCGCGGGGGAAACGACGGCGTTGGCAAAGCCCGTCACGGGCAGAAGCGTCCCCGCCCCCGCGACACGCGCCAAGCGGTCAAACACGCCAAAGAAGGTACAAAGCGCGGAAAGAAAGATAAGCGAAAGGGTGACGAGAAGCCCCGCTTCTCGCGCGCCCGCCCCAAGCGCCGTGTAAAGGGTGAAAAGAAGCTCCCCCAAAAGGCAGATGCTTCCCCCCACGAGAAAGGCGGCGAGGGAATTTTTTAAAACGGGGGAACGCCCCGCCCGTTTCTTGGCGTACGCCGCATAGGATTCCTTGTCAAAGTGTTGCATCGTTCGGTTTTCCTCGTCTTTGATACGATTTTTATTTATTTTCCCCTTTTTTTTGAAAAAATCCCCTTTTTCCTCTTCCTTTTTTCAGGAAAATATTGTATAATGGAGCAGTGGGCGCCCGCCCCCCGACAAAAACGCAAAAGGATGTCTTCTTATGGAAAACAATACCCTCTCTCTCGTTGAACAAGCGTACGGCATTGAGATCATTCCCGAGCTGTACGGCAACGGTCATATCAACAAGACCTACGTCACCAAAAGCCGCCCGCGTCTGATCGTTCAAGAGATCAATACGAACATCTTTAAGGACCCCGTGGCAATGATGAAGAACATTATCGGCGTCACCCAGCACCTGGGCAAAAAGCTCCGCGACGGCGGCAAGGACCCCGATCGCTATACCCTCACGGTCGTTCCTGCCAAGGACGGCGAGATGTATAAAACCTTTGACGGCAAGTTCTACCGCGCATACCTTTTCATCGAGGATTCGCAGTGCTTCGATATGGTAACGCCCGACACGCTTCGCTTAGCAGGTCTTGCCTTTGGCGAATTTGGACGCCACCTTGCCGACTACCCCGCAGAAACCCTCTCCGAGGTCATTCCCCACTTCCACGACACCCCCTCGCGCTACGCCGACCTGCTTGCCGCCATCGAAAAGGACGCAGTGGGACGCGCCAAAGAGGACGAAGCGGAGATCACCTTCTTCAAGGAGTACGCCATCTTCTACGCAACGGTGACCGAGCGTCTTGCAGACGGCCGTCTGCCCCTCGCCGTTACCCACAACGACACCAAGATCAATAACATTCTCTTTGACGCGGACGACGGACATCCCCTCGCCGTCATCGACCTTGACACCGTAATGCCCGGGAGCCGTCTTTACGACTTTGGCGACGCGCTCCGCACGGGTGCCGCCACCGCCGCCGAGGACGAAACCGACCTTGACAAGGTAGGCTTTGACAAGGAAAAGTTCGCCGCCTTTACCGAGGGCTACCTCAAGGCAACGGGCGACGCCATCACCGAAGAGGAGATTGATCTTCTTCCCGAGAGCGCACTTCTTATGACGCTCGAATGCGGTATGCGCTTCCTCACCGACGACCTAAACGGCGACGTATACTTCCGCACGCACCGCGCGCGCCACAACCTCGACCGCGCCCGCAACCAGATCCGTCAGGCGCAGGTCATCGAGTCGATGCTCCCTGAGCTTCACGAGATTGTAAAGAACTGTTTGCAAAAGTAAGCAAAGAGGCTGATTTATTTAGGCATAAACGCAAACAAAAAAGGGAAGGAGAAAATAAAGGCTTAGCCTTTTTCAAAAACAAAGCAATTCTCAGAATCTAAGGTTGAAAACCTTACGGTTTTCTCCATTATGATTCAATTTTTGTTTGCTTTTTCCGTTCTCATCGCTCGACGTATATATATACGCCTCACGCTCGAGAACGAAAAATTCTGCTCTAAATCAATCTACCCTCTTTTCTAAAAACATAAGAATTCAGTAAAAAAGCGATTTCCGTAAGGAAATCGCTTTTTCGTCGTTTTTGAAAAAACGACTTTGTCTACTGAATTCTTAATGAAGCAACCCCTTTGTTTTCTAAAGTTACGCCTGCTCCTCTACGTGAGGGATCTCGATCTCGGGCTCCTCGAGGCGCTTCAAGTCCTCGTAGAAGTTTGCCTCTGCCACCCACATATAGGGCGTCACCCAAAGCGTGCCGACGATGCAAAGCGCACCCACGATCATCCAACCGAGGAAGGAGAGCTTAAGACAAAACAGCTCCCACTTGTGTCCGTTCATCATACGGCGGCTCTCGGTGATGGCTTGACGCCAATCGTATTCGGGATGGTCGTACTTGATATAGTAGGTCATCGCGTAGGAAAACATTTTCACAATGCCAACGATGGGAATGAGCGCCCAAAGGAAGAGGAAAATGTTTTTGAGAAGCGAAAGCACGAAAAGCTCACCGACCTGGTCTTTGCCTGCCGTGACGTCTGCAATCTCATAGGTGCTTTTTCTTCCGCGCACCACCGACAAAAAGACGTGGGCAAGACCGAAAGCGCAAAAGCCCTCAACCAAAAAGGCACCGACGATCACGTACGAGGCAACCATCAAAACGATGGAATACAAAAGGCAAATGACGAGCGCCATCAGCCAATTGTTGGCGAAGATCTTGCCGCCCATCTGCTCTCTGGCACGGGCGCGGTAATAGGCTGCGTTTTGCATAGACTGCTCCTTTGATGAAAAATTT
>JAZSBJ010000167.1:0-4166 GCA_045602305.1 Eubacteriales bacterium | reverse complement strand
CCTGACCGATGATGGAATAGCCCTCACGACCGACACCCGTGTTCATAAAAAGCTCGTGGATGTCGCGCAAGCGGCAATTCTTGCGGTTGATCATATATTCACTGTCACCCGAACGATAATAGCGGCGCGTGACGGTGATCTCGTCATAGGGCGAGTCGATTCGATGCTCGGGAGCGCTGTTATCAAAGGTTACGGAAACCTCAGCGAAGCTCATCGGACGGCGCAGATCCGTACCGCCGAAAATGACGTCTTCCATCTTGGTACCGCGAATATTACGGCTGGAAATCTCACCGAGAACCCAACGCATAGCATCCGAAATGTTAGACTTTCCGCTTCCGTTAGGACCTACGACGACCGTCGTTCCGGGCTCAAATGTGAGTACCGTTTTATTTGGGAAGGATTTAAAGCCGTGTAATTCAAGAGATTTTAAATACATTCTTCGTTGTCCTTATCTAATTTCGTTATTCGTCGTCGCTGACGCCGAAAAGTGCCAGCGCTTCCTTGGCAGCCGCTTGCTCCGCTTCGCGCTTGGAGTGTCCTCTTCCCTTGCCGATGGGATTGCTGTTAAGCATCGCACAGACCTCAAAGACCTTGTCGTGATCGGGTCCTGCTTCCGATACCACGGCATAGCTCAAAACCTCTTTGCCGTCCTGCTGAACGAGCTGCTGTAAGCGCGTTTTATAGTCACCGCCTCGGCTTCTTTCACACGCGGCAAGCTCTTCCTTCATAAGTCCCAAGAGAAACACGCGCAAGAACTCCATACTATGCCCGTCGTCAAGATAGATGGCTGCAAGCAGCGCTTCAAAGGCATCGGCAAGCAGTGCCAAATGCTCTCTGCCGCCATTCTGCTCCTCTCCCTTGCCGAGGATTAAAAATTCCCCAAGAGAGATTTTGCGCGCGAGTGCCGCGAGCGTGGTTTCGCAAACGAGATGCTGACGGAGCTTGGTGAGCTCCCCCTCTGCACTGTTTTCAAAGCGTGAAAACAAATGATCGCTGACGAGGATCTGTAACACCGCGTCCCCTAAAAATTCAAGACGCTCGTTGCATTTCACAGGCGCACTCTTTCGGCATTCATTGGTATAAGAGGAGTGTGTTAAAGCCGTTTCGAGCAAAGAGATATCCTTAAAGCGGTATCCTGTGAATTTAGAAAGCTCGCTCGGATTTCTGCCAAGTGCCATAGTCCTTTTCCTTTACTGTTTTACTGCGTATCTTTTTGTTTGGCGGAAAGCGCACTCGCCACCGCCTCGATCTCTCCGTTAATATCGTCCTTTACGAACCCAAAGGCTTGGAAGATCGCGTTTTTGATCGCCTTTGCGTCCGACCCGCCGTGTGCTTTGATGACGGGCTTTTTGATGCCGAGAATGGGCGCACCGCCGTGCTCCGAGGAATCGTAACGGTGCTTAAGGTCGTTGATTCTCGATTTCATTAAGCTCGCACTGAGCATCGTGAGGGCGTTTGCATAGAAAAACTCCTTCATCGTTTGGAGCATCATTTTGCCCATACCCTCTGTGAGCTTGAGGATGACGTTCCCCGTAAAGCCGTCAGCGACCAAAACGTCGCACTTATCGAAGGGAATGTCCTTTCCCTCGATGTTTCCTACGAAATTGATGCTTTCGTTTTTGGAAAGACGCTCGTATGCGGCAATTTGCAGGGGCAAGCCCTTAGTGGGCTCGCTTCCGTTATTGATCTGCCCGACGCGCGGATGCGCGATGCCGTAGATCTTTTTCATATACACAGAGCCCATAATGGCAAACATCTCGAGGTTTTCCTCGGTAACAGCGATGTTCGCGCCCGAATCCAAAAGAAGCACGGGGTTGGCAAGGGGTAAAATCGCACCGATGCCGGGGCGCGCAACGCCCTTCAAGCGACGCACTATAAGAGATGCGCCCGCAAGGAGCGCGCCCGTGTTTCCTGCACTCACAAAGGCGTCCCCTTCCCCTTGGGCAAGCATTTTTAAGCCAACGCCCATCGAGGAATCCTTTTTATCGTGGATGACGCTAAGAGGGGCGTCTTCCATTGAGATCACGCTCGTGGCAGAACGGATCTCCATTTTGGAAATATCAACGCCGTTTTCTGTTGCCACCGAAAGGATCTTTTCGGGATTGCCAACAAGCACAAGCTCGATCTCGGGATATTCCGACTTTGCCGCCTGTGCGCCGCGCAGAATCTCAAGGGGAGCAAAATCCCCACTCATTGCGTCCAAAATAATTTTCATAAAATCTCCTTTTTAATCGAATAAAAGGGGAATAAATGCTTTGATGCTTTCCACTGCTCTCGCGGCGTACGCGTCATTGCGTGCCGCTTTTCCGCCCTTGACCTTTTTTTCAAGGGGTGGAATGATGCCAAAATTTGCATTCATCGGCTGAAAATCGCTGCCGTTTCCGATGCTCACATATTCTGCCATTGCGCCGAGCATCGTTTCTTTGGGAAACGGCAGAGGGGAAAGTCCCAGCGCAAGGCGCGCTGCCGACACGCCCGCAACAAAGCCTGAGCCCGTCGATTCCACATATCCCTCGACACCCGTCATTTGTCCTGCAAAAAAGATGTTTTTTGTTTCTGCCAAGGAATAAGTACTTGTAATCAGTCCAGGAGAAGCAAGATAGGTGTTGCGATGCATCACGCCGTAGCGTAAAAACTCTGCGTTTTCAAGCCCGGGGATCATACGAAACACACGTCGTTGCTCCGGAAAAGTAAGATGCGTTTGAAAGCCGACGAGGTTGTACATCGTCTTCTCTCTGTTTTCCGCACGCAGCTGTACGACCGCATACGGCTCCCGTCCCGTTTTTGGATCGGGAAGCCCCACTGGCTTCAAGGGACCGAACAAAAGTGTATCCGCGCCGCGGCGTGCCATCACCTCAACGGGCATACACCCCTCAAACACGCGTACTTCCTTTTCGTTGGGTACGTCAAACGCGTGAAGCGGTGCTTCCTCTGCACCGACGAGTGCGGCGTAAAACGCCTCGTATTCTTCCTTGGTCATCGGGCAGTTGACGTAATCGTCACTCTCCCCTTTTCCGTATCGGGAAGCAAAATACGCCTTATCAAAATCAATGCTCGACGCTTCCACGATGGGGGCGGCGGCATCGTAAAAATAGAGCGTATCCTTGCCGATCAGGCGCAAAATATCCTCTGCTAAAGCGCCGTCCGTCAAGGGACCGCTTGCGACGACAGTAATTTCATCGCGCGGGATCTCTGTGATCTCGACCCCCGTATGCACCGTGATCAAGGGATGCTCGGAGATCTTTTTCGTAATATAGTCGGAAAAGCGTACGCGGTCTACGGCAAGTGCTGTACCTGCGGGAACTGCCGTTTCCTTTGCCGCTTCCATAATAAGCGAGCCAAGAAGCGAAAGCTCTTCCTTCAAAAGTCCTACGGCGTTGTAGATTTGATTGGAGCGCAAGGAATTTGAGCAAACCAGCTCCGCAAAGCCATCGTATTTGTGCGCGGGCGTAAACTTTTTGGGCTTCATTTCATAAAGCTCTACCGCCACACCGAGGCGCGCCGCGGCGTATGCCGCCTCACACCCTGCAAGGCCCGCGCCGATGACATTAATCCTCGGCGCCATCGGTCACTTCCTCATCGTGAGTATATTCTGCCTTATATCCGCACGCCTTGTTGCGGCAGATCAAGAGCTTTTTGCTCTTGCGCTGAAGAAGCATATCGCCGCAAGTGGGGCATTTTTCCTCGGTGGGCATATCCCAAACCGAGAATTGGCATTCGGGATATCTCTCACAGCTGTAGAAGAGGCTCTTGCCGCGTGCGCGGCGAACGAGAACCTGCGCACCGCAATCGGGGCAATGAACGCGCAAGGGATTGACCTTGGGCTTGGTAAAGCGACATTCGGGGTAACGGGTACAAGCGTAGAACTGTCCGTGTCTGCCCGAGCGAAGAACGACGTCGGCGCCGCAAAGTTCACATTTGAAGTCTGCAAGCTCTTCCGTCTTTTCTTTCTTTTCAACGGGGGCACCGTTCTTATCGATTGCCTTGGTGTTCTTACATTCGGGATAGCCAGCGCAGGCCAAAAATCTGCCAAAGCGTCCCGTTTTATAAATGAGGCTCTTTCCGCAAAGCTCACATTTGTACTCAGATACGTCGTCGGGAATCTCGAGCGTTTCTCCCTCGAGCTTTTCCTTGGCGGCGGAGATCTCTTTTTCAAAGGGCGCAAG
>JAZSBJ010000166.1:0-4386 GCA_045602305.1 Eubacteriales bacterium | reverse complement strand
GGTCTTGTGGTGCATCCCGCCGCCGGACATTGGAGCGGAACGCTGGTCAACGCCCTCATGTTCCACTGTAAGGATCTTTCCGGCATCAACGGCGCGCTGCGCCCCGGCATCGTTCACCGCATCGATATGGATACCTCCGGTTTGCTCATTGTGGCCAAAAATGATTTTGCCCATCAGAAGCTGGCGGATCAGCTGAAGGATCATTCCCTTGCCCGCACCTATGAGGCCATCGTCTGCGGAAATCTGCGGGAAGACAGCGGCACGGTCAACGCGCCCATCGGCCGCCATCCCGCCGATCGCAAGAAAATGGCCGTCACGCAGCAGAACAGCCGCGAAGCCGTCACCCACTGGGAGGTCATCGCCCGATATCCCGGCTATACCCACCTGCGTCTGCGGCTGGAAACGGGACGCACGCACCAGATCCGCGTACATATGGCGCATCTTGGGCATCCGCTTTTGGGAGATACCCTCTACGGCGGTGGCGGCACCGCCTTTGAAAAAAGGCACGCAAGCCTTCTTTCGGGGCAGGCACTCCACGCAGAGCGCATCTCCTTCGTCCATCCCACAAGCGGCGAGCGCGTGAGCTTTTCTTCCCCCTTGCCCGAGGAGTTTGAAGCACTCCGCACCCTTTTAGAAAAAAACGCGCTGTCGGACTGACAGCGCGAAAAAATCATTTCTTTTTGGCGGGAAGCTGTGCAAGGACTACAGCCCCAAGCACGACAAGGCATCCGAAAAGCTGCAAGGGCGTTTTGGTTTCGTTCAAAAGAACCGCACCGCCGAGCGCCCCGAACACGGATTCGAGCGATAAAATCAAGGTCGCAACGGTGACTTCCACGTACTTTTGTCCCACGATCTGTCCCGTGTAGGCAACACCGCTTGAGAAAATACCGAGATATAGCACGGGAAGCGCCGCCGCAAGCAGAGAAGGGATGCTCACGTCCTCTGCGATCAGCATCACGGGAAGCGTGATGAGCGACGCTGTAAAAAACTGAATACAAGACATTCGCACGCCGTCCGTTTCCGTCGAAAACAGGTCGATCACGAACACGTGCAGGGCAAACACAAAGGCACAAAGGAAGACCATCAGATCTCCAAAGGCAAAATGGAAGCCACTACTTACGAGGGAAGAAAAGAATCCCCCGATCCCCGTGCCCGAAAAGACGATGTTTGCTGTCAAAAAATAGGAGCCAAGCACCGCAAGCGCCACGCTTAAAAATACACGGCGCGAGGGAAAGCGGCGGCGAAACAGTCCAAGCAAGGGAACGATGACCATATAGAGCGCGGTGATAAACGCCGCCTTACCCGAGTCGGTTTCTTCCGAGGAAATGCCAAGCTGTTGAAGCGTTGTTGCCGTGCCGAGCAAGATGCCGCATAGGACACCGCCCAAAAGCTCGCGGCGCGTAAATCCTGCCCGCACCCCCTTTTCGGTGCGAACGATCAGCCGTCTGCCGCTTTTTTTATCAAACAGGGGAATGAGCGCCAAAAGGAAAAATCCCGCGATGACGTTTCTCACACAGGTCAAGGTCGCGGCACCGATATGCTCAAGCGCCATAGATTGCATCGGAAAACCCAATCCCCAAATAAAGGCAGTCACAACGAGCAAGAGAGATCCGAAAAGCCTTCTCTTTTTCATAAAGCTCCTTTCTTCCAAAGAAAAAACCTACACCTTCGTGTAGGTCTTGGTGGAGACAACTGGACTCGAACCAGTGACCCCTTGCATGTCAAGCAAGTACTCTAACCAACTGAGCTATGCCTCCATAGGGTGCAAAGAAACGGTGGTGGAGACAATAGGACTCGAACCTATGACCCCTTGCATGTGAAGCAAGTGCTCTAACCGACTGAGCTATGCCTCCGTTTCGTCGCCTAGCCATTATAGCATATCTTTTTCAAAAAAGCAAGTCCTTTTTAAAAAATAAGGAGAATTTTTTCGTGAAGTTTGATGCAAAAGAAAAAATCCTCCGTCTTTCGGCGGAGGAGCTCGTCTTGTCCGCCTCTCTCCATTTGGGACACGACGGCGTGGAAGCCTTCCCCGAGGAGCTTCCCACCAAGGGAGAAGCCATCGAAGCGACCGCCGCATTTGCTGTTCCCGCTTATGCGGGGCACCTTTCGGCGCGCGCATATCTCCAAGAAGAGGATGGGCGTCCCGTCCTCTCTCGCAGCTTTCTCATCCCCAAGAATACCGCAAGCGAAGCACGCAAGGAAGCTATGCGCCTTTTGCGCGCCTTGGGCTTCGTTTTGTGCTACGCCTTTGCCGAGCGCGGACGCTTGGGCTTTTCCTTCCGTCTTTTAGACGAAGAGGGAACAGAGGAGATGCTTTGCGAAACACCCGCCCCCGAGGCGCTCGAGCGCTTCTTTGCGAAGCTTCTCACCGCCCTCGTCACCGATGCGGCGTACGAAATGGAGCGCGTGACGGATCGACTTCCCACCTTTCTCTCCGTCCCATTCCCCTATAAGGATGCGCGAGAGGGACAAAAGGATATGATGAGCGCCGTTTACGCCGCCGTCAAGCAGGGGGAAGAGCTGTTTGCCGTTGCCCCCACGGGTACGGGAAAAACGATGGCGGTGCTGTTTCCCGCCTTGCGCGCGATGGGAAACGGGCATACGAAAAAGCTCTTTTATCTCACCTCGAAAAACACCTCTGCACGCGCCGCGTGCGATGCGGCAGAGCTTTTGTATGAGAAGGGAATGCATCTGCGTGCCTTGCATCTTGTCGCCAAGGAGCGAATGTGTGCGTCCCGTATGGAAAGGGGTGAGTGCGGTGCCTGCCACCGCCGCGCCGCCGCGCAAAAAACGCTTTCCTCGGCGCTCCGTGCGCTTCTCGATCGACGCCTTGCCGTTGTGGACGAGAAAACGCTCGCCGAAACCGCACGCGCCCACGATACCTGCCCCTACCGCCTCGCCGTTGCGTATAGCAAATACGCAGACCTTGTGATCGGGGACTATAACTATCTGTTTGATCCCAACGCCACGCCGCGCGGACTTTTCCCGCGGGACGGAGAATGCTTTTTCCTCGTAGACGAGGCGCACAATCTCCCCGACCGTGCAAGGGAGATCTATTCTGGCACGCTAGACACGGCGTTTTTTGAAAACGCCCTCACTCTCTTTTCGGACGATAGCGAGAGAAAAAGCGTGCTTTTGCGTCTGTATCGCGGCTTTGGAAAAACGGTGGACCACCTCTTGCGCGACGAAGTGCGCGTCGCAGAGGACGGAAAAAGCTACGGCTTTGCTCGCTCCGCCAATTTCCCGACGGCGTTTCACGAGCTGTTAGAGGCGGGCGTATCTCTGTTAAACCAGCGGCGCATCGGTATGATGGAGCCCTTTTCCAAGGAAAAGCGAGGCGTGCTTCTTACCCTTTCGGGCTTCCTATCCCGCCTTGACGCCTACGACAGCCGCTTTTTGACCTACGCGCAAAGAACGGACGACGAGCGCCTTTTGTGCTTCTTCTGCATTGATCCGTCCGAGCGCTTGGGAGAAAGGCTCTCCCTCGGTTCGGGGGATGTATTCTTCTCGGCGACGCTCTCTCCGCTTGACTATTACCGTTCGCTCATCGCGGGCGACCGCCGTTCGGTCAAGATCGAGGTCCCCTCTCCCTTTGAAAGCGGTGCGCTTTGCGTCGGCATTATGGACAAGGTTTCCGTGCGCGCCACGGCAAGAGAGGATACGCTCCCCGAAATTGCGCGTATCATCATCACCGCAATGAAGCCGCGCCGCGGCAATTATATGGTATTCTGCCCCTCGTACGACTATATGGAAGACGTGGCGCGGGCGTTCCACACCCTCACCCCAAAAACACCGATGGCAGTACAAAAGCGCGGTATGACCACGTCTGAGCGAGAAGCCTTTCTCTCCAACTTCAAGGAAGAGGGAGAAGGTTATTTCGTCGGCTTTTGCGTGAGTGGCGGAATCTTTTCCGAGGGCGTTGACCTCGTGGGGCGGCGCCTCATCGGCACCGTCGTCGTTGGCGTGGGACTCCCTGGCGTTTCTGCCGAGAGGGAGCTGATCGCCTCGTACTACGGCGACCTCTACGGGGAAGGAAAGGAATACGCCTATCTTTACCCCGGTCTTAACCGCATTTTGCAGGCGGCAGGGCGCGTCATTCGACGCGAGGACGACAGAGGCGTTGCCGTCTTGATCGACGACCGTCTGCGGGACGAGGCGTGCCGCCGCGTATTCCCCGCCTCGTGGCGTTCCTTAAAATATGCAGGCGACCGCGCCGCCTTGACGGCACTCATCACCCGCTTTTGGGCGGGCGTGGACGCGGAGAACAAGGAGAATGTATGAAAATCGTAAGGATCGTAGTAACGGGTGGTCCTTGTGGCGGCAAGTCCACAGCGCTCTCGCACATCAAAGAGGTGGCAGAGAAGCGCGGATACCGTGTTTTGACGG
>JAZSBJ010000165.1:0-8716 GCA_045602305.1 Eubacteriales bacterium | reverse complement strand
GGACCGCATCGCCGCGTGGACCTACCGCGGCGGCTACGGCACGGTTGTCGGCGCGCCGGACGCGCTCAAGCTCTGGGACACCATCGGCGAGAACTACAGACGGGTGCTCGGAGCGAAATAGTCTCGTCCAATGTCTAACGTCCAACGTCAACAATAGAAAGGAAGACAGCTATGCTGAACGACTACGGCTACATCGACAAGGCGATCGCCAACATCAGGGAGGTCGCAGAGAAGCAGGAGGCCAACATCAAGGCCGCTGCGAAGCTGATGGCGGACGCCATCGCCGCCGACAAGCTCATCAACGTCTACGCGGGCGGCGGACACACCACGCTCGCGATGGGCGAGATGTTCTTCCGCGCGGGCGGTCTTGCCAACATCAACCCCATCGCCGAGAACGGTCTTACCGTGTTCAACCAGGCGCTCAAGTACCTTGAGCTTGAGAGAACGGTCAACTACGGTGCCGCCATTATGAAGTACTATAAATTGCAGCCCGGCGACCTTCTCATCGTGTTCCACAACATCGGCATCAACCCCGCCACCATCGACGCTGTGATGGAAGCCAAGCGTGCGGGCGCCAAGATCATCGCCGTTTCCTCGAGCTATTGGCAGGATGAGATGCCCGAGGATCACTTCATCCGTCACCCGAACAAGACCAATCTCTTTGAGTATGCGGACGTTTGCATCGACGACTTCAACCCCGTCGGCGACGCCGTCATCGAGATCGAGGGCTTTGACACCCCCATCGCGCCCATCTCCAACATCGTCGACTTCTACATTGCGCATATGCTTGAGATCGAGTGCGTGAAGGAGTGCCAGCGCCGCGGCATCAAGGCGCCCTGCTGGTCGAGCGCCAACACCCCCGGCGGCGACGAGAAGAATGCGGCGTACCTTGCGAAGTACAGCCCCAGAATCAAAATGCTGTAAGGAGAAAATAAAATGCAAAAGGGTTTAGATTTACTTCTTGATAAATATTCCGTTGCCGCGAAAGCTGTTCTCTCGGCGGATGCAAAGACGGTCAAGGTCGACGGGGTGGACGTTCCCCTGCTTCCTTGGGAGAGCGAAAGACGCTTTATCGAGCTTCGCTTGCTTGTTTTAAACGGCCGTCTCGGCAATATGTGCACCTACCGCATCGGTCACACCGCGAAGAAGGGAAGCGACCTTTTCGAGCTTCTCGCGCGTGAGGTAGGTATCCTTGAATTCACCATTGACTCGAAGGCGAAGGAGATCTTTGCCATCGCGGGCAAGAACACGATGAACTGCATCGTGGAAACCGAGAACGGCTGTGTTTGCACCATTGAGCTCGGCGCAACGCTCGCCGAGGGTGAGAGAAGCGTGGATAAGCACGAGATCATCACCGATCGAGGCGTGGCGTGCGACAGAGTGGTAGATACCCAGATGCCCCAAGAGTCCATCTACGTGCTCGGCAAGAATAAAAAGGTGTTTATGGACACCGACACCGAGCTTTACGGCTACAGCGAGATGGAGATCAACACCATAAGAAATGCTTTCGCGGTTGCAAAGAGTGCGGACGCGCAAAAGGCAAACAGCGAGAAGTGCGCGCACTTAGCAAAGGTCGTTGCGGCGGCAAAGGCATCGCTGGCTTCTCTTGAAAACGTAAAGGTGGAGGCATAACAATGAAAAGATTAAAGGTTGCTATGATGAGTATGACACACGGTCATACGAGAAAATACTACGACGTTCTTAAGAACAACCCCAAGCTCGAATGGATCGCCGTTTCCACGGCGAACGACGAAGTGAAGGAAGTGTTCCTTCGCAGCGTACAGGGCATCCCCTGCTACGACTCGGATGAGGCAATGCTTGATGCACACCCCGAGATCGAGGCGGTCGTTCTCGCAAGCGAGAACAGCGACCACCTTCGCCAAGTCAGACTTTGCGCCGAGAGAAAGATCAACATTCTTTCGATGAAGGTCCCCACCTTCGATATGGACGAATATGCGGAGATGGAAAGACTGGTTGCGGAAAGCGGCATCACCTGCCAAGTCGAGCTTGAATTGCACTACAATCCCGTTGTGATGCGTACCAAGGAGCTGGTGGCGAGCAAGGCTGTCGGGGAAACCGAGGCGTTCAACGCGACCAACATTACCCTTTCTCCCGTTTGGGCGTTCCCTTGGCAGGGTATGCCCGAAAAGAGCTACGGCAAGCGCATCCGCATTAAAGAGGGAAGCGATAAGTTCCGCGGTGGCGCGCTTTGCGACCACCCCCACATCTTCGACCTCATCCGTGAGGTGACGAACAGCGAGTTCGACGTCATTTTCGCCAAGGTCGCGCCCAATATGCGCCACGACCTTGAGGAAGAGGATATGCTCGCCGTCGTCGGCAGAATGAAGAACGGCGTCATCTTCTCGCTCGACCCCAGCTGGTCGAGAGCAGAGCATAAGCTCAAGGTTCCCGGTCCCGGTTGGGAGGTGTTCCCCAAGCGAATGGAGGTCAACCTCGTCATTCACGGCACCGAGGGCACCGTCCTTACCGATTGCTTCGGTCCCAACACCTATCACAACGGCTCGCCCGACGATACCTACACCGTACAATACACCTATTTTGACGAGTGGGTGGGACTTATCGACGAGTTTGTTGAGAACATTCGCTTAAAGAGAACGCCCAAGATCAATCTCGCTTGGCACAAGAAGACTATCGAGGCAATGAACGCTTGCTACGAGAGCATTGCAACGGGCAAGGCTGTCAAGCTGTAATTTCATCTTTACCAAGGCGCCGCCCACGGCGGCGCCAAACTTATATGAGGTATGGCGATATGAAAAGAGAAGAAATCTACGCGCTCCTAAAAAACAATCCCGTTTTTTGGTCTAGGCTCGGCTTCGCATACGACCCGCCCCTAAAGAACGAAAAGGGGCTTCCCCTCGTGTTTACCGAGGACCTTTCGCGCTACGGTAAATATCACAAGGGCTTTGCCGATGCGGGCGTGAAGCTTCACACCTGCATTCTCCACGCAGGCTGGATGGGGGTGGACGAATACGATTATTCGCTCACCGACCGCGTGCTTGAGGAGATCTTCCGTCAGGATCCCGACGGATATTTTATCCCCCGCATCAAGCTCAACGTTCCCGTGGATTGGTGCTACGAAAATCCCGAGGAGGTTTTCGTGTATCCCGGCGGTCCCCAAACGGCAGAGGAGATCCGCGCGCTTGTCGGCACCGAAAAGCACGACTACATCGGCTATGAGGCGCCGAACGGCTACTATATGGCGGGCGACTTTGTCGACCCCCGTCCGAATGTCGGTGGGCTTATCGCACGCCAAAGCTTTGCCTCGAAAAAGTGGTTACGGGATGCAGGTGTCGCTCTCGAAAAGCTGATCGATCGCCTTGAGAGCAGTAAGTACGCCGACCGCATCATCGCGTACCACATCGCCTACGGTACGTCGGGCGAGTGCATCCTTTGGGGTAGGATCAACGCGCGCTACGGCGATTACGGTATCTGCAACAAGCGTGCCTTCTATGCGTGGGGTCTGAAAAAGTACGGCTCACGCGAGGCGCTTGCCGAGGCGTGGTGCCAAAGTCCCGATGTGACGGAGAACACCCTCGTTCTTCCTACGCCCGAGGAAAGATACCGCATCACCGATACCGTTCGCGGCTTCTTCCGCGCCGACCCGAAGCAGACGATATCGACCGACCTTGACATCTTTAATTCCGAGATCAACTGCGACGCCATCGAGCATTTTGGTAAAGTGATCAAGGCGAAAGTGCCTGAGAAGCTCGTCGGTGCCTTTTACGGCTATGTCGTGCATATCGACGACGCCGCATACACGGGGCATTGTACGACAAAGCGCCTTCTTGATTCCCCCTACGTTGACTTTTTCGCCGCGCCCAAGTCCTATCACAGATGCCAAGCAGGCGACGCGGGCGGCGCAATGACCGCAACGCAGTCGGTCAACCGTAGGAAGATTTGGCTTGACGAGCTTGACAACCGCACCTACCTCGCCACGGGCGTGGAAGCGGGCTGGGAGAGCCGCGGCTTTGTGGACACGCAAGCCGTCTTTTGGCGCGAGTTTGCCAAGAACCACTCCACGGGCTCGGGCTTTTGGTGGATGGATCTCGGCGGCGGCTGGTTTGACGCCCCCGAAATTATGGACGAGTTTGCACGCCTCGTGAAGGTGAACGACCGCTTGCACGCGCTCCCGCAAAGGAGTGCCGCCGACATTCTCGTCCTCATCGACGACGAGTGCATTCAGCATATGAATATCTCGAAAAAGCTCCGCGCTGGCTTTATGGAGGATTTCCTTTGCGACCTGCACAGAACGGGCTGCCTTTCGGACACCTACCTGCTTTCCGACCTTCCCGCGCTTGACCTCTCGGAATACAAGCTCATTGTGTTCGCCTACACCTTTGAAATGAGCAAAAAGCAAAGAGAAGTTGTCAAAAACATACCTTCCGACAAGATGGTGATGTTCAATTATGCAACGGGTGTCATCTCGGACGAGGGTGTGTCGCTCGATAACACGGCATCCCTCACGGGCATTGCGCTCGAGGAAACGGGCAGAAACGAGTACGATTTTCCCACGCTCCGCGTAAAGGAAACCGCGGCGATGGACGTGCTGATCCGTGACGAAGCGGGCGACGCCCGCGTTGTCCTTGCCACGGTCGACGGCAAGCGCACGGTGGCAAACGTCAAGCCCTTCCTCACCCCCGACGAGCTCCGCGCGATCACCGATCTCGCGGGCTGTCACGCCTACGCGCCCGCGGGCAATACCGTGTACGGCGACGAGCGCTTCCTCGGCGTGTTCCCCGCCAAGGACACCCCCTGTGAGCGCGTTTCGATGCGCCACGCGGGCGAGTACACCGACCTCGTGGACGGCAAGACCTACACGGGCAAGGACCTCGCGGTCCATATCCCCGCCGCCGGCGCCGCGTTCTTTATGAAAAAGTAAAAAGCAAAACGATCAGCCCTTCCCACGCGGGAAGGGCTTTTTGTTCCGCAAACAGCGATTTGGGGAACAAAAGGGATTTCTTTGAGTCGGGCTCCGTCAATAGAATTCAATTTGATCATTTTCGTGAAAATGATCAAATTGAACGGGCAAATGAGCAAATGAAATAAAATGCAGATCAAACAAAATAGAAAAGCGGGGGGAAAACGGCTTTTTTATATATTTTTATAAAATTTATATAAATCTCTTGATTTTTTCCCTAAAATATGTTAGTATGTAAACATACATACTGAAAGGAGGGCGTGTGAATGACGGAGGAAAAAGCGGCGTTTTGTGAATTTCTGAGAAAGCTGATTAAGGAAAGCGGAATGACGCAGTTTGCCTTTTATTCGGCTGTTGGGATCACTAAGCCCTATTTTTACGACATTTTATCGGGAAAGGTCAATCCGCCGCCGCCCGAGGTCCAATATAAGATGTTGGAAATCTTCCAAGCGGACGAGCCCACGCGCCGAGAATTTCTAAACCTCGCGGCGGCAGGCCGCGACGAGATCCCCGCCGACATCGCGGACGCGATTCGTAAGAATCCCAAAAGGCTGGATGAAGTTAGGGAAATGTTTGGAATGGTGCTTTGAAGAAAGGATGAGAAAATATGGCAAGAAAAAATATATTTGAGATCGCGTCGAATTCAATTAATATGTCCAACGAGACGACACGAATTGTTAGAATGTTTAGCGGCGAGGACACCCTGTATTTATCTTCTAATGATGGCTATACCATTACAAAATATGTTGACTATTATCTCTTTGATGATTGGAAATGGCGAGGGCATTTCTTGGATGTAGATGACTATTTAGAATCAATAGACTTTGATGACATTGTAAGATTGGCAGAGAATCATGTAACTGAAGGCTTTTTGACACTGATAGAATTGGTGTATAATTTTTGGTCATTGGCTTATAAGGAAATGACAAGAGAAGGGACAAAACTAAAGTGGGGTGGCTACTTTTATCATCTGCAAGATGTTATGGAAGATTGCCTTCAAAAGTACAATCATAAGGCCTATGATTGTGATGATAGAATTCTTGTGATAGAAGACAAGCCAGAAGTAACAGCTGTTGCTGAAATTGTAGAACACTCTTTGGCGATAGATGTTATTCGATACAATCATCATTCTCTCAAAGGAGAACTTGATGCCAAAAAATCGATTCTTCTTGCTTTGGGAACGGAATTGGAGCCTCGTAGAAGAGAACTGCAAGCGTTGAACAAACAGTTGTCCGAAGATGTTTTCTTTATGCTCAACAATGTTAATTTGAGACACAACAATTGTAACGAGAGTGATGCTTCAAAGTACAAAGAAACAGTTGCTCAAATGACAAGTGACCAACTTGAGGAATGGTACGATGAACTGTATCAAATGATGCTGTTAGCCATTTTGCTTTTGGACAACGTAGATAGAACGAAAAAAGTGAAAGAATTAAAAGAAAAAATCATAGGAGATGCTACTAATGGCTGAAAAACTCGATATGAAATCCATGCATATTACAAGTGAGAATATTGCGAAGATTAGAGCTCTCTTTCCCTCTGCTGTGACTGAGGTGAAGGGTGAGGACGGCGAGGTCAGACTTGCCATTGACTTTGATGCTTTGAAGCAAGAGCTCTCCGAAGATTTGATTTCCGATAAAGCCGAGAGATATCAAATGACTTGGCCTGACAAGTCCAAGGCAAAGGTGCTTGCAAGCTCTCGTATCACGGCGACTCTCCGTCCCGACAAGGAAAAGAGTGTGGACTTTGATACCACCGAAAACCTCTATATCGAGGGTGACAACCTCGATGTTCTCAAGCTCCTCCGTGAGACCTATCTCGGCAAGGTGAAAATGATATATATCGACCCCCCATACAACACTGGCAACGACTTTGTGTATGAGGATGATTTTGCTATGTCTGCCGATGACTATGCCGAGGTCAGCGGACAGTATGACGAGCAAGGAAATCGTCTTGTTCCTAATCCTGAAAGCAAGGGAAGATTCCATACTGATTGGCTCAATATGATGTATTCTCGTCTGAAAGTGGCCAGAGATTTGCTTTCTGATGAGGGTGTAATTTTTGTTAGCATTGATGACAGCGAACAAGATAACCTTAAAAAAATTTGCAATGAAGTTTTTGGAGAGCCTAATTTTGTTGCACAGAGAGTATGGAAATCCAAACCGCAAGGTGGTAACGATAATAAATACATTGTGACCGAACACGAGTATATCTTTGTTTATGCTAAAAACATTTATGAGGTTCAGCTGAACGGAAAAGCACATACTGCGGAAAAATACAACAAAGTGGACGCTCATGTTGAAAAACGAGGAAAGTATTCTGCTGCGAAATTGGATTTATCAACTTTGGAATATCGAGTTAATTTGGATTATCCCATAGAGTGTCCTGATGGGAGTATACTTTATCCAGGAAATGTAACAGAGTCGGAGTGGCATCATAGAAAAAATGGTGGCAATTTACCTCGAGATTGGCAGTGGCGTTGGTCTAAGGAAAGGTTTGAAAAAGCTTTGAGCATGGAACTCGTTGAGTTTAAAAAGAATGGCGAAAAGTGGAATGTTTATACCAAAGAATATGAGCGAATGGATTATGACGGAAATTATATTTCTCGCACCATCAAATTTAGAACAGTTATAGATGGAATCACGACAATAAATGGAACAACTGAAATCAATATGATACTTGCAAATCGTATTTTTTCATATCCTAAGCCTTTAGATTTGCTTAAAGAACTTGTGGAAATTGGTGCTAATAGCGATGATATTATTCTTGACTTCTTCAGTGGCTCCGCAACAACAGCCCATGCTGTTATGCAGTTGAATGCCGAGGACGGCGGCAACCGTAAATTTATTATGGTTCAGCTGCCCGAAAAGTGTGACGAAAAGTCTGAGGCATACAAGGCTGGCTACAAAACCATTTGTGATATCGGTGAAGAGAGAATCAGAAAAGCTGGAAAAAAGATAAAAGAAGAAAAAGGCTTGACAGCCCAAGGTCTCGACATCGGCTTCCGTGTTCTCAAACTCGATTCTTCCAATATGCAAGAGGTGTACTACAATCCCTCTGCTATGACCCAAGACTTGATTGGTTCTACGGTGGATAATGTGAAGCCCGACAGAACGCCCCTCGACCTTCTCTTCCAAGTGATGCTCGACCTCGGTGTGGAGCTTTCGGCTAAGATTGAGGAGCATACAGTGAATGGCAAAACCTATTACACTGTCAACGGCAACGATATCATTGCTTGCTTTGATGATGATATCGACAACGATGTGATTACTGCCATTGCCAAGCAGAATCCCCTCTATGCCGTATTTAAGGACAAGTCCTTTGCTACGGATAGCGTCGGTATCAACAACGAGCAGTTGTTCAAGACGTATTCTCCCTCGACGGTTGTAAAGGTGCTGTGATGAGGATAAACAAAAGAAATCTTTGGATTTATGCCATTGGTCTTGTCCTCTCCCTTGCATTGCTTGGCTTGTATTTCATCAACCCACAAAACCCATGGTGCACCATTTTCGTTAGTGTTGGTGCAAGTGGCATTGGCGCAGTCATTTTGGCTTGGCTCATTGAATGGTCGAATGAGAAAACAAGGAGAGAGAGCAGAAAAGCAATTAGATTATCCAAACTTTTTTGGGTGGATTTTTTTGCGACAAGATTGCTTGATAGGCTTGTTTTTGGATATTTCAGAAAAAGAGAGAAAATTTTTAATGCAAGAGATAAGACAACTTGCTATAGAATCACTTTCGATGAGCTTTGGAAGGAACTGCACGAGCAAGAGTATTA
>JAZSBJ010000164.1:0-1542 GCA_045602305.1 Eubacteriales bacterium | reverse complement strand
GCACCTCGTCCTCGGTGAGGGTGAGCTTCATCTTCCCTTCCCCCAAGCGTACAAACTCCATATGTGACTCCTTTTCGCGTTTCGTTTACTATAATATTATATGAAAAGAAGCGCAAAAAAGGAAGCCCTAAATTTTTGGTGCAAAAAGAAAAAAACGGCAGAAATCTGCCGTTTTTTTACTTATCCGACGCTTAAAGCGCGACGTCCTCGCCGTCGTCAGCCGAAAGGTCAGCGCGGAGCTCTGCCTCGTCCATATCAAACTCGTCGTCAAACTCGACGGCGGTTTCGGCGATCTCCTTACGCATCTCGGCGATCAGGCAGCCGCAAGCGAGTCCGCCCATAGCGGATACGGCGAGGAAGGTGCCGGCGAGCGACTTCTTTTTTGCCCAAAGCACGAGGAAAAGAATAAAAAATGTCACGGACTGCACAAAAAGCGCAACGGCAGCGGGAAGCTTCATTTTTTTCAGCATAGTTTTTTCTCCTTTTCGGTTTTATATTAAGATGGTATTATTTCGCTAGATCCTTAAGATAGGCGTTGATAAAGCCGTCAAGCTCGCCGTCCATCACCGAGGAAACGTCGCCCGTTTCGTACCCCGTGCGCGTATCCTTGACGAGGGTGTAGGGCATAAACACGTAGCTTCGGATCTGGGCGCCCCACTCGATGTTGGTTTTGACGCCTTGAATGTCCTCAATGCGCTCGAGCTTTTCGCGCGCTTTGATCTCCATTAGCTTGCTTTTGAGCATTTTGAGCGCGGTTTCCTTGTTTTGGAGCTGGGAGCGCTCGGTCTGGCAACCGACGACGATACCCGTGGGGATATGCACGATGCGAATGGCAGAGTCGGTCTTGTTGATGTGCTGACCGCCCGCGCCCGAGGAACGGTGCGCGGTGATCTCAAGATCCTCGTCACGCAGCTCGATGGTGTCGTTGTCGTCGACAAACTCGGGCATTACCTCAACAGAGGCAAAGGAAGTTTGGCGTCTTCCCGATGCATCAAAGGGCGACACGCGCACGAGGCGGTGGACGCCGTATTCGCTTTTGAGATAGCCGTAGGCGTGGAGTCCCTCGACCATAATGGTAGCGCTCTTTAAGCCTGCTTCATCTCCGTCAAGCCAATCGATGAGCTTGACCTTGAAGCCGTGGGATTCACCCCAGCGGCAATACATACGGTAAAGCATTGACGCCCAATCCTGTGCCTCGGTGCCGCCTGCACCGGGGTGGAAGGAGAGAATGGCGTTGTTTTTATCATATTCGCCCGAAAATAGGCTTTCTATGCGCCGTCTTTCCTCTTCCTTTACGATCTCCGCAAGCTCGCTTTCGACCTCAGGGAGAGAGGATTCGTCATTTTCTTCGATCGCCATTTCGGCAAGTGCAATAGCGTCTTCAAGGCGAGAGCAGAGCTTTTCGTAGTCTTCTACTGTGTCCTGCGCCTGCTTGAGCTCCTGAGTTATTTTGTTTGCCTGATCGGGATTATTCCAAAAATTAGGATCAAGAGTCTGGGCACCAAGCTCCGCGGATTTTGCTTTAAGGTCGACGATGCGGAG
>JAZSBJ010000163.1:0-3912 GCA_045602305.1 Eubacteriales bacterium | reverse complement strand
CATTGCGGACAAGGTCTATATGGAGCCCCTTACCCTTGAATATATTGCGAAAATTTTGAGATACGAGCGTCCCGACGCCATTCTGCCCGGCATTGGCGGACAGACGGGTCTAAACCTCGCTATGCAGCTTGAAAAGAAGGGCGTTTTGAAGGAGTGCCGCGTCGAGCTTCTCGGCACGAGCAGTGAGAGCATTGAGCGCGCTGAGGACCGCGAGCTTTTCAAGGAGCTTTGCGAAAAGATCGGCGAGCCTGTCATTCCCTCCGAGATCACCTACAACCTTGAGGAAGCAAAGGCGGCGGCAGACCGCATCGGCTATCCCGTCGTGCTTCGTCCTGCCTTTACGCTTGGCGGTACGGGCGGCGGCTTTGCGGAAAATGAAGAGGAGCTTTACGAGATCGGGCGCAACGCCTTCAAGCTCTCTCCCGTGCATCAGGTCTTGATCGAAAAGAGCGTCAAGGGCTACAAGGAGATCGAGTTCGAGGTTATGCGCGACTCGAACGACAACGCCATCACCATCTGCGGTATGGAAAACATCGACCCTGTCGGCGTTCATACGGGCGACTCTCTCGTCGTTGCGCCCATTATGACGCTTTCCGAGCAAGACAAAAAGATGCTCAACGATTCTGCCATCAAGATCATTCGTGAGCTTAAGATCGAGGGCGGCTGTAACGTGCAGTTTGCCCTTGACCCCCACTCCAGCCAATACTATCTCATCGAGGTCAACCCCCGTGTTTCGCGCTCTTCCGCACTGGCATCCAAGGCGTCGGGCTATCCCATTGCCCGCGTGACGGCAAAGATCGCCGTGGGTATGTCGCTTGAGGAGATCAAGATAGCCAACACCAATGCGGCGTTTGAGCCCAAGCTCGACTACGTGATCGCGAAGCTCCCCCGCTTCCCCTTTGATAAGTTCACCACCGCTTCCAATCACCTCGGCACGCAGATGAAGGCAACGGGCGAGGTAATGGGTATTGGCGCAAATCTGGAAGAATGTCTGCTTAAGGGCATCCGTTCTCTTGAGGTCGGCGTGCATCACATCTACCATCACAAGTTTGACAATATGTCGGATGACGATATCCGCACCTATATCTCCGAGTTCCGCGACGACAACATTTTCGCTATCGCAGAGCTGATCTATCGCGGTGCAAGCGTGGAAGAGATCCACAACATCACCAAGATCACGCCCTTCTTCCTTGAGGCGATCAAGCACATCGTGGATATGGAAGAAAGTCTTAAAGCGCATCCCTTCGATCTTGCAACGCTGAAGGCGGCAAAGAAGATGGGCTTTAGCGACAAGTACGTGGCAAGAATGTGGAAATGCACCGAGCCTGACGTATCGAAGTTCCGTCACGAGAACAAGCTGCTTCCCGTCTTCCGTATGGTCGACACCTGCCATACGGGCGCGTATATTCCCTACTTCTACTCCACCTACACCGGTGAAAACGATTCCGTTTTGACGGACAAGAAGAAGATCGTGGTTTTGGGTGCGGGTCCTATCCGCATCGGTCAGGGCGTTGAATTTGACTACTCGACCGTACACGCCGTTACCACCATCAAAAATTCGGGCTACGAAGCCATCATCATCAACAACAATCCCGAAACGGTTTCTACGGACTATACGACGGCTGACAAGCTCTACTTTGAGCCCTTGACGCCCGAGGACGTAATGAACATCATCGAGTTTGAAAAGCCCGTCGGTGTCGTTGCTTCTCTTGGCGGTCAAACTGCCATCAACCTTGCACAGCCCTTGCACGATCTCGGCGTAAAGATCATCGGCACGGATTGCTCGGCGATCGACAGAGCCGAAAACCGCGACGCCTTTGAGAAGCTTCTCAAGGAGCTTGGCATTCCTCAGCCCGAGGGACGCGCCGTGACCAAGATTGAGGACGGCGTTGCCGCCGCCGCGAAGATCGGCTACCCCGTGCTTGTACGCCCCTCTTTCGTACTTGGCGGACGCGCAATGCAGATCGTCGCCAACGAGGATCAGCTCCGCCACTATCTTAAAACGGCGGTTGAGATTGACGAAGACAAGCCCGTGCTTGTTGACAAGTATATCAGCGGTAAAGAGGTCGAGGTCGACGCCATTTGCGACGGACACGACGTGTTCGTTCCCGGCATTATGGAGCTGGTTGAGAGAACGGGTATTCACTCGGGCGACTCTATCAGCGTATATCCCACCTTCTCCATCTCGGACAAGGTCAAGGGCACCATTCTTCAATACGCAAAGAAGCTGGGTCTTGGCATCGGCATCGTCGGTCTTTACAACATTCAGTTTATCGTTGACCAAAACGACGAGGTCTTTATCATCGAGGTAAACCCCCGTTCCTCGCGCACCGTTCCCTTCCTTTCCAAGGCAACGGGCTATTCTCTTGCCGACATTGCGACCGAGTGTATTCTCGGCAAGTCCCTTAAGGAGCAGGGCATCTTTACCCTTTATCCTGAGGAGAAAAAGAGATGGTACGTTAAGGTTCCCGTCTTCTCCTTTAACAAGCTGCGCGGACTTGACGCATATCTCTCCCCCGAAATGAAATCGACGGGCGAAGCAATCGGCTACGACGACAAGTATTACAGAGCCCTATTTAAAGCGCTTCAGGCATCGGGTATGCACTTGCAGAACTACGGTACCGTATTTGCCACCATTGCCGACTGCGACAAGGAAGAGGCACTCCCCCTCATTCGCCGCTTCTACAACCTCGGCTTTAACCTTGAGGGCACGGAAGGCACGGCGAAGTTCTTGAAGGAGAACGGCATTCGCGTTCACGTGCTTAAGAAGATCTCCGACGGCTCCGAGGAGATCGCAGACGCACTCCGTCAAGGACACATCGCCTACGTCATCAACACGAGCGATCCCTCGTCCTCGGGCGTGATCCGCGACGGCTTTGAGATTAGAAAATACGCAACGGAAAACAACGTGACGATGTTCACTTCTCTGGATACCGTGCGTGTTCTTCTCGACGTGCTTGAAGAAACCACTCTGACCATTTCTACCATTGACAGCTGATTATGAAGGATACGATATTTAAGATTTTAGAGAACCGCGAGATTGCCAAGAACACCTATGAGATGATCCTCGCGGGCGACACCGAGGGGCTCTCTGCGGGCGGCTTTGTCAACATCAAGCTGGACGGCTTTTATCTGCGCCGCCCCATCTCGGTCTGCGATTATGACGAAAAGACGCTTACCATCATTTACAAGGCGGTGGGACGCGGTACGGAAGCGATGTCCCGTATGACGGGGGGCACCGAGCTTCTCGTCCTCACGGGTCTTGGAAACGGCTACGACGAGCGCTTGGCGGGCGACCGCCCCCTGCTCATCGGCGGCGGCGCAGGGGTTCCCCCGATGTACCGCCTTTGCCGCGATCTTGTTGCCGAAGGAAAGCAGGTTTCCGTCATTCTTGGCTTTGGCGCAAAGGACGAGGTCTTTTACGAGGAAAAATTCCGTGCCTTGGGTGCTGAAGTGTTCGTTACCACCGTATCGGGCGATTACGGCATTCGCGGCTTTGTGACCGATGCAATGGATAAGGTCGATTACACCTATTTTTACACCTGCGGTCCTGAGCCGATGCTTAAGGCGGTTTATGACAAGTCGGTAAGCTCGGGACAGTTTAGCTTTGAAGAGCGTATGGGCTGTGGCTTTGGCGCTTGTATGGGCTGCTCTTGCAAGACAAAATACGGAAACAAACGCATTTGCCGCGACGGTCCTGTGCTGGAGAAGGAGGAGATCATATGGTAAACACGAAAATCTCGCTTTGCGGGATCGAGCTTGATAACCCCGTGATCCCCGCAAGCGGCACCTTTGGCTACGGCTACGAATTTGCAGAGCTGTACGATATCAACCTACTCGGCACCTTTTCCTTTAAGGGAACGACCAAGGAGCCGCGCTTTGGCAACCCTACGCCCCGCATTGCAGAATGCA
>JAZSBJ010000162.1:0-1576 GCA_045602305.1 Eubacteriales bacterium | reverse complement strand
GCGTGCCGCCTTCTGCTGCGCTTTTGTTTTTTTGCAAGGGCATTAGGCGGATTTTGAGCAGATTTCTTCGATCTTTCGCCGAAGCTGTATTTTATACTGCGAGTGCGAAAGATCGGTGGAAGATGCCAAAATACGTCAATGCCCCTTGATGTTGGAAATCGACACATCTAGCATTCCCACAAACGCAGGAATAAAGCGCAAGCACAAAAGGAAAAGTGCAAGCACGAGAACGCACGCAAGCACGAGCCAAAGCGGAGAACTTCCCTTTTCGCGGAAGCGCAGCTCGGCGCGGTGGCGAAGCGCCTCGGGAATGAAGAAGCGCGCGGTGGCAAAATCAATGGCGCGGGGCTTGAATTTCTTTTCGAAGAAAAAGTCCTTAGCCTTTGCTCCAAAGCTCCGCTTGGGGGCTTCCGTTTCCGCGGTTTCGCGGTCTGCCTCGGGAACGAGCCCGTCGTCCTCGGCAGGCGTTTCGGGCACCTCTTCGGGCGATTCCTCGAGGAACGCCAAGCGAAGCTCGTCCTCATAGGTCGAAACGGCGCCCGCGGCGTCTACCACCGACACGAGCTTGCGCGAAACGCTCGCGCGCGATAGCTCGCGCTTGATAAAGCCGTTCCCTGCAAGTCCAAGATCGGCAAGCGACGCGGCACTTTCGGGGGTGTTTGCGCCCCGTGCAAGCAATGCGCGGATAAATTTGCCAAGCACCCGCTTTTCAAAAACGATGACGAAGGATGCGATCAAAACGCCAAGACAAATGCCGCCAACCAGCATCAAAAGCGTCGTGACCGTCCCCGTAAAGTTTAGGTTTTCATACTTCGCGTTCAAGGACGAAGCGAAGTAGTTTTCCTCAAAATATTGAAGAAGTAATCGAATTACGTACACAAATGCTTCCTTTCTATATTATAAGAGCGCAAAACGGGAGTTTTTTTACGCTTCCCTGCCCGTGTTTTCCGTCGCTCCTATAAAAATGGTAAATTTTGGCAATTTATGTCAAGAAAGCTCGGAGAGAAATTCTTTTCCGAGGATCTGCTCAAGCAGTCCCTCAAGGTCCTCATTGTCCTCAAAGTAGAGGGTGACCGACTTTTTCGCCCCCTTGGTGGACACCTTGACCTTTCTGCCGAGCGCAGAGATCATCTTGCGCTCCAGTTCCTTTACGTAGTCTACGCGGAAGGGCCGGGGCGTTTCGGGCTCGGTTTCCTCGCTCTTGGCGATAAGGCGGTTCACGCGACGCACTTCATCTTCCATATCGCGCACGGAATACTCGTTTTCGACCGCCTTTTGTGCAAGCTCAAGCATCATTTCGCGGTTGAGAAGCCCCAAAAGCGCTCTCGCGTGTCCTGCAGACAGGCTTCCGTTCATTACAAGCGCGCGCACCTCGGCGGGAAGATCGAGAAGTCGCATCGTGTTGGCGATTGCGGAACGGCTCTTCCCTACTCTTGCGGCAATTTCCTCTTGCGTCATACGGTATTCCGTCGACAAGGTTTCATACGCCTCGGCTTCTTCGATGGGATTTAAGTCCTCACGCTGGATATTTTCGATCAAAGCCACCTCTGCGGCGGTTTTTTCGTCCATTTCCACC
>JAZSBJ010000161.1:0-10657 GCA_045602305.1 Eubacteriales bacterium | reverse complement strand
GGCAACGGGAAGATTGGGCATAATGCAGACGGTGGGATAGGACGCGCCCGCGTAGGCGGCGATTTTATCCATAGACGTGCCTGCCGCCATACTGATAAAGAAGAAGGGGGCTTCTCTTCCCTTTAAGATCTCTTTTAGGGGAGCGAGCGTTTTTTCAAGCGCTTGGGGCTTGACGCCAAGCACGACGGCATAGGCGTTCTTTGCAATTTCCTCTGCGCTTGATACGCGGGCGCCGAGCTCGTCGGCAAGTGCGCGGCACTTTTCGGCATCCAGGTCGGCAAGGAGAATATCCTCACCCGCTACGCTTTTGGCGACGGCGCGTGCAAGCGCGGCACCCATATTGCCGCAGCCGATGAATCCAATCGTTTTTTTCATACTTTTGTCCTTTCAGCGAACGTGTCCTTCGCCACGAATGACGTATTTATAGGTGCAAAGCTCACATAGACCCATAGGACCTCTTGCGTGGAGTTTTTGTGTGGAGATGCCCATTTCGCACCCGAGTCCGAACTCACCGCCATCGGTGAAGCGGGTGGACGCATTGACGTAGACTGCCGCAGAATCGACTGCCGCCGTAAAGCGGGCGGCGGTAGCCTCGTTTTCGGTCACGATGGCTTCGCTGTGGTGGGTGGAGTGGTGGGCGATGTGGGATATGGCTTCCTCGACGCCGCAAACGACCTTGACGGCGAGGATATAGTCGAGAAATTCGGTGTCAAAATCCTCGTCGGTCGCGGGGGTGCCGTCAATATGCTTTGCGGCTTCCGTATCTAGGCGAAGCGCAACGGGGGTTTTACCCGCGGCGGCGCGGTCGCCGCAAAGACGCTTTTCAAGCAGGGGGAGAAAGGCGGGTGCGACGTCTTTATCGACGAGGCATACCTCGGCGGCGTTGCAGACCGAGGGGCGCGAGGTTTTGGCGTTTTCAACGATGGCGAGCGCACGCTCGATATCGGCGTCCTTATCGACGTAGATATGGCAGATGCCCGTACCCGTTTCAATACAGGGGACGGTGGCGTTTTCGGTGCAGGCGCGGATGAGCCCTTTGCCGCCGCGCGGAATGAGAAGGTCGACCTTACCGACGGCGTGCATCAGCTCGTTTGCGCTCTCGCGCGTCGTGTCCTCGACGAGAGAAACGAGATTTTCGGGCAGGGACGAGGACTTCAGCCCCAAGCGGAGCGCATCGGTGATGGCGGACGCGGTCTTGTGTGCTTCCTTGCCTGCGCGCAAAACACACGCGTTTCCGCTTTTGAAGGCGAGGGCGGCGGCGTCCGAGGTGACGTTGGGACGGCTCTCGTAAATGATGGCAACGACGCCGATGGGAACGGAGATCTTTTGGATGAGAAGTCCGTCCTTGCGCGTATGCGAGGCAAGCACGCGCCCCACGGGATCGGGGAGTGCCGCGACGGCGCGCACGCCCTCTGCCATTGCGTGAACACGCGAGGCGTCAAGATATAAGCGGTCAAGCATCACGGGCGTGAGAACTTCTTTTGCCTTTTCCATATCGCAGGCGTTTGCCGCGAGAATTTCGTCCGTGCGCGCTTCGATGGCGTCTGCCATTGCGTAGAGCGCCGCGTTCTTTTTATCCTCGCTCAAAACGGCGAGGGTGGCTTTCACCGCGACGGCGCCGTTTAAAATTTCTTGTGTCGTCATAGTTTATCCCTTTGCATAAAATCTCGTACCAACGGACTTCCCTTCTACGATGTCGTAAAGGGTGGTGGGGGCGGCGCCGTTGGCGATTACCATATCGCAACCACTTTCCATACACATTTTGGCTGCCCAGAGCTTGGTTGCCATACCGCCCGTACCGAGGGTGCCATCGCTTTCCCCGCCAAGTGCCATAATCTCGGGGGTGAGGGCGTGGACTGCGTCAAGAAGCACGGCACTCTTATCCTTGTGCGGGACGGCGGTATAGAGCCCGTCGATATCGGAGAGGAGAATGAGCAGGTCCGCTTCCACACTCGTGGCAACGAGGGCGGAGAGGGTATCGTTGTCGCCGACCTTGATCTCCTCGGTGGCGACAGTGTCGTTTTCGTTGATGATGGGAAGTGCGCCAAGCTCGAGAAGGCGAACGATGGTGTTACGGAAATTGTCGTGGCGCTCCTCATTTTTAAAGTCGCTTCCCGTGAGGAGAAGCTGGGCGACTGTGTGGTCGTACTCGGAGAAGAGCTTGTCGTAGGTGTACATCAGCTCGCACTGCCCAACGGCTGCCGCCGCCTGCTTGGTGGGGATGTCCGTGGGGCGCTTTGCGAGGGCGAGCTTTCCCATACCCATACCGATTGCACCCGACGAAACGAGGATCACCTCGTGCGATGCGTTCTTGAGATCGGAGAGCACCTTGCAAAGCTCTTCCGCGTGGCGAATGTTGAGGCGTCCACTCGCGTGCGCGAGCGTGGACGTGCCGACCTTGACGACAATACGCATTTTTTCTTCCTCATACTTAAAGTCATTATTTGGTTTCATTTTAGCACATCACTTTGGCAAAGTCAAGATTTGAAAATAAAAAAACAAGGCTTTTCGCCTTGTTTTTTATCCGAGGAGAGAGGAAATCAATTCGAGGGTGCGGAAGCGAACGGCATAGCCGTTTTTGACGAGCTGATAGGACGCGCCCGTGTAGGCTTCGTCGGCGCTCACCCGTTCTCCGAGGGCGGGGGCGACACAGAGGGCGGGATACAGCATACACCAAAAGTTTTGCCCCTCGCCTTTTCCAAGCGTGATCTTTAGGGCGGTGTACTTCCCTTCGGGGAGCGTGATCTCTCCGTAGGCGCGGGTGTCAAACCACTCGTCTGCGAGGGTGACGGTGACGCTGTACGCAAGCCCGTTTTCTTCGAGGGTATCCTTAACCGTTTTTTCAATCTCGGGCAAGCGGGACGAAAGGTAGGCTTCCGCGCTCTTTTTATCGCTTGCCGCGAGGAAGGCTTCGCCATAGGTGGCAAGCACGGCGTCGCGCACGAGGAGCTTTGCAGTTTGGTCGGCGGTTTCATCGCTTGCGGCAAGAATGTGAAGGCGCAGGGTGTCTTCGTAAACGGCTTCTTCTCCTGCGGCGGGAAGCGCAAGCAAAAGAAAGAGTGCGAGGACGAGGCTAAAGAGGGTTGCAATTAGGGTTTTCATATGTATTCTCCTTGTTTTTTGGGTTTTCTCCCATCATCTTGCCCCGATTATGGACGGTTTCCTTGCGTTTTATACAGGAAAAAGAAGTTTTTTTCGCCCCGAGAAAAAAATTACGAAAAAGACAAAAAAATTTGGAAAAAGGGCTTGCTATTTTGAAAAACGTGTGCTATAATACTTGAGTATGAAAAGATTTCAGTCCGCACACCCTCTCAGTTGCGGCTGACATATCACAACTAGAAAGAGGAGGATATCGAAATGGCAAACATCAAGTCCGCTAAGAAGCGCATTAAGGTTATCCAGACCAAGACCCTGCAGAATCAGATGGTCAAGACTCAGCTTCGTACCGTGATCAAGAAGTTCAACGCCGCAGTTGCTTCCGGCGATAAGGCTGTTGCAACCGAGGCTTACAAGCTTGCTGTGAAGAAGGTTGACCAGGCTGCCGCACGCGGTATTATGCATAAGAATGCAGCCGCACACAAGAAGAGCGCCCTCACCCTCAAGCTCAACGCAATGGCATAAAATTCCTTACGGCTCCGCGACCAACCCACGCGGCTCCGTTCAAAAAGACCGTGTCCTCTCACCGACACGGTCTTTTTGTTTTAAAATGACAGAAAAACCTTTCTTTCGCTCTTGACAACGCTTCCCTTTTGTGCTAAAATCATACTGCACGCAGATGTAGCTCAATGGCAGAGCGCTCGCTTCCCAAGCCAGACACGCGGGTTCGATTCCCGTCATCTGCTCCAAAGAAAAAAACACCCTCTCGGGTGTTTTTTTCTTTGGAGCAGATGCAATGAAAAAAACACGCGGAAGCCTATTGCAAAAAGTGCGCATTTATGCTATAATGTAACATATCTTTTTCCGTTTCTGTATCAAACGGTAATTTGTCCGACATCGGAGGTCTTATGAAGGGAAAAAGAATATTTTATTCCGAGCTTTCGTACCTTTTGGGTATTGTGATCTTAACGCTGGGAAACACCCTTATGGAGCGAGCGAGTTTCGGTCTTTCCATGGTGGTAGCACCCGCGTATCTGTTGCATTTGAAGATCTCGACGTTTCTCCCTTTTTTCACATTCGGTATGGCGGGATACACCCTTCAAGTGTTTCTTTTGATCGGTCTTTCGATCGTTATGAAAAAGGTAAAGAAGGGGTATTTTCTATCCTTTTTGACGGCGGTTTTGTACGGCTTTGTTCTTGACGCTTGGATGAGCGTTATTGCCCTTATTCCCTTTACGGGAACGGTGGCACGTCTTCTCTTCTTCGTTTTTGGGCTTGTGATCACTGCCTTTGGCGTTTCGCTTCTTTTTCACACTTATTTTCCGCCCGAGGCGTACGATCTGATCGTCAAGGAGCTTGCCGGAAAATTCGCCAAGCCCATTGGCAGAGTCAAGACGGTATACGATCTTTCGAGCTGCGTTATTGCCGTGATCCTCTCGCTTTGCTTCTTTGGCGACTTTGTGGGCATCGGTTGGGGCACTGTCGTTTGTGCGCTTGTGAACGGCTTTTTGATTGGCTCCTTTGGGAAGTTGCTTGAAAAGCACTTTACGTTTAAGGACGCGCTTCCACTCAGAGAAAAATTATAATTCCGTCTAAAAAATCCCGTTTTTTAACGGGATTTTTTCTTTTTTACTCTGCAAAAACTAATAAAAAAGCGGAGGTGGAAAATGAAAGGGTGTTGCTTGGTTTTTGCCGTTCTTTTTATTTTTTTGGCGGTGCCCGTTGCGGGTGAGGAGAGCGTGGACGCCCTTTTTCCCCCTTACATTTACGAGGGCGTTTTAAAGGAAACGGCGGCGGGCATTGCCGCGGGAACGCGGGTGCGGCTATACGAGGCGGAGTCGGGAAAGCATTACGTGATCGGCGGACTTCGCGGCGGCGGGCGCGTGCGCGTACCTTGGGACGCGATCGAGCCATATGTGCGCGGGGCGACCGCACTTCCCTCTGTGGGGGCGCGAGAGATCGCGCAATACGCAGGTGAGCATCTTTCGAGCAAGACGGATTTTCTCTTATGGGTGGATCTTTCGCGCACGCGGCTCTACGTGCTTGAATACGCAGACGAGGGATGGGGACTTGTCCGTTCCCTGCCTTGTGCCGTGGGCGACTGCGCGCATCCGACGCCCTCGGGGCTTTTTGAGATCTGCTATAAGAGTGCGTCGATCGGGAAAGAGGGCCTTTATTTGTGTCGGTACGCCTTGTGCTTTTACGGGGGATATATGTTCCACTCTGTGCTATTTGATTGGGCGGGGAACGAGGTCATCGACGGGCGAATGGAGATGCGTATTTCCCACGGGTGCGTGCGTCTTTCGCACGAGGACAGCCGTTGGCTTTACGAGAGCATCCCCATCGGGACTGCGGTTTTTATACGGTAATGGAGCGTGCGGAGCACGGTGATGATATGCACGCCTTGCGGCGTGATGGAAAAGCGCATACCTCGGGGTCCGAGGTATGCGCTTTTGGGTTAGTTTGCTTTCGCGCCCGTGCTTCGATGGGTGCTTTTCGCCAAGGTGAAGGTGAACGCATACGTTTCCGTTTTCTTACCGAAGTCATCTGCGCCTTGCAGATATAGGACGTATTCGTGCGAGGGGTCGGCGGCGCTCTCAAATTTGAGGTCGAACCACAGGTTTTGGGGCATATAGCCGCCCGAGGGATAATAGACGTGATTTGCGGTCGTTTTGACAGTGGTTACGTACTTTTTCGCCTGCTTGTCATAGATGCTCACGGGGGTGTCCGCGGTCTTATCGAGAACGGATACGCTGTAATAGATCATCACGTTTGCCGCGTCTGCTGTGGGAATGCCTACTTTGCCCCCGTTTTCGCTTAAGTTCATAAAGTTCATCGTGGGCGCTTCAGAGAAGGCAGGCGCGTGATAGCGCTCGTCCTCAAGACTGCCGACTACGCTATCATATAAGACGGTCCCCTGCTCCGTTTGGCTTGGGGCGCTGAAATAGGCGGTGCGGATCGCCATAGGATTTTGTGCGACTACATACTCCTCATCGAGCGTGTGCGTGAAGCCGTAATCCGTTTCGTTCATCGAATAATCGATGCCGAGGAAGCGCATATGTCCGTTTTCATCCACCTCAACGATAGCCCCTTGCTTCATTTGATAGAGGTTGTAGTCCCTGCCAGGACCGTCGATGCCGTATGCGGCGTGATCGCCGGGGCCTAGGTTGAGTTCAAGGAAGCCCTCTGCCTCTACCACGGCGGAATAGGTTTGCAGGGTGTCGTGAGAATGCCCCGATATGTAGACGATCTGGGGATACTGCTGCAAAAGTGCAGTGAGCCCATCGGGCTGACTGCCGCCGTTATGCGGCATATGCGAGGTGATGAAGATCTGCTTTTCGGGGCTTTGCGCGGAGAGCGCGTCGAGCTGTGCTTTTAGGAAGGCAAGCGTTTCGGTGTTTACGTGGGTATAGTCAATCCCGAAGAAGGAAAAGCCGTTGATGGCGTTATAGCGGAAGCCGTTGGGAACGGGAAGCGAGGCAACGGGTCACGCGTCTTTCGAGAAAAAGCTGTCGGTGGCATCGCGGCAAAGCGCCATCGACGCGTCATAGTTCGAGGTGCCTGCGGGATAGGAATAAAGCGTTTCGTTTAAAAAGAATTTTTGCTCTGCTTCCAGGGTAAAGGTGGGGAAATCGTGGTTGCCGAGGCACCAAACGATGGGAACACTCGCGTCTTCGTTGCCCTGTGCGACGCTCTCTGCAAAAAGCGCCATTGAGAAAAGCACGGCGCCTTTATCGCTGTTTTGCGCGTTGGTGAGGTCGCCCGGGAACATAAAGGCGTCGATCTCGTACTTTTCAAAGGTTTTGCGCATCACGTCGCGCAGCTTGCCCGCGTTTTTCTCCGAGGAAACGTGCACGTCGGACACGGCGGCAAAGCGCAGAACGACCGCATCCTCATTAAAGCCGTAGGAGAGCCTTAACACATTCGACGGATCGCTGTTATAGGCGGCGTCCTGCGCGACGGCGCGGACGGTGACGGTATATTCCCCGTTGTCCGTGAGGGCGAAGGACGTGGCGGTGGCGGGATAGTCCTTTCCATTGACCGTTACGACATAGGAAACCGCGTTTTCGACGGCGTCCCACACGATGTTTGTGGCACTTCCCTTTTCTACGCGAATTTCGGGGGTGGCGAGCTTGCTTGCGGGCGCGTCGGGGGTATCGTTGCAGGCGGTAAAAAGACCGCAAGCCAAGACTATGGCAAGCGAAACTACAAGAATGCGTTTAAAATTTTTCATAGCCAATCCTCTTTGTGAGAGCCTTTTTTCTTTATTATACCGCTTCTTTTGCACTTTGTCAATTGAAAAGGGGAAAAGCCCCCGCTGTAGGGGGCTTTTTGGGGGATGTTATTTCGTTTCGATGAGGGCTTCGTCCCATTCGGGGGCGGGCTTGTAGCCGAGAAGGATGGCGGTGGTGGCGGCGATGTTCGAAAGACCGAACGCGGGGTTTGCCGCCTTTACGGTGTAGGCGTCCTTCGTGAAGTTGTCATAGATGATGCAGGGGACGGGGTTTAAGGTGTGGCTGGTCTTTGCCTTCATCGAGCCGTCCTTTGCGAGCTTGGGTGCGCCCGTTTTCTTGTCGATCTCCGCCATTTCGTCGGCGTTGCCGTGGTCGGCGGTGATGATGGCGGCACCCTCGAGCTCATCAACGACCTTCAAGATGCGTGCAAGCTGAAGGTCGAGGGCTTCCATACTGCACTCGGTAGCGAGGAAGTTGCCCGTGTGACCGACCATATCGCCGTTGGGGAAATTGACGCGCAGATAGCGGTATTTGCCGCTACGGAGTGCCTCGATGAGGGCGTCGGTGATCCCGGCGCACTTCATCCAAGGACGCTGCCCAAAGGGAACGACGTCCGAGGGGATCTCTACGTAGGTTTCGAGCTCCTCGGAGAATTTGCCCGAACGGTTGCCGTTCCAGAAGTAGGTGACGTGACCGTACTTTTGGGTTTCGGAGATGGCGAACTGCGGAATGCCTGCGGTGCAGAAATATTCGCCAGAGGTTGCGGTGATCTCGGGGGGAGAAACGAGGTAACGCGAGGGAATGTGCGCGTCGCCGTCGTACTCAAGCATACCCGCATAGGTGACGGCGGGCACGCGAACGCGGTCAAACTTATCAAAGTCTGCGCCTGCTTCAAAGGTTTTCGAAATCTCGATGGAACGGTCGCCGCGGAAGTTGAAGAATACGACGCTGTCGCCGTCCTCTACCGTGCCGACGGGTTTTCCGTCCTTGGCTATGACGAAGGGGGGAAGGTCTTGGTCGATGACCTTGAGCTCCTCACGGTAGGTGAGGACTGCTTCCTCTGCGGATGCGAACTGTCTGCCCTCGCCGAGCACGTGAGTGTGCCAGCCATCCTCGACCATCTTCCAGTTTGCCTCGTATCTGTCCATCGTGACCTGCATTCTGCCGCCGCCCGACGCGATCATAACGTCGTATTCGGGAGAACGGAGCGTATCAAGAAATGCCTCAAAGGGACGGATATATTCAAGGGCAGAGGTTTCGCCGACGTCGCGTCCGTCGATCAAGATATGAACGCGCACACGGGAAACGCCGTCTGCCTTAGCGCGGACGAGCATTGCCTTGAGGTGGTCGATATGGGAGTGGACGTTTCCGTCCGAGAAAAGACCGAGGAAGTGGAGCGTGCCCTTGCCCTTGACAGGCGTGACGATCTCTTGCCAAGCGGCGGAATCAAACATTTTGCCGCTTTCGATAGAGTTCGATACGAGCTTTGCGCCCTGTGCAAACACCTGACCTGCGCCGAGGGCGTTGTGTCCGACCTCGGAGTTGCCCATATCGTCGTCAGAGGGGAGTCCGACGGCGGTACCGTGCGCGCGCAGGGGGAGCATAGGATAGGTGGAGAGAAGCATATCGAGGGTGGGGGTGTGTGCGGCACGGACAGCGTTTGCGCCCGTGTCGGGAGCAAGTCCGACACCGTCCATCACGATGGTGAGAAGGGGTCCCTTGACGCCGCCGAATGCGGCATTTTTTTCGAGCTTGTTCATTGGAATTGCCTTTCTATTACAAGATTATTTTTATCAAATATCGGCGTCCTTCGCGTAGCGATGGGCGTTTTCGGTAATGAAGCGCTTTCTTTCCTCAATGGCGTCCCCGAGGAGCGTTTCAAACATTTCTGCCGTTTTCTCGGCATCCGTGGGGCTGACGGCAATGAGGCGGCGCGAGGCGGGACACATCGTGGTCTTCCACATCATATCGGGCTCGTTTTCGCCAAGTCCCTTGCTTCGCTGAAGCGTGTATTTTACATCGCCGAGCTTAGCGAGGATCTCTTCCTTTTCCACCTCGTTGTAGGCGAAGTAGGTTTCGTCCTTTGCTGTAATCTCAAAGAGGGGGGATTCGGCGATGAAGATCCTGCCACGCTCAATGAGGGTGGGAAGCAAGCGGTAGAAGAGAGTGAGGATGAGCGTTCTGATCTGGAAGCCGTCCTCGTCCGCATCCGTACAAATGATGATCTTCGACCAGCCGAGGCGGTCAAAATCGAAGTTGCCAAGCTCGTTCTTGGTCTTGCCGCCCACCTTTTCGCCCTTGGTGGCGGTGATCTCCACGCCACATCCGATGACGCGCAAAAGGTCGGTTATGATGGGAGATTCAAAGATGCGGGCGTAGCTGCTCTTTAAGCAGTTGAGCGTTTTACCTCTGACGGGGATGATGGCTTGGAATTCCGCGTCGCGTCCGAGCTTACAAGACGTCATTGCCGAGTCACCCTCAACGATGTAAAGCTCCCTGACCGTTTTGTCCTTGCTGCGGCAGGGGACGAATTTTTCCACGTTGCGCGCAAGGTCGGTGTTGCCCTTAGAGAGAAGCGCCGCCGTGTCGATCTTGATCTCAGTCGCCTTTTCGCGGCTTCTCTTGGAGATCAAAACCTGCGTTGCAAAGGTGGTGGCGGCGGTGGGATTTTCGGTAAAGTAGATCTCAAGCTGCGTTTTGAGATAATCGGTGAGCGCACGCGCGATAAAGACGTTGTTGATCGCCTTTTTGGTCTGGTTCTCATAAGAGGTTTGGGTCGAGGAGCTGTTGACGATGACGACGAGGTTTTCCGCGACGTCGGCAAAGGTGATCTTATCCTCGTTTTTGTTGTATTTTCCCTGATTTTTTAAGAACTTATCGACCGCATACACGAAGGCGGTGCGGACTGCCTTATCGGGGGCGCCGCCATATTCAAGGTAGCTTGAGTTATGATAATATTCGGTGGTGTTGGTCGTTTTGGAGCAGGCAAAGGCGATCTCCGCCTTGAGCTTGTATTCGGGCTTGTCCTCGCGGTCGCGCCCCTTGGTTTCCATATTCCAAACGACGGGCTCTGTGAGGGCGTTGCCCTCGGTGATCTCCCCGATGTAGCCCGCGATGCCGTTTTCATAGAAATACTCGGTGGTTTCGCTTCCCTCTTCGCCCTCGTAGGTCAAAACGAAGCGAATGCCGCCGTTGACGACTGCCTGACGGCGCAGGGTGCTTTCAAAAAAATCTTTCGGAATGTTGATATCGGTGAAGACCTCAAGGTCAGGTTTCCAGCGAATAACGGTTCCGTTTTTCTTTTTATCCGAACGCTCTATGTCTCT
>JAZSBJ010000160.1:0-28055 GCA_045602305.1 Eubacteriales bacterium | reverse complement strand
CTTGTCCGAGCCGTCGAAGGGCAGAAAAGCAAATCCGTCGGGAAGCGGTCTTTCCTTGACGGGCTGCGAGTATCTTCTCATTTTAAGCTGCATAGCAAATATCCTTTCTTGACTGTCGCGCGCAAAGGCACGCGGATCGGTTTTCGGATTTCAATATTATTTTACCACTGAAAAAAGGAAAAAGCAATAGGAAAAAAACCGCATAAAATCTCACTCAAAAGCACTCCGAGCAGAACTCCTTAACGGGGGTGAAATCGGTGCGTCTGCACGAAAGGAGCCAAGGGAGAAGGTCTGTTTCGCGGTAGGCGTAGTCAATGGCGTCGTTGTGTCCGAGCCCGTCAAGCAGCAAAAGCCTTGCATTTCCCCCTGCGGCGGTGAGCGCGTCGGTCATAAGCGTCGAGCAAACGGGGGGAACGAGGGTGTCCGCGGCGCCGTGCACGGCGTAAACGGGGGTAGAGATGAGGTTGGGCGTGCGCCAAGACATATTTCCGCCCGATACGGGGGCAATGGCGGCAAAAAGGGTGGGATAGGAGAGCGCCATTGCAAAGGTGCCGTAGCCCCCCATTGAGGAGCCCGTGAGCAAAATGCGGTCCTTTTGAATGGAAAAATCCCTTGTGACAAGGTCAATAAGTTCCTTTACACGGAATACGATATTGTCCCAAACCGCATAGGTGGGGCATTGCGGACAAAGCACGACGGCGGGAAGTGCTTTCCCCTCGGAAAGAAGCTTTGGGACGCCGTGGCGCGTGATGTGTGCAATGCTTTCGTCCGTTTCGCCTCGCTCCCCCGCACCGTGCAGATAGATGAGAAGCGGTAGGTCCTCTCCCGCGTTATCGGGCAGGTAAAGGCGGTAGTTCATACGGAACGCGCCGTCGGTGTAGATGCAGTCCTTGTATTGCATACAAACTCCTAAATGTAAACTTATATTTGCAAATATTTGGAAAATACGATTTCTGCGGCGGCAGAGGGCTTGGTGTTCTCGTCCCAGCGAACGGGAAGCACCGAGAGGGGCTTTTGACGGGGAAAGAGCAGGCGCTCCGCGACCGTTTCCTCGATATGCTTTGCCGTGGTTTCTCCCTCGTAGCGAAGGTCGCCCGCGAGAAGCACGGTGTCAATGCCAAAGAGGTTGACGGCGGACGCGATGCCCGTCGCAAGGTACTCCGTTTCCTCTTCAAAGAGGGAGAGCGCGTCGCTTCGCAAAAGGCGCGCGTTCATCACGTCTTCCCACGCGGGGAAGGGGGAGCCTGCAAGGAGATTGGGAATGGCGGCGTAGGCTTCAAGACAGCCGCGGTTTCCGCACGCACAGCGCTTGCCGTCGTGCTTGATGGAGATGTGGCCAAGCTCGCCCGTATCGCCGAGCGCGCCTACGAACGGCTTGCCGTTTAACACGAGCCCCGAGCCGACGCCGCTGTCAACGAGCAAAAGAAGAAAGCTCTCGCTCCCTTGGGCGTCCTCTTTGCCGAGGAAATACTCCGCAAGGGAAGCGGCGTTGTTTTCCATATGCACGGGAAGCCCCGTCTGCGCGGCGACCTCTTCGCCAAGGTCGGTGTTGTGCCAAAGGGAGAAGCCCGTGGGGTTTAAGATCCTGCCGCGCGCGGCGTCAAGGGGTCCGGGTGCGGAGATGCCGATGCCGAGGATCTTTTCTTTCGGAACGCCCGACGCGAGAACGAGGCGCGCGATGGCGTCGCAAAGCGCGTCCGTTTTCCCCTTTTCAAAATTGTGGAAGCGGGCGCGGGTGATGACCTTTCCCGCAAGCGACACGACGCCCGCAGAGCATCCGTCGCGGTTGAGATATACGCCCACGGCGTACGCCGCATCGGGCGAAACGGTGAGGGCAATGGGGGGTCTGCCCGAGCGCGGCGCGCTCTGCACGGGGGCTTCGGTCACGAGCCCGTCGCGGATCAGCTCCTCGGCAATGAGGGAAGCCGCCGCACGGGAGAGCCCCATCTCGCGCGCGACGTCCGCACGGGAGAGAGGTGCGCGGCGCAAAAGACGCAAAAAGGTTTTTTGATTGTAGAGCTTGGTATACTCTGCGTTTCTCGGTGCGCTCATCGGGATCACTTACCGCCCACGCAGGAAACGAGCGTCATCTTGCCCTCGGTCACTGCCGTGCATTTGCCTACTGCGGCGGCGGGTAAGAAGAAGTAGTCGCCCTTTTTGACGGGGGTGCGTTCTCCGTCGGAGAGGATCTCGCCCTCACCCTCGACGCAAATGTAGATGGCGGCGGGCAGATCCAGCGCAAACGCGCCGTGCGAAAGGAAGTAGCGCTTCATACCGAAGCAGGGGGTGTCAGCGTCGCCGATCAGCTCTTCCGCCTTGAGCGTGCCGTTCTCGCAAAGAACGCGGGGCGTTTTGCGTCCGTTTTCCACGACGCTTGCACCGAACTTATCAAAATGGAAGCAGTCGACCGCCGTTTCGGGGGCAAGACCGAGATACATTTCTTGGTCGTTTAGGCGGTAGTCGCCGCAGAAATATTCGGGCTGAATGGTGAAGTCCGAGGGCTCTTGCACCTCAAGGATCAAGCATCCCGCGCCGATGGCGTGAATGACGCCTGCGTCCACGAAGAACACGTCGCCGGGCTTTACGGGCACGCGGTTGACAAAGCGCGTCATCGCGTCCTTATTCGTTTCGCTCTCGGCGATGGCGGCAACGAATTCCTCACGCGATACCTCACGCGAGAAGCCGAAATAGATGCACGCGTCCTCACGCGTTGCAAGAATGAGCCACGCCTCTGCCTTGCCGTAGGGGCTGCCAAAATGCTCGCGCGAGAAGGCGCGGGTGGGATGCACCTGCATCGGCAGACGAATGGCACTGTCGAGATATTTTACAAGCACGCCGAGGTCCTCTCGGTCGCCAAGGTATTCCTTTTTGTTTTCGGCTAAAAGCGAGGAAAAGGGCTTGCCGTCCTCAAGGCGGAGCGAGATGCCCTCAAGCGGGTCCTCGTGCCCGGGATTGATGGCGCGTACAGAGGAGCAGATCCACTCCTCGGGCAGATTGCCGTCCTCGGGCGCGTCGCCGAGAAGATCGGCAAACAGCTTGCCGCCGAGATACACGCGGAACACGCGGTTTCTCTTAAAAAACACGGGATGATGCCAGGGAATTCTTTTTTCCATTTTGATCTCCTTTAAAACGGATGATTTTACATCCCCATTGTAGCACACGGAAAGGGGCTTTGTCAAGGGAAAAAAGATAGTTTGTCAAACCGCTTGACAAATGAATATCGCTGTGCTATACTGTAAATGAAATGAGGATAGAAATATGCTTTATTTGTTTCAAAAGGGCTTTCATTACGCCCAAGACGGTCCCGGCAACCGCCTAATATATCACCTGCAAGGGTGTCCCTTGCGCTGTCCTTGGTGCTCCAACCCCGAGGGGTTATCGACTGCGGGGGGCGAGGGGTACACGGTAGACGCGCTCGTCGACGAGGTGAAGCGGTCGCGCCCGATGTTTTTCGACGGGGGCGGCGTCACGCTCACGGGGGGCGAGGTCACGCTCCAAGCGGACGGGGCAATACGCCTTCTTTCGCTCGTCGCGGGCGAGGGCATTTCCACTTGCATCGAAAGCAACGCGATCTCCGCGCGCTTTCCTGAATTTTTCCCCATCGTCGACCATTTGATTATGGACGTCAAGCACCACGATCCCGCCGTCCACAAGCGTGTGACGGGGGTGTCGAACGAGAGGGCGATCGAAAACCTTGCGCTCGCGCTTGCGGCGGGCAAGGACCCACTCGTCCGTATTCCGCTGGTCGGCGGCTTTAACGCCACCGTTGACGACGCGCACGCGTTCGCGCGCCTCTTTCGTGAGGCGGGGCTTGGAGAGCGCGGCAGGGTAGAGCTTCTTTCCTATCACGAGTACGGAAGAGCCAAGTACGAAAAGCTGGGCATTCCCTACACGATGGGAAAGGACGCCTTCGTATCGAGAGAAGCGTATCAAGCATTTGCGGACGTTCTTCGGGCGTCCGACATCAAAATCATAAAAACGTAAGGAGAGGGTATGATGAACACGGCAGAAAAGATTATGCAAAAGGCAAAAAACCTTTATTATGAGGAAAGGGAAGCACACAAGGTCTTAAACGGCTGGTTCTTGTCGCGTGAGATCGCGCAAGACGCTTCCGAGGCATTCGGCGACGGACATCCCGAAAAGCGTGCGGCGGCAGAGCTTCGCGCCATCGTGGAAAAGCTCCCCCTTGAGATTTCGGAGCACGCCCTGCTTGCAGGCACGCAAAGAGATGCGTTCGCGGCAAGCTACGCGCTCATCAATCCCGCATTCCGCGTAGAAACCTTCCGCGGCTATTGCGATCCTCTTGACGTATACAATTACGCGACGCCCACCGAGGAGATCCCCGCAGAACGCATTGCGGCGATGAAGGAAAGAGCGTCGAAGAGCCCCTATGTGTCTGCCCTCAACAAGGTGTACGGCGCCTATGAGGAGTACACCGAAGAGGTGGCTTTCTTTATCGAGCAGGTGACGGGACACGTTATCCCCGACTTCCGCTATGCGCTAAAATACGGCGTTTCGGCACTCGTTTGCCGCATTGACGAGCGTCTTTCCACCGAGGCGCTTGACGAGAAGAGAAAAGGCAATCTCGAAGCGATGAAGGAGAGTCTTCTTTCCTCGGTCGTGCTTGCCCACCGCTATGCCGACCTTGCAAAGGAACAGGCAAAAACGGCGTCCGACGAGCGCCGCGCCGAGCTTCTTACGATGGAGGCCATTCTTCGCCGCGTGCCCGAATTTGGGGCAAACACCCTGCGTGAGGCGCTTCAGTCCTACGTCCTTCTTTGGCAGATGATGTGTCTTGAGCAGGCGCCCAACCCCTTTGCCTTCTCCGTCGGCAACGCCGACCGTATCTTTGAGCCCTACCGCGCCAAGGAGAACCTCTCGCGTGAGGATGCCGCCGCGCTCTTCGCGCACTTCCTCGTGTTCTACAACGTGGGCACGCGCTCTTGGGCGATCTCGCAAAACGTCATCGTCGGCGGTAAGGACACGGCGGGCGCGGACCTCACGAACGAGATGTCCTACGCCATTCTCGACGCCTACTACGAGATGAACCTGCCCCAGCCTATTCTCTCGGTAAAATTACATAAGGAAACACCGAGGAAGCTCTACGAGGAGCTTGGACGCTTCTTCTTCACCCCCGGTGTTTTGACGCCCTCGCTCTTTAACGACGATTCGCTCTTCAAAACGCTCGCGGAGAGTGGGGTCGATACCTGCGACCTTCCCGATTACTCGGTGGCGGGGTGTCAAGAGCCTCTCATTATGGGCAAGGACAACGCCAACACCACCAACAGCTGGCTCAACCTTGCAAAGATCCTTGAGCTTACCCTTTCGGGCGGTAAGTCCACCATCACGGGTGCTTTGATCGGCCCCCAAAGCAAGACGGACGCGAAGGAGCTTCTTTCCACGCTGCGCGACCGCTTCTATCAGAATCTCGACTTCTTCTGCGACAAGATGCAGGACGCCGCAAACGGCGCGTCGCGCGCGCTTTCTCTCCTTCCCGTGCCCTTCCTCTCTTGCTTTGAGGGCGGCATCGAATCGGCGATCGATATGCGTGACACCGAGGAGCAGGGCTCGCCCTACAACGGAAGCGGCTGTCTGATCCACGGTCTTTCGGTGGTTGCCGACTCCTTCGTGGCAGTTGACCACCTGCTCCGTGAGCGTCCCGAAGACGCCGAGAACCTCATCGCCGCCTGCGCGTGCGATTTCAAGGGCTACGAGGCGCTTCGCGATTGGCTCAAGGCTTGCCCCAAGTACGGCAACAATATTCCCGAGGCAGACCTTGAGGCACAGACGGTCGCAACGCGCGTTGCAGATCGCGTTAAGGCGATGAAGAACTACCTCGGCAACCCCTTCCGCCCCGACTTCAGCTCCCCCTCGACCCATCTCACCTACGGCTATTGGGTAGGCGCAACGCCCGACGGCAGAGCCGCACGCGAGATGATGGGCTACGGCATTGACCCCCTGTTCTCCAATGCGGACGGCGGTCTTGGCTTCCGCACCCTTTCCGCAATGCAGCTTCCCTTTGCCAAGATGAACGGAGGCTGTGCTTCCCACTTCGGCATCGACCCCAAGTACTTTACCGCCGAAACGATGGAAGAGCGCGGTGTGCAGTTCTACGAGCGCGTGGTGAAGCCCCTCTTCTTCAACGAGATGAACGACGGGCGCGCCCCCTTCTACCTCTACGTCAACGTCACGACCGCGGAAACCTTGCGCGCCGTGCTGAAAAACCCCAAGAAGTACGCGCCCAACGGGGTGTACATTATGCGTATCCACGGCACCTTCGTCAACTTCCTTGACCTTTCTCCCGCCATCCAAGAGGACATCATCTTGCGTCTTGACCCCGCGTCGACGAGAATTTGAGGTGCGAGATGAAAGCACTCGGACTTGATATCGGTACCACCACCGTCAGCGCCGTCGTTCTTGAGAACGGCGTTGGGGTAGAGAGCCTTACGCGCAAAAACGGCTATTTTTTCACGGACGTTCCTGCGTTTGAAAAAAGCCAAGACGTCGCAATGATCGAAAAAACGGCGCTTGACGCCGTTCGCGAGCTTCTCTCGCGCCATACGGACGTCGCGGTGATCGGCGTCACGGGACAGATGCACGGCATCGTGTATCTCAATGAGGACGGCACGCCCATATCTCCCCTTTACACCTGGCAGGACGCGAGAGGGGACGAGGTATACGAAAACGGCAAGAGCTACGCCGCCTATCTTTCGGAAAAGACGGGCTATCCTCTCGCGACGGGCTATGGCTGTGTCACTCATTTTTACAACCTAAAGAACGGGCTCGTTCCCGAAAATGCGGTCGTGTTCTGCACCATTCACGACTATATCGCAATGCGCCTTGCCTCGCTTTCGCGCCCCGTGACGGACGCGACGGACGCCGCCTCCTTCGGTCTTTTTGACGTCGAGAAGGGTGCGTTTGATGCCGAGGCGCTCGCGCTTGCGGGCATTGACGGGGGGATGCTCCCCGCGCTTTGCGACGGTGTGTTCATCGGAAGCTATGAGGGAAAGATCCCCGTTGCCGCCGCCATCGGCGACAACCAAGCGTCCTTCCTCGGCGCGCTCGGCGGCAAGCGAGAGGGAATGCTCGTCAACGTAGGTACGGGAAGCCAATTTTCGGCGTACGCAAGCACTTACCTTTCGAGCGCTGCGCTCGAAACGCGCCCCTTCCCCGGCGGCGGTTATCTGCTTGTCGGTGCCTCGCTTTGCGGCGGAAGAGCCTACGCACTGCTTGAAAAATTCTTCCGCGATGCGGCAAAAATGATGGGCTTTGACTGTGCGCGCGCCTACGACGCGATGGACGCACTCGCCGCCCTCGATACGCCGCTTTGCGATCCCGTGACCGTTACCCCCCTCTTTAGCGGCACGCGCCGCGATCCCTCGCTCCGCGGCAAGATCGAGGGGCTCTCCACCGAAAACTTTACCCCCCGCCATCTCGTCGTCGGCACGATGGAAGGTATGGCACGCGAGCTTTACGAAATGTACGAGGCATACCTCGCCTCGGGCGGCACGCCCTCGGCTCTTTACGGATCAGGAAACGGGCTCCGTGTAAACCCTTATTTACAAAAATGCTTTGAACGCCTGTTCGACGCCCCCTTAACGCTTTCTTCTACCAAGGAAGAGGCGGCGACGGGCGCCGCAATGTACGCCGCGTCGGCGCTTGCGTAAATTTCCGCATTCTTCGTTGAGCGGTATACAGCACCCTCGCGCGGCACGAAGGCAACGACCCTTTATTATAGCAAAACGCCCTTGGCTCGAATGAGCCAAGGGCAATTTTTATTTGGTGCAGCTGAAAAGGGAAGTCCAGTTTGTCGGGAAGCCCATATAATGCAAAAGGTCGTTTTGCGGGATCGCGTGGGGGGCGCCGAGATACGTGCTGAGCACAAGAGAAAGCTCGGCTTGGAATTGCCAAAGCTCTCTGTCGGATAAAAGATAGCGAAGAGAGATCGTAAGCGCGAAAAGGTCGCGTTTTCCATAAACGTATTGCGTTCCCCTTTGGGGAATCGAAAGAAGTCTGTGCGCGTTCGTGTTGGGAATATCGTTGACCGTGCAATAGGAAAACAGGCGCTCGTTGTGGGCGCAAACGTTTCGGAATTTCGTCATCACGGTCAAGTGCTGTTCGAGCTGCTTTTCGTTGACGCTTTCAAAGTGCTGAGAGATCTTGCTTTTTAGATCGGGCGTCAGCAGCACGTAAAACTTAGAAAGCGTGCCAAAGGAAAGCGCGTTGACCAGTACCCAAAGGGGTACGTTCCCGTGGGTCGTGCGGTGATGGTCGATGTAGGGATAGTTGCTGGGTTCGCACGCAAGGGGATGGAGCTTGTCCGAGATGAGCTTGGTCACATCATAGGCAAAGTGGGGCTCGGTTCGGTAGGAAGCGACGCTCAAATAATGGCTTTGATCTTCTCCGTATTTTTCTGCAAAATAGTAGGAAAGGAGCGAACGGATATGGCGCTCGACTTGGAGAATATATTTTAGGTAAAGCTCTCTCAGCTGTTCATCAAAGCGATATAGCGCCGCGATGTCTTCGATCGTGGTTCCGTCCTTAAATTTCTTCGTTGTGCGATTCTTAAAGGGGTCCTTATAGCCGCCGATCAAGCTGAAATATCCGATGCGGCAAAGCAGATCCTTGGCGTGTGTAGGGTTGTTTACGGTTAGATTCTTTTCGTTTTTGAGAAAATCTATTTGGTCGTGAAAGGATAAAAAAGATTTTGGCATATGTCCCCCTCTAAAAGTAAAGGGAGTTTCCGCAGAAACTCCCCCGGTCGCAGGCCACACAGGCTTCTGCAACTCGATCACTGAGCACATTATACATCAAAAAATGTACTTTGTCAAGTCCTTTTTGATAATTTGTGCTCGAACAAAGTATATGCAGGTTTGCTTTTCTTATTCTTATTTTCCCGAAAGCTTTTTGCCGACGGCACGGACGAGGGGGGTGATATGCTCTAAGATCTCGTCCTCGGTTTCGGCACCGGGGGTGTCGCTCCACAGGCAATAGCCACCGCCCTTGACGGCGGGATGGGGTGCTTTCAGGTTGTTTTCGGGATGCTCGTGGTCCATTGTGTAAGCATCAAATTTCTCCTCGATCATTTCGGGGGTGACCTTGTGAATGGAGCCAAAGCCTAAGGTGTAATAGGTATAGTAGTGGTTGAAATTGTAAAGGGCGTGTCCCTTTTCCACGTAGAAGGCGGGGGTGTTTTTGCTGTCGTTGGCGGTGGGGAGCCAATACTGCATTTCGATCTCGGGGTCGAGCGTGGTGACGCCCGTGTAGCCCGTATCAAAGCTGCGATACGCGTCGTCGTTCCACATACGGACGCTCGTGTAGCCGAGCGAGCGCACGAGGGCGCAAAGCTCGTTGACGTAAAGCACGAAGGCGTCGTACGCGACGGCGTTTTCGTTGCCCGTCACGAGGCGTGCGTGGTCGCGCCAATGGTCAAGGTTTTGCCATTTGGAGAGCGTGTCGTCAATGGTTTCGCCAAAGCCGAGCAGCTCGTCGCCGCCGATGTCGAATTTGGTGCAACCGAGCGAACGGAAGAATTTTCCGTACTCCTCGTAAAGGTCGAGCGCAAAGGCGCGCGCCTCGGGGTTGACGATATCTACGCCGCGAGAATAGGACATCGGAACGGGGTCCTTATAGTAGCTTGAGCCCTGCACGATGGAGATCTTGCCGTCCTTGTGGAAGTAGTTGCCGATGTCCGTCTTAAAATGCTCGTTGTACTTCTTTACCACGTAATTCATATGCCCGGGAGAATCGAGCGAGGGAATGACGTCAAGCCCTGCGCTTTGCGCGTAGCGGACGACGTCCGCCATCTCCTCTTGGGTGTAGAATTTACCGTCGTCCTCGGGGCAACCGTTCTTCGCGCCGTAAACGCAAAGGGTGTGGTCGCCGCCCGCGAGAAAGGGGTACTTCTTGGATGCAAGGCGCATACCCATATCCTCGGAGAAGTGGATGGAAAGGGCGTTAAAGCCCGCCGCCTTCAGCATATCGACAAGGCGACAGATCCACGCGGGGGTATAATACTTTCGACCGCAGTCGAGCATAAAGATGCGTTCGTTGACAGAGGTACTCATAAAGATGCTCCTTTCAGGGCTTGGTTTTCGGCTTCCTTTTCCTCGCGCGCAAGGCTTCGCCGATACAGACGGCGGAGCGCAGGGGTGTTGGCGCGCAGGATCGCGGTGGGCAAGAGGTTTAATACGAAATTCACGAGGGCGATGGGAAGCGCCATCGTGCGGGGGCGGAGAAAGGGAAGAAGCAGGATCAAAAAGCCGAACACGGCACCCGCAACGTGTCCCAAAACGCCGTAGTTGGATTCGAGCAAAAAGCGCCCAAGGTAGGACGAGCTTTTCGTGTCGCCGAGGGTATCCTTATGGAAGCCCGTAAAGCACCCAAGCTCGGGCACGTGCCGCTTCCACTTGTTGATCTTGAGGCGGCGGTAAACGTGCGCCTCCTTTTCGCTCACGGTGAAGAATTTTTGCTCGGGGGCAAACCACCTCTCGGGCAGGCGGCGAATGAGAAAGGCAAAAACGCCGTCGATCAAAACGACTGCAAAAACGCCGAGCGCGGTATAGAGCAAAAGGGAGAAAAACGCCCTCTCGGTATAAACGCCGTCGGCAAGGAAATTGCCGAGTGAGATGAACACGGTGGCGACGGTGATGATAAAAAGATATGCTATAGCTTAAGTCACCCCTTTCATTTGAAAAAAGTATAGCACAAAACGGGGGAAAAGTCAAGGAAAAGCGCCATCTTCCGGGCAAAGAAAAGGCTGTCGCAAGCGCCGCTTGCGACAGCCAAGGGGGAATTATTCGGGAATGCTGGGGTTGGGGGCAAAGAGAAGCGGAACTTCTCCTGCGAAGACGGCGGAGAGCCAACGAACGTCGACGTAATAGATCTCGCCCGCCTTTAACTCGCAGAGGAGAAGGAGGTTGTTGCCGTAATTATAGTCAAGCCAATTTTCCTCTGCGTCGTAAAGAGTAACGTGAACGGGGGAGTTCCTGTCTACAAAGGAAGCGAAGAGCCAAAGGGCGTCCTCGGTGGGGGCGATGGTGTAACGCTTGGTTTCGCCTTCGCCGACGTACTCGGTAAAGGAAACTCTACCGACCACGTTCCCCTCGACCGTGCCCGAATAGAGGGCGTCGGCAAAGGTGATGGCGTAGTCAAGGCTTCCGTCCATACCGTTGGGCACGAAGGCAAAGCGCACGTCGTAATCGGTGTAGCCGTTCTCGGCTGCCCAAGCGTCGACTGCCGCCTTGCTAAACGCATAGGCACGCACGCCGTCAAGGGCAAAAATATCGATTCCCGTGCAGATGATCTCATCGCCGTTTGCAAGGATAAGGCTAACGTATTGCGAGAACTCAACGTACGTTCTTACGTTGTAGCCGACAACATAGTTTTCACCGTTGCCGTATGCCTCGGTCAGGTCCTCAAGATCGATCGCGCCGTTTGCACCGTTTTGGTTTTCAAGGTGGCAGCGATAGCAGAAGTGCCAGCCATCCGCGAGTTCAACCCAGTCGTGTCCAAGTGCGGAGGTCGTGTAGCTTTCGCTGTGCTTGCCGCAAACGTCACAAATCTCGTAGTATTCTCCGTCCTGCGTACAGGTGGGCGCCTTGACCGTTTCTCTGCCATAGAAGTAGCAGCAAGAATAGGTTTCGGTACTCGATCCGCCGTTGCTGTTGGTGTAGACCTCGGTGCGAAGACACTCGCCGTCAAAGGAGTACGAGTAGTCGTATCTGTACCAATAGTCGCCGCTGACAACGTAGGTGTAAACGAAATACAGGTGCCCTGCGCAATGTACGTAGGCGTGCTCCGACTGCTCGTTATAGCCGTTCGAGTCTCTTTCCGACCACGTTTCGAGCCTGCCGTCCTCACCGAAGGGAGCCTCATCATAAGGAAGGGTTTTGTTGCTTCTTTCGTACCAATATTCGCTGTCGTCGGCGTGGACACGCTTTTCGTAGTAGTAGCTCGACGTACCCGACCACTCTTCAACGTACTGATAAAGCTTGTCGTTTCCGTCGTTCAGGGTGTTGCAGATTTCGGTTTCTTGGCGATTCGTGTCGGTAGCTTCGTCGTACGAGTAGCTGTTATGGACGTAGCTTCCGCAATCGGGACACTCATAAGAATAGCCGTTCTCGGTTTCGACGTAATCGTGGTACACGCGGGGTTCACTGGTTTGGAAAGTCACCTCATAGAGGTACTCGCCCGTTTCCTCGTTGTAGCCAAGCTGCCAGGTTTCGTAATGAATGGCGTAGCACTCACCCTCGACCTTTTTCCAATAGTTGGCGTAACGGATCTTGAAGGGGCATTGCTCGGGATCGGTGACGGCACAGATGCGAAGGGAGGCAGTTTGATTGAAATAGGCATATCCTAAGATGGTTTCTTGTGAGCCTTCCAGAGCACCGTCTACCCAGCCCTCGTGCCATTCGTGGTACAGGTCGCAGAGGGGTTCGAGTTTGAGCGAGTTGCTCACGCCGCAGGCGCAGCCCTGTACGACCGCGTAGCCGCCGCAAACACTGCCGCACTGCGAAAGATCAATGCGCTCCTTGACGAAGTTCTCGTGGTAGTGGGTGGTATAGCTGTACGATGCACCGCAGTCCTTGCAGGTGCGGGTGATGATCACACCCTCCTCGCAAGAGGTTGCGCCCTCTTCGAGCACGCCCGAGTATTCATACGCGTGCTCCTCGCGGGAAACGGTGTATTCCTTTTCCCAAACGAGCACATCGCCGAGGTAGACCACAAGCGTGTGGTATTCGGTCACCGTGCAGCCTTCCTTCGCCGTGTAATACTCGTTGGAGAGGTGGAGTCCGCAATCGGGACATTTTTCGGTAATGTTGTATACGTGTCTGCCTTCTTCGTCGTCAAACTCGTTGCTCGTGTACTGCCAAGCGCAGTGACTGTAGGTAAGCTCGCTTACCTCACCGCAGGCACAGGCGTATTCGCGGATATCCCCGTAGCAAGCGCCAAACTCTCGAAAGTCGATGCGGTTCGTTTCGAAGGTTATATGGTCGTACACGAAGCGCTGCGGACGCAGAGCACCGCACGTTGCGCAGAGCTGTGCGGAAAGAACGCCGTCCTCGCAAGAGGTTGCGCCCTCGGGGAGTACGGAGAATTGCTTGTAATTGTGACTGCACGAGGAGTTTTGCAGCGGCGTGCCCGCCCCAAAACCAAAGGCAATCGTGCCTTCCTCGTCATAGTTATAGAAGCCGATGCGGTAAACGTAGGTTTCGCCTGCTTCTAAGTGTGAGGAGAATAGGAATTGCGCGTTGTAATAATTTCCGTCGTCGTTATAGCCGATATATTCAAGAAGACCGTTTACCATCTTGTAAACCGTGACGTATGTGTCACGGTCTGCAAGTCCCGTGATGGTATAAATTCCGGATGCGTCGGGGGTGAAGACGTAATCGTAGTACCACTCGCCCTCGTGTTCTTCCATTTCGCAGGAGAAAAGCTCGGTGGAGAGAGTGTCACCGCACTTGTCGCAGGTGCAAGTGAGAGTTGTTACGCCGTCTACTATCACTGCTGAAAGGTTAGAGTAGTGATGGTTTGCGTAGGGGTGCTCTGTTTCGCGAGAGACGAGAATCTCACCGGCAAGCGCCACCGAGAGGGTGGTCTTTTCAATCAACTGACAGCCTTCTTCGACGACAGTCATACGGTCTACGACGGTCAAGCCGCACGCGTCACAGTGATATTCGTCCGTGTCCTCGTCATATTCGAAGGACCAGTCGTGGTAATCAAAATGAAATTGTTCGCCGCAAGCGCACGAAACGATCGAAATTTGGTGGTCGTAGCATACGTCGAGGTCGTCCGAACTGAGGTCTTTGTTGACGCGATGCGAAGAATAGGTTTCTTCTGCATAATAGTCGCAGTCCGCGCAGGTTCTAATCAGATTAACGCCGTCCGTGCAGGATTCGCCAAACAGAACGGTTTCAATCTGATACTTGTGCGCTTGTCTGCGGTAAGACGATTCTGAACAGAAGATCTCCTCGCCGTTGACGATAAAGACCATATGGTTGGTTTCGTAGTAATAACAGTTTTCGTCCTTGTCGGAGTGGCTCACATTGTTGATCAGTCCGCCGCCGCAGTTTTCACATTTGATATAGGCGCGACCGTCATCCATCGTATCCGAGAGCGACCAACAGCAGGAGTATGCGAAGTCGTGGTTCACCACCGCGTCGCAAACGGCGCAAATGTTCTCGTAAAGCACCGTGCCATCGCAGAAGCCGAGCGCGGAAAGGTCGGTCATTTTTTCCTCGGTCGCGTGTCCCCAGCCGTAGTCGGTGTGGACCTCGTTACAAACGGTACAGGTCATTATGACCGTGTAGCCGTCCTCACAGGTTTCGCCTTCCAGCTCGTAGGTGCATTCGTAATCGTGGTTGGCACCGCTGGAGTACTCCTCGTTGCTGTAAACGAGCAGGTCGTTTAAGTAAGCGTAGGTGTCGTAGTGCGATTTGTAGGTGCAGGTGCCCGTGGGCTCCGTCCAGTACTTTTCGACGTACACAAGACCGCAGTTAGAGCAGGTGTGGGCATACGCTTCGCCGACAACGTTGCCGTCCTCGTCGAGGACGTCCTCGTGCGTGGCGTCGTCATTAAAGGCACAGCCAAGGCGGATATAGCTCTCCCAAACCTCGCCGCAATGCTCACAGCCATAAACGGTAGCTGTGGTGCCCGCGCAGGCGCCCTGCGCGGAGAGGTCGATCCGTTTCTCGCTGTATTCACACGAGTTTGCGGTGTGCGTTTCGCGATAATCGCAGTTTGCACAGGTGATGGTCACGCGTCTGCCGTCCTCGCAGGTTTCGCCGAGCAGCTCGTGATGGGTGTCAAGCGCGTGCTGGGTGTCGTCTGCATACTCGCCCGTTTCGGCGTTGTAGTAGTATTCGGAATAGGCATCAAAGTGCGAGATCTTGCCCTCGGCGTCCTCAAAGACGGAAAGGCAGAGGGTAAGGTAGAGATTGGCGATCTCGTCTTCCGTCGGGTTTTGCTGAGGCGCAGGGGCAGGGATGGTCTTTTCCGTGCCGTCCTCAAAGAGGACGGTGGCGGTGGTGCCGTCATCCGACGGGATGAGCATTGCAACACGGTTGCCGTACATATCGCGGATCAGCGTTGCACCGTTTTCGGTGGCAAGCGGGAGGATCTCGAAGCGTTGTCTTCTAGCGGCAAACTGTATTTCGTACCACATCCAGCCCGTGCAATCCGCGCCGAAGGTGATGTCGTCCGGCATATCGGGAATCGGCTCGTACGCGTAGAGGAGAATATAGCCGTTGTAGCGATATTCCGTATCGCGGAAGACGATCGTGCTTTCGGCATACCAGTAATCAAAGTGAACGTTCGATTCAGGCGCTTCCTCGGGAAGCACGACGTTTTCGTTGATCTCCTCAACGATCTCCGACCAAGCAACGTCGATCTTTTCGTTGATGGCGATGGTAAGGTCAAGGGTGAGGACGATCTCACGACCTGCGTCGAGGGTAAAGGCATCGGCAGACAGTGCTACCTCAGAGAGCATACCCGACGCTTCGGTGGTGAAGGAGATCACGGCGCTCTCGGCGAAGGGCGCGATTGCCGCGTCTACCATATCCTTGAATGCCTTTGCCTCGTCTGCATTCTCTGCGAGCATATCGTAAAGAACGCCCTCGCGCAGAAGCGCGACGTAGCTTGCGATCTCTGCGGTGTAATCGTCCGCATAGGAGAAGATCAGGTTGCCAAGCGTCACGCCCGCAAATTCCTCGCTCTCAAGGATCGCTACGATGTCGTAGCCTTCCTCGGCGCCGCTTGCCGCGGCGATGGCGTTGATCTTTTCGATCAGTGCTTCGGAATCAATGCCGAGGCTATCGACAAAGGCGGGAAGCTCGGGAAGCGTGAGCGCAAGCGTGTCCTCAACCCAAGCGACCAAGGCGTCAAACGCGCCCTCGCCAAAGTAGATGTCAACGACCTCTGCGATCGTCTTGGTTGCGAGATTTTCGTTCAACGCGTAGAGCTTATCGTAGTCCAGCGTTGCAACGACGGAGCCGTCATCCTGCTCCTCAAAGGTGAAGAAGATGTTGAAGATGGAGCCAAGCAGCTCGTCGATGCCCTCTGCATTTGCCTCAACAAAGGAGGAAAGTGCGGGAAGGACGACGTCGCTTGCAAAGGAAGTGAGGATCGCGATCGCTTCCTCGGGGATCTCGACCGATTCTTCCATCATCGTTCCGATCGCCGCCTCGACGGAGATCTTCTTGTAGATGGCGTTATTCAGACTTTCACCCGTAAGCACGCGCAAGAAGATGTAGCCGTCCTCGATCACGGCGTCAAACTTGTATTTGCCTTCGTCGACAAAGTAATTGTCGTAGAATTCAAGCGTTCCCGTTGCCGCGCCGCCAAGCGCGCCGTCCTCAACGAAGAGGCAGAGCTCAGCAACGTCGATCTGCTTGAGGCTTGCAATGACCTTCAAGGAGTCGAGCAGGGCGGGATCCTTACGCTTCATTTCAAAGGAAAGGTTTTCGACCTTGATGGCAAAGCCGTTCGTTTCCTTCCAAGAGCTTACGAGGTTGAGGTAATAGGTGTCAACGTATTCTGCGCCGCACTCGGAGCAGAAGCCGTCCACGTAGGTGTGCTCGCCCGTTGCGGGGATGATATCCACGTGTACCTTGCCGCATACGCAGTAAGAGGAGAGCTCTCCGTCCTCAGCGCAGGTCGCGTTCTTGGTGGTGGTTGCGTTTTCGTAGCTGTGTGCGGCTTCGTCCTTTCTTGCGCCGCAAATGCACTCGTGCCAGTGGCTGTTTTCATCTCTCGTCCAGGCGTCGGAGAAGGTGTGCTGGGGGTTGCCCTGACGGATGACCTTGACGTCGGTATAGGTTTCGCCGTTAAATACAACGGTTGCGGTATGGGTTCTGATCACGTAGTTAGAGCATTCGCCCTTGGTGACGACCTTATCCATATCGGCACGGATGGACGTCGCGTGCGCGCCGTCGTGCGTACAAACGAAGTTTAGGAACGCCTTGTTGCCGTTGGATTCCCAAGACCACTCGCCTGCCTCGTACTCGTGACCGAGTGCCTCGGTGTGGCCGTCGGTATAGCTGTAGCCGCAGTTGTCACACTCGTGGCGCGTATAGCCGTCTGCCGTACAGGTTGCAGGAACGACGGTGTCCGTGTATGCGTGCGCGAGCTTGGGCTCGGTGATGGTGTACTCCTCGCCGCAGTTGCCGCAAGCGTACTTGGCAAAGCCGTCCTGCGTGCAGGATGCTTCATCGGAGTCTACAAGCGCGAAGCTGTGACCCGATGCCGCCTGCGTGATGCGATATGCGTGGCCGCAATCGTCGCAGGTGTAAAGGGTGTAGCCGTTTTCCGTACAGGTTGCGGGATGCTCGTCGGGCGTATAGTCGTGACCGTCAGCCACAACGTAGTTTTCCGTGTATTGGTGGTGGCAACGGACGCAAACGTACAGGTCGTAGGAGTCCTTGGTGCAGCTGCCGTCCACGTGCTTGCACACGTAGCCGTGTCCGTAAAGCGCGCAACGCTCGGCGGGCGTCAATCTCGTGACCGTGTAGTAGGAGAAGTGGTTGGTCTTAAAGGTGACGAAGCCGTTGTTGTAGGTCGCCTCGATGGACTCAAGCGCACCCTCGTCGTTGATAAACCAAACGGCAATGCTGTCGACGTCTTCACCCTCGGCAAGCGTGTAGGGAAGGGTGATGGTGACGAAGTTGCCTTCGCCGAAGTCGGAGATGTTCTCCGAGCCGTTGCTGATGGTGAAGTTGTAGATGGGGCTGTCGCCGACTTGGACAAGCTGATTTTCGTCTAACAGCGCCTCGCGGGCGGTGTCGTCCAGCGTGTCGGCAGAAACGGAAACGTTTTGGTCGCCGATCTTGTCGAGAACGCCGCTATCAAGGCTGATGTTGGCGTTGTTGACCTCGATCTCCTCTTTTAGATCGTCCTTGGTCAGATTGTCAGCGGTCGTTCCCGTGTAAACGGTGACGGTCCTTTCTTCGTGACAGTGCGAGCATTCATCCGTTCTTACGTTGCCCACGGTGGAAACGGACTCCCAGTTGTGTCCCGTCGCATCTGCGGGAATGGGCTCGTTCGCCTTGCTCGTATCGCCGCAAACGCTACAAGCAAAGGTCTTTACACCGTCCTCGGAGCAGGTCGCGGGGGTGGAAATGCTTGCAACGTAGGTGTGACGGTAAACGGTTTCGCCGACGACCTCTTTGCCGCAATTTGCGCGCTGACATTCGTAAACGAGCTCTACGCCGCAGTTGGCAACGGGTCTTTCGGTGGGGGTAACACCCGTGATGTCGTGGTCGAGCGCTGCGCCAACCACGTCGTCGTAAGAGTGACCGCAGTTACAGGTGTAGGTTTCGGTGGCGGCGTCCTCGCAGGTCGCGGGCGTCGCATCGGTTTGAACATAAACGTGTGTAGTCACGTTCTCCTTGCCGCAGACGTCGCACTTGTGGTCGTTGTCGGTCAAGACGTCAGAGCATTCGCCAAACACTGCAAGACAACCGTAGTCACAAACGTGGTCGTTGTCGGTTGCAGAATCGGCGTGGATGCCCATATCGTTCTTACCACAGCCGTTGTCACAGTTGTGGTCGTGGTTATCATCCTTATGATCTAAGGTCGTTCCCGTGGTAGCACCGCACTCGGTACAGGTCGCGGGAGCGCCGCAGGTCGCGTTGCCGTATTGATGCGAGGTAACGTCTACCTTTCCGCAAACGTCACAGTCGTGGTCGTCGTCGCCCGCTTTGTCGAAGCAGTCCTCAACAACGCCAAGACAACCGTAATCACAAAGGTGATCGCCGTCGGTTGCCGAATCGGTGTGCGCGCCGATATTTTCCTTGCCACAGCCGTTGTCGCACTCGTGGTCAAGGTTTTCGTCCTTGTGACCCAGCGCGTCGCCAACGACGAAGGTGTGTTCGTCGCTCGTAGCGATGTCGCCGCAGGCGCAGGACTTGTAGTAAACGGTGCCGTTTTCACAGTTTGCAGCCGCCTTCAGGGTGTTCGCGGTGGCGCTTTCGACCGTGTAGCTATGTACGTGGCCGAGAGGGTCGCCCGACGTGAAGGTGTCTGCGTCGCTCGTAGAGATGGCACCGCAGGCGCAGGACTTATAGTAGACTGCCGCGCTCGTCGCGGTGGCGGCAGACTTTAAAGCCTCGTCCTTGACCGCTTCCACGGTGTAGGAGTGGCCCTTTGCCTCGCCTTCCGTTAAAGAACAGGTCTTACAGGTTTTGGGTTGGGAGCAGGTCGCCTCAGCCCAATCGTGGCCGAGCGCGTCGATCGTGGAAGAGTCGATCTCCTCGCACTTCGCGCAAACGCGTGTCTTTTCGCCCGCCTCGGTACAGGTTGCTTCCTTGGTGGTCGTCCATTCGCCATACTCGTGAGAGCACTCACTGCAGGCGGCAAGTCCGACGATACAAAGCGCAACGAGAGCCAAGCAAAGAACGCTTGCTAACCATCTGCTTTTCGTTTTCATTGGGATGCCTCCGATTCATTTTTTGTTTTTCTCGAATTTTTGAGAAAGTCTACCTATTTTATTATTAGGAGTCTTGATAGGATAGAATGATTATATCACAGAACAATGAAAAAAACAAGGGGTTTGTGAACATTTTGTTTTGGTTTTTTCGCGCTCGTTCATATTTTTGTGAACAATTTTGCGAAAATTCGGGCGCAGGCGCCCCTTTTACTGTGTTTATATTCTCGTACGGGGTGAAAAAGAACGGGGTGCCTGCGAGCCTTGTAATGCATAACAGAGGTTGCTTTTGAGGGGACAAATGCAAATTGAGCTAAGCCCAAACCCTTATACAAGCAAAAAAAGCAAACACGCAAGGCATAAAACCTTATGTGTCTGCTCTTTTTGTTTGTAAAGTCTTGCCCAAAGGGCAAGCATCGTTGGTATGATCACTCTTCGTCCGTGCTCGACCACGCCACCTTTGCTTGGCAACCCGCGAGCCACTCGCGGTCCCAACCGTCGGGCTGTTCGGGGGCTTCGGCGCAAACAACGCCAAGGTCATAGCAATCGGAAAATGCGCCCCGTCCGATATAGCGGACGCTTTCGGGGATAAACACGTCGAAAAGATCTCTGCACTGCGCGAAAGCGCTGTCACCGATCGAGCGAAGCCCTCTTGGCAGGTCTATTCGCGCTAAGAATTTGCAGTGCGAAAACGCGTCCCTCCCGATCTCGGTTACGAAATGCGGGATATGAACGGCGCCGCGCAGGGCAAGGTCGCGCACGTTCTTAACGGCATTTATCCGAACGCCGCCGTCCTCGGTCTTTTCGTATTCGTATGGCGCCATAAGCTCGTAGATCTCCCGCTGCGTGAGCGCCGAAAGCGGCTTTTCCTCGTAACCGCAAAGCTCGCATACCGCGACGCCCGCTTTGGACTGCGACGTTCCGCACATAGGACAAAATTTCATAAGATTCTCCCGCCGGTTCACTTGGTTTTGTGTTGATATCAGTATAGCATAAAAAAGGAAGAATGCAAGGGCACGGAAATCACACCGAGGGCGTGTCCGTTTGTGCTGCGGTTCGGATCCTCTATTCCCCGGCCAAAAGAAAGAAAACCGACCACCTTTAGGTGATCGGTTTTCTTTGGCTGGGGAATAGGGATTCGAACCCCAACAAACAGAGTCAGAGTCTGTCGTGCTACCGTTACACAATTCCCCATCGGTTTTGCGCGGATATTATTATAACAAGGTTTTTTCGGTTTGTCAAGGGCTTTTTGAAAAAATAAAAGGTTTTTTTGGAAAAAGGCTTTTTCGCCTTTGGCGTGGGGATAAAAACTTGACAAGGGTGCGCGCGGTATGATAAAATGAAGCCGAAAAACGAGAGAGGGGCAGCGATATGCATTCCATTTTGATCATCGGGCAGTCCAATATGGCGGGGCGAGGCTTTCCTTCCGAGGTCGAGCCCATACAGAACAAGAGCCTTTTCGTTCTTCGCAACGGCAGATGGTGGCCGATGTACGTGCCTGTCAATCCCGACCGTGTGACGGCGGGGATCTCGCTCGTGGAGAGCTTTGCCGACCGCTATGCAAGAGAGAAGGGGGTGGACGTCGGGATCATTCCCTGTGCCGACGGCGGCACCTGCCTCGATCAATGGGTGCCGGGCGGCGTCATCTTCGACCACGCCTGCTATATGACCGAGCTTGCAAGCCGCACATCCACCGTCACCGCCATTCTTTGGCACCAAGGCGAGTCGGACTGTGCCCCCGAGCGCTGTCCCTATTATGAGGAAAAGCTCACCCGCATCATTGCCGCTCTGCGCGAGAGGACGGGGCTCCACCGCGTTCCTTTTCTTGTCGGCGGTCTTGGTGACTATCTCGTGGACTATCACCCTGAGCTGGGCTATTTTGGAGAAAACTACAAAAAAGTAAACGTTGCTTTGCAAAACATAGCGAAAAAGCAACCAAACGTTGGCTTTGTGCCTGCGGACGGACTTTTGCCAAACAAGGACAATCTGCACTTCTCGGCGGCGGCACTCCGCGAGTTTGGCGTGCGCTATTACGACGCGTTTTTGAAGCTTGAAAACACAGACGCGCCTGTATCCGACCTAACGACGGCGGTGGAGATCACAGAGATGGAACGGCTTTGAGCCGCAAAAAAGGGGCTGTCACATTTCGGCATAACCACAAACAAAAAATATTTTTATCACGGTAGGGCGGGGGATTATCTCCCGCCGTTACCTTTTCCGGGTGAAAATTAAGGTTGAAAACCTACGGTTTTCTCCGTTTCAACCAATTTTTGTTTGTTTTTTCCGTTTCCTCCCTCCGACGTACGCAAGTACGCCTCTCGGTCGGAGAACGAAAAATTCTGCTCGAAATCTGACTAGCCCCTTAGCAAAAAACATACGAATAGAGACAAAAGAACTCGGTTTTTAACGAAAACCGAGTTCTTTCCGCTTTTTGCATCAAAAAGCGGCTTTCTGTCTCTATTCTTAGTGAGACAGCTCCTTTCGTTTTGCTTTTGTTTAGTCCTCGATCGGAGCAGTTGCCGCATCAAAGATGTCGGTGATCTCCTTTTCGGGCGCTTTATCGGTGAGGGTCGCCACAACGGCGGCAATGGCACTGACGGCGAAGCCGGGAATGATCTCGTAAATGCCGAGCGAGCAGATGACGGGAGCGAAAACGCCCGAAACGCCCGAGAAGAGCACAAGCCATACAACGTCGGTGACAGCGCCTGCGATCACGCCTGCGAGCGCACCGCGATAGGTAAAGCGGCGCCAGAACACGGAGAGGATCATCACGGCACCGAACGCAGAGCCGAAGCCTGCCCAAGCGCACTCAACGAGCGCCATAATAGCGTTGGCACCGTCACCGCCAACGTAAGCGATGAGGAATGCAACGACGGCAACGAAGAGAACGACGCCGCGGCCAACCCAAAGCGTTTCCTTTTCCGATGCGTCCTTACGGAAGACGGGCTTGTAGATGTCCGCCGTGAAGGAGGAGGAGGCGACGAGGAGCTGGCTGTCCGCCGTGGACATAGATGCCGCGATGATGGCGGCAAGCAGGAAGCCCGTTATCACGGGAGGGAAGAGATCACGTGCGAGTCTGACGAAAACGAGCTTTTGGTTTCCGCCCGCGAGAAGCTCCTCACCCACGAGGATTCTGCCGAAGAGCGCAATGAAAATGACGGAAACGAGGGCAAGCACCACCCAAACGATGGCGACGGTTGCGGATTTCTTTGCCATAGAGGGCTTCTTGATCGCCATAAAGCGAACGAGAATGTGGGGCATACCGAAGTAGCCAAGACCCCAAGCAAGACCGCTGACGATATCCTTCCAAGAGGCGGAAAAGAGGTTGGTGCCGAACGCATACTCGGTACCGCCTGCGGAAACGACGTTGCCGAGAACGGAATAGTCGAGGTCCTTGGTGAAGGCGATGAGGATCGGTACCGCGAGTACGGCAATGAGCATCAAGATGCCTTGGAAGAAGTCGGTCCAGCAGACCGCCTTGTAGCCGCCGAGGAAGGTGTAGATGATCAGAATGACGGCGAACACGATCATTGCGAGCGAGGGGTCCATATTCGGGAAGAGCGAGGTGAGCACCGACGCACCTGCGACGAAGGCGGAGGCAACGTACACGGTGAAGCACACAAGGAATACAACGGCACACGCGATCTGAAGTGCGCGGCTCTTTGCGCGGAAGCGATTGGTGAGATACTCGGGAAGGGTGATCGCATCTCCTGCCGCCTCAGAGAAGCGACGCAGACGGCGCGCCATCAGGATCCAGTTGAGAGCAGTACCTAAGGCAAGACCGATGCCGATCCAGGCTTGGCCAAGACCGAAGGCGAGAATGCTGCCCGGCAAGCCCATAAGCAGCCAAGCGCTCATATCCGACGCCTGTGCGCTCATCGCGGTGACCCAAGGTCCCATCGACTTGCCGCCGAGGAAGTAATCCTTATCGTTCTGGCTCTTCGAACGGATAAAGAAAAAGATGCCGATGCCGAGCATCGCAACGAAATAGAGAATTAAAACTACGAGTTCCCAGTTCAAGATCATACCCTCATTTCTCAAGAAATTGTTAAAAATTTGAGAGTATTATATCACATTATTCTTCTTTTTTCAATACTTTTGTGGGGATTTTCTTTTTATATTTGCTATAAACGGTGAAAAAAGGCAAAAAAGTGCGCGGGCGTCGAATTTTTATGTGGAGAGAAAATGTAAAAGTTGTGAATGAAGTCTTGACAAAGAAAAAGCCCCGTGCTATAATATAAAATACAATTTTTGGCTTCTATATACATTATATTATAATATTACAAGCGAAACGCTTGAAAAACGAAGCCATAACAGAGAGTTCCGTTTCGCGTGCGGCTCTTGGTTCCGAAAACATCCGCAAGAAGGGAGAAAGAGATGAAGAACATAATCGAAACGCGTTTTTTGCCCCTTTGCCCCCATTGCGAGAGCTTGCTTGGAGGTATAGAGAAGACATAATAGAATAGCTGTGCCCTCAAGCGGCGTTGGGAAAAACCGATTTTTGGGTGAATAGGTCTATCAAAAAGGTTTTTAACGCATTCCCTCGGAACGAAAAGCCACGCGAAAAAGAACATAAAAACCCATTCTAAAAAACAAAAGGAGAATCACTATGAAAGCAAGAAGACTTGTAGTTCTTGCCCTCGCACTCGTTACCGTCGTTACGATGGGTATCGGTTACGCCGCACTGAACGACGCGCTGTTCGTCAACGGTACCGGTACGATCCAGAAGGCCGCAGCAGACAGCATCTTTGACGATGAAGTGTACTTCACCGGCACGCCCGTTGTCGAAAAGTGTACGGCTGTGCTCGTGGAAGGCTCCGGTGATGCTGCCGACAAGCCCGACTCCGCGACCATCACCATCGACAACACCCTTGCAATCGTTGGCGACACGGCTACGGCAAAGCTCACCGTGACGAACGAGTCCGACGTCCCCGTGTCCATCGTGACCAACACGTCGGCTGACTCCGATCACTTCCGTGTGACCGCAGAGTATGGCAGCGCCAACAACACCATTCCCGCAGGTGGAAGCATTGATGTTACGGTAAAGATCGTTCTGAAGCAGACGGTGTCTGCTGACGTTTCCGAAAGCTTCTCTATCAACTTCAACGTCAGCTCCGCAGGCTAATAACACACCCCAAGGAGAAACGAAATGAAGGCAAGAAGACTTGTAGTTCTCGCGCTCGCACTCGTTACCGTCGTTACGATGGGTATCGGTTATGCGGCGCTCAACGACGCACTGTACGTGAACGGTACCGGTACGCTCGAGAAGTCTGCGGCAGACGAGATGTTTAACGCAGAGGTTTATTACTCGGCATACTCGAACGCTGTGAACTGTACGGCAGAGCTCGTGCAGGGCACGGGTGACACGGCAGACACGCCCGACACCGCGAACGTTGTCGTTGACAACACACTCGCGATCGTTGGCGATACTGCTTCGGTAACGCTGACCGTGAAGAACGATTCCGACGTCCCCGTTACCGTCGTGACCAACACCTCCCAGGACTCCGATCACTTCCGTGTGACCGCAGAGTATGCGAGCGGTAACACCGTTCCCGCCCACGGAACGCTTGACGTTACGATCAAGATCGTTCTGAAGCAGACGGTTGCTGCTGACGTTGAGGAAACGTTTGGTATCAGCTTCAACGCTGCATCCGCAGGCTAACATCACCCATTAACATCGGCGTATGACCGCGCCGAGGACAAGGAAAGGAGAAAGAGATGCGAAAACCGAATGTTGACCGAAGATCGCTCTTACTCGTGCTCGTACCACCTCTTCTCCTTTTCCTTGCCTTATGCTTCCTTACCCCGACCACGGGCCGCATTTTCGCGGCGACCGTCACCCCTGTTTGTGCATTTCTTGTCTTTTATTTTCTCAAGAAAATGCCCTTTTCCTCGGTGCGAAGACGGGCTGTTTTGCTCGTTGTCACCCTCGTTGCCGTGTTATATACGGCGATCAAGCTCCTTTCGGGACTTCACTTTGGATTTTTCTTAAGTGATATTACCCTTTCCTTCCAATCGTTTTTAAAATATATTCTTCCCATTACCGTAACGGTCATTTCCACAGAGATCACAAGAGGCGCGTATTTGGGTCAAAAGGGATTCATTCCGCGTGCGTCGGCGTTTGTGTTCGGACTCTTTTCCGAGGTCTTGCTCGTGACGACCTTCGCGTCTGCGACGGGCTTCAACCGCTTTATGGACCTCGCGGGTATGGCACTCCTTCCCGCTCTCGCCGCACAGCCTCTTTATCAATATACGGGAAAGCATTACGGGCCCCTGCCCGCCATCGTATACCGTCTGATCACCGCGCTTTCCCCCTATCTTCTTCCCATCAAATCGGGCATTCCCGATTCGCTTTTATCCTTCCTCACCCTGTTCGTGCCGCCTGTGCTTCTTATTCTGTTGCGCATCCTGTACGGCAAATCGGTCAAGGCGACCGAAAAGGGGCGGGCAGGCAAATGGACGCTTGTACTCACGGCGTTCGTTCTCGTGTTTATCGTATCCTTTATCATGCTCATCTCGAATGAGTTCAAGTACCGCTTTCTCGTCATCGCGACCGAGAGCATGACGGGCTCCATCGATAAGGGCGACGGTGTTATCTACGAGGAATACACCGACCAGTTTATCGACGAGCAGGACGTCATCGTCTTTTACCTTGACGACCGTGTGACGGTGCACCGCGTCGTCGACATTTCCCGTGTCAACGGGAAAAACCGCTATTTCACCAAGGGCGACGCCAACGATACGCTCGACCGCGGCTATGCCGAGAGCGAGGACATTATCGGTATCGTTCGGGCGAAGCTCCCCTATTTCGGCTATCCCACGCTCTGGTTAAGAGGGCTGTTTGAATAAAAGTGTAAAATAATTTTGTGCTATGCACAGAAAGGACTTTATAAATGTCTGAGGCAGAAAAGAAACGCAGACGAGAATACAAGGCACAGCGCAAGAAAAGAATTATGATCTTTTCTATCGTTCTTTGCGCCTTGATTCTTCTTACGACGGTGTTCGGTATCATTTACCGTTCCCTCGATAAAACGCTGTTCGTTGCTTACAGCGAAACGAGCAACGTGACCTATCAGGTCAAGCTGTTCCCCAACCCCTATTTTGAGGGAGAGTGGCAGGCGGCAAATCAATCCTACGTTGCGGATCTCACGGACAAGGTCAAGGCGGACTTCAAGTACGCACTTTCCGTCGACGAGCCCGACGCGGAGTACAGCTATCTTTATAAGATGACGGCGACGCTCGTTGTGGCAGATAAGTCCACCCGTGTGCCCATCTATCATCCCATCGACACGCTCGTTTTCCCCACGGGAATGATGACGAAGGGCAATATCGACGTCGAGGAGAGCGTGATCATTGACTACGCGTCCTACCGCGCTGAGGCGATGGAGTTTATCGACGCCTACGGACTTACGAACGTGGACGCGTATATTGACGTATCCTTGAACGTCGAAACGGTGGGCAACCGCACCTATTCCACGCCCAAGACCTATAACGCCACCCTGAATCTCCCCTTGACGGTGCAGACCTTCCGCCCCGAAACGACGTCGAGCGTTCCGACGAGCGAGATGCAGTATCTTGAGTGTGAGGCAGGTGTCGGTATCGTTCTGTTCCTCGTTTTGACCATCGTCTTTGGCACGCTGTCGGTGCTGGGTGCCGCGTTCCTTGCGTTCTTTGTTTACTTAACGAGAAACCACGACATCAACTACGCCATCAAGGTCAAGCGTCTCGTTTCGACCTACAAGTCCTTTATTCAAGAGATGACGACGCCGTTCGCGACGGACGGCTATCAGCTCGTGTACATCAAGAACTTCAACGAGATGCTTGAGGTGCGCGACACCATCGGCGCTCCGCTTTTAATGTATGAGAACGCGGATGCGACGGCGACCTCCTTCGTGATCCCCTCGAATATGGGTATTCTTTACTGCTACGAGATCCGCGTGGAGGACTACAACGACATTTACGGCATTACGGACGAGGAGGACGCGTTCGATGCGCCCGCAAAGGAGTGCTTCGTTAAGACGCTCTGGGCAAAGATCTGCGACTTCTTCCGCAATCTGAAAAAGAAGAAGGCAACCGAAGTGGAAGCCACCGAGGATGAAACGGCTGACACCGAAGTCGCGGACGCCGAAGCAACCGAGGACGAAGAAGCCACGGAAGCCGAAGCAATCGAAGGAGAAGCCACGGAAGCTGAGGAAACCCCCGCTGAGGAAATTTCCGAAGAAGCTCCCGCAGAGGAGATTCCCGAAGAAGCTCCCGTAGAGGAAGCCTCCGCAGAGGAGATTTCCGAAGAAGCTCCCGTAGAGGAAGCCTCCGCAGAGGAATAAAAACAACAACGAAAGAGAGGTGCAAGGGAATGAAAAGACGCGTTTTGGCAATGTTCCTTTGCACCCTTTTTGTCGCCACCGCCTTTCTCGGCGTGGGCTACGCGGCTTTGACCGACGAGCTTTCCGTTACGGGAGAGGGCAGCTTGCAAAAGCCGCAGGGCATCTATATCACGGAGGTTTCCGTCGTTTCGCAGAACGGCTTGACGTCGACGGGTGTAGCCGCCGTTTTGCCCACCAACGTACAGGCGGAGGTCAACGCTTCGTCGCGAAACGCCACCGTGACTTATAAGATCACGGTGTATAACAAC
>JAZSBJ010000159.1:0-8148 GCA_045602305.1 Eubacteriales bacterium | reverse complement strand
ATCTCGCTATCCGAAAAATCAACGGGCTTTGCAACGGCGATGATCTTATTTTCCCCGTCGGTGAGGATGAGGTTGCCGTACTTTCCCATTAGCTCGGCGTAAAGGATCTTTTTGGAAAGATACCCCATCTCGTCGTATCCGCTAAAGGTGAGGCGCGCGATGCGGTCAAAATTACACTGCGCCACCTCTTCCAAGACTGCCCCCGAAAGGTGCTTTCGAAGAAGCATACAAAGCATCGGGGCTTTTTGGGGATTGTCCTTGGTAATCTGAGTTAAGGAAATGCGAGGGCAAACGGAGCCTACGTTGACGGAAAGGCGTTTTCCGCGCATAAGAAGGATAATTTCATCCTTTGTCGGCTGATGAACCTTTTCCACACGCAAGCCAAGGCATTCTTTTTTTATTTCATCGAGAACGGCATATAACATACCGGCATCAAACGCCATAATAACTCCTTAGCGGTGATTTTTTTCAAGAGGAAGAATATCCAAAACGGTAAGCACTTCCCCCTCGACCGAAAACTTGATCTCAAAGCCTGCGAAAGGAAACCCATAAACGCGCGTAGGATCGTTTTGGTATGCGGGACGCGGATCCTCACGCAAAACGGAAAGGAGCGCTTCCCTTTTTTCTTCAGGCAAGCGGGAGAGGTATGCACCATCACATACCACGGTAAGGGCATATTCGGTAAAGGCGGCGGCAAAGCCCCCGCTGGCTTCGGGGTGTGCGTCCGCAGACGGAAGATAGGGCTTGATATCCAAAATGGGCGTACCGTTCATAAGGTCCGCGCCACTGACGATGAGAACGTCGCCTTCGGTTTCCGTATGCTCTACCCGAAGGAGCTTCACGGAAGAAAGCCCTATAGGGTTTGGACGGTAGGGGGAACGGGTGGCAAAGACGCCCTCGGAACGGTTGCCGCCAAGGCGCGGCGGACGCACGGTGGGACGGAAGGCGTCCTCACACTTCACCTCGGAAAACTGCCAGATAAGCCAAAGATGAGAAAAACCCTCGATCCCGCGCAATGCGTCGGGATTGCGATACGCAGGGAGAAATACGATACGCGCCGTGAGCGCGTCTACGCGACCGCTTTGACGCGGAATACCGAATTTGGTATCAAAGTCCGTCTGTGCATAAGCGATCACCTTGCATTCCAAAGACACATTCTCACCTCGTTTCGTATGCTTTTAACTGAATTTTATTGTACCACTTAGAGAGGAAAAAAGCAAGTATTTAAGGAAAAATCTTGATTTTTCAAATTTTTTTTGCTATAATCAGTTCAACGAGATACATTCTCGAATACGTTTACGCCGTATCCCGCCAAGCGGGAGCGACAGTAAGGAGAAAAAATGAATACGCGCAGATCTCTTCACGAAAAGACCCTAAAGCTGACGATGCTTGCCATTCTCACGGCGCTCGTCATCGCGCTACAGCTTATCTGTACCGTGATCAAGTTTGGGCCTTTTTCTATTACCCTCGCCTTAACACCCATCATCATCGGTGCCGCGATCTACGGTCCTATAACGGGCGCCTTTCTCGGCTTTATCTTCAGTGCCGTCGTGTACATCACGGGGCTTGTCGGTATGGACGGTGGCTTTATCCTTATGATGATGAGCTACAGCGGCTTTGGCACCACGGTGCTTTGCATTTTAAAAGGAACTGCCGCAGGCTTTGTGGCAGGACTTCTCTTCCGTTTGTTGGCAAGCAAAAACAAAGCGCTGGCAACGATGGTAACGAGTGCCGTCACCCCCGTCGTCAACACAGGGCTTTTTGCCCTTGGAATGATGACCATCTTCTACGGCTTTCTTTCGGGAAACGCCGCCGAAGGTCAAAGTCCTATCGGACTGCTCTTCCTCTCTTGGATCGGCATCAACTTTATCGTTGAGTTTGTTACCAACCTTGCGCTCGGCACGGTGCTTGTCCGCGCTTTGGACTATTTTGACGAGAAGGTGAGAAAAGCGTAATGCTCCTCGCGTTTATCCTAAGAAATGACAAGATCACACTCGGCTTTTTTGAGGGCAACGAGCTAAAAGGACAAGCTAAGATTGCAACCGACACCCGTCGAACGGCAGACGAATACGCGATTCTTTTAAAGGATATCCTTGCCTTTCACGGCTTTACGAGAGAGGATTTTTCCGACGCGATCTTTGCTTCCGTCGTTCCCGCACTTTCCGAAGTGTTGCGTGAAGCTGTACAAATGCTTCTTGGCGTGCGCGCCCATCTTATTGGCAGCGGCATTCGCACGGGGCTCACCATTTTAACGGAAAATCCCGCCGAGCTTGGCGGCGACCTCGTTGCTTCGGCGGTCGGTGCGCTCGAACGATACGCGCCGCCCCTTACGCTCGTGGAGCTAGGCACAGCGGTCACTTTTTCCGTATTGAATCAAGACGGCGCTTTTCTCGGCTGTGCGATCGCGCCCGGAGTACGTCTTTCCGCATCCGCGCTCAAGGATGCGGCAGAGCTTCTTCCCCACACAGCGACCAAGACACCCAAATCGGTCATTGGCAAAAACACGGTCGAGAGTCTGCAATGCGGTAGCGTCTACGGTGCCGCCGCGATGATCGACGGTATGCTTGACCGCATCGAGAAAGAAACGGGAAAGGACGCCACCGTCCTTCTTTCGGGCGAGGATGCGGCAATGCTTTTGCCCCTGCTTTCCCACAAGGTAACAAGGGACGAATCGCTCGCGCTTTACGGTCTTTCAGCCATCTATAAGAAAAATAAGCGTCCAAGTAAAAAATAATAAAAAAGCGACAGCGCTCGGTGTTTCCGCAGCCTGTCGCTTTTTCTTTAAAAATTATTCTTCAAACTCGTGATAGATCGCGTTGATAGCGACCTTATAATCGCGCTCGTGTACACCGATGATGATATCCATCTCAGACGAGCCTTGGTCGATCATCTTAATATTGACGTCGGCGTCGGCAACGGCACGGAAGACACGCTGTGCCGTACCCTTGGCGGCAACCATACGACGACCGACAACGGCAATTAAGGCGTATCCGTCCTCAATCGTGAGCGAATCGGGCGATACGGCGGCACGAATCTCCGCGAGCACCTTTTCGCGCTTTCCTTCAAGTGCCGCGGTATGAATCACGATAGAAAGCGTGTCAACGCCCGAGGGGAGATGCTCAAAGGAAATGCCGTTTTGCTCGATGACTTGAAGCACGCGTCTGCCAAAGCCAAGCTCTGCATTCATCATATCCTTTTCAAGAGAGATGATGGAGATGCCCGTCTTGCCCGCGATGCCCGTGATGACGGAGTTGTCAGCAGAATCCTTAACGCTCGAAACGATCATCGTTCCCTTAGCAGAGGGGTCGTTTGTGTTTCGAATGTTAATGGGAATGCCTGCGTGGCGAACGGGGAAAATGGACTCATCGTGAAGCACGGTCGCGCCCATATAAGCAAGCTCGCGAAGCTCGCGGTAGGTAATAACGTCAATAGGCTTGGGATTTTCTACGATGCGAGGGTCCGCCATTAAGAAGCCCGAAACGTCCGTCCAGTTCTCGTAAAGATCCGCACGGGCGGCACGGGCAACGATCGCACCCGTGATATCCGAGCCACCGCGCGAGAAAGTCTTGATGGTGCCGTTGGGCATTGAGCCGTAAAAGCCGGGGATGACCGCACGCTCGTATTTTGCCAAGCGTTCAGCCAGCTTCTCGTTGGTGCGCTCCGCATCGAAAGTACCGTTCTCCTTAAAGAAAATGCACTTTGCGGCATCAATAAACTTGAAGCCAAGGTAATTGGCGAGAATCAAGCCGTTGAGATATTCTCCGCGGCTGGCAACGTAATCGCGGCCCGCGTGGTTAAGAATGGACATCTCAATCTTTGCGAATTCCTCTTCTAAGGAAAAATCAATTCCAAGTCCCTTGATGATGTCGCGATAGCGATTCTTGATGATCTCAAAAACGCTACCGATCTCTTCCTCTGCCCAAGAGCGCTCATAGCAACGGTACAGAAGGTCGGTTACCTTATCGTCGCCCGAAAAACGCTTACCGGGGGCGGAAGGAATAACGTAGCGGCAGGCGGGATCTGCTTTTACGATTGCCGCTACCTTTTTCATTTGCTCGGCATCTGCCAAAGAAGAGCCGCCGAATTTAAGAACTTTTACTTGCATTGGGAAAAATCACTTTCTACTAAGAATTAGGGGATCAAATCGGTGGGGATTTCATCAAGGTCGATCTCGAGCATATCGGCGAGAGCATCGGTGATGTTGAGGATCTTGGCAAGCTCCTCGGGAGAGCGTTCCTCTACGCTCTGTGCGCGGTATTTGTCAATTTCCGCCTTCATTTCTGCCTTTTGCTCTTCGGTGGAAGAAAACTCGTTTATTAAGATCTCACGCTCTTCGGGCGTGTTTGCGACCTCGATCAGGGTTTCATACAGGCTTTCGGTCTTGATGATCTCGTCGACCAGCTCGTCTGCTTTGACCACCTCAAAGGCACTGCTTGCAGATTCAGAGGTGGCGGTTTGGATCACCTGCATCGTCTTTTCGATGGCCTTGACCTCATTTTTGAGCATCTCTGCCGAGATGTTCTTGTTTTCCGCAACCACCTTGTTCGCGAATCGGTTGACAACGACTTCTGCGCTCGAACGGTAGCTTTCCTCTACGAATTCGGAAACGACAGCTGATACACTATCCTTCACCGCTTGCGCGATGTCCTCGTGATCCTTTGCAGTCTGCAAAACGACAGAGAGATTCTCGTAGTCCTTATCCTGCATATGCGAGGGATCCACGTCCGAGAGCTTTAAGAGCGCCGAAACGGCGGGAAACATAGATTCAAGGAACTCGAAATAGTCGACTTGTCTATCGCCGCTCGAGAGAGTGAGAGTGGTATCCGAAAGTCTATGGAAAATGGAAACGCAAAGAGAACGAACGCCAATTGCATCGCTCACCTTGGTCACGGGGCTTGCATTGATGGGGTCGGTAATTTCCTCTTTGATGTCGACGGAAATGTCGGCAAGGGTCGCTTCCTCGGCGTCGGAGAATGCGTCGTAGAAGCGCTCGCCAAATTCAACGACACCGAAAATAGGAACGAGAACAACGGCAAAGCAAACGACAGCCTGCAAAACGCCGACCGCCAGACCGCCCCAGCGAATGGTGCCCGCGAGGGAGCGCTTTTCCTTGGATTTCTCGCTCTCTGTGGCAACGTCCGTCGCCTGCACAGTTTCCTTTTTCTTTCTCTTCTTTTCGGGCTTACCGAAGATCAAGCGAGAAACGACGAAGGAAATGGGAAGTGTGAGAAGACGCAAAAGCGCAAAAAGGAGAATGAAGTCGATCTCGGAGATCAAAACGTCGGGCAGATGGAAAACGAGCTGCTCTACGGCTTCCGAGAGAGCGAGCGCCGCAGCAAGCCCCTCTTGGGAATGCAGGTATCCATCATACCACGCGTGAAGCGTCTGCCCCTCAAGGAAGGGCAAGGGGGTTTCTACGAGAAAATGGGAAAGGGGCGCCGAAAAAGCAAAGGCGCCGACAAAGCAAAGGGCGATAAAGCCCAAGCGGACAAGCGCGGGGAAAAGTCCGCGGCGGAAGCCCATAAGTGCGTCCCATAGGATAAAGACGAGTGCAGCAACAAGAAGAAATGTTTGCATAAGCTCCTCCAAAACCGTATATTTTTGAAAAAAGAGTGTATATATAGTAAAGCTAAATACATTATACAACAAAGGAATAGAAATTTCAAGTAGATAGCCGCAAAAACCTATCACAAAAAATACACAAAAGTTTCATCATAAGGTATTGAAAAAAAGTGGAAACTGTTATATAATGTATGCGAAAAGAAAAATAACGTTATACGGAGGGTTGGATATGAATTTTCGCAACAGCTTGGCAAACGCTCTGTACTTTACCGTGGGCGCCGTTGCCGTCGGTCTTGAATCGCTTGCTGAAGCGGCAGAGCTTCTCACGCAAAAGGGCGCTGAGGTCGTAAAGCAAGGCAAAGAGGTCTTCCACGATTTTTGCAACAAGTGTGACATTCCCGACGATGAGGATCCCGCTGTCATCATTGAGGAAGAGCTTGGAGATCTCTCCGAGATTTGATAAAAAGCCGCCTGTCATATAACGGGCGGCTTTCTTTTTTCCTTTGTTTTTTTCAAAAAACTCTTGACATATTTCTTATTCTCTGCTATAATACCAAATGTTCACGCCGGTGTGATGGAATGGCAGACGTGACGGACTCAAAATCCGTTGGTAGCGATACCGTATGGGTTCAAGTCCCATCACCGGCACCAAAGAAGCAGGTTCGCAAGAGCCTGCTTTTTCTTGTGTGACGGTAAGTGACTTGAACCTGTTTTTCTGCGAAAAACGGTTCCCCTTCCTGAAACATAGTCGAAATGCGCATTCGGCATAGCCGTGCTTCATTTCTCCTTGTTTCAGTTACATCCTTAAAAAAACAGTTATCAACTGTTTTTTCTTGCGGTGACCCATCACCGGCACCAAAGAAGCAGGTTCGCAAGAGCCTGCTTTTCTTTTTGATGTCGGTGCGTAAATGAGCTCCGTTGTACTAATGAAAAACATTTTTTCAAAATCATATTGACTTTTCAATCGCCAGTCGTTATAATGAGCGTAAAAAAGCAATTTCGAAAGGACACTCGCTATGGAGATCAAATTCGGCGACCTTTTATTTACTATTGACGCAGAGGGTAGGCTCTTTCTTGACAGATGCTTTTTCGTAGACAATTCCGCGAAAAAGGATGCACTTCAAATGACACCTGCCTATGATTTTGCAGGGGGTGCTACCGCAGGCACCATCAATCTCGTATCCCCCGATGCCGCGTCCTTGCTTCGCTACGTGAAGCACGAGATCTCCGACGACACACTTACCGTTTGGCAAGCGGCAGAGGGCGTAGAGATCCTTTCTGTTTACCGCCGCTATGCGGACACAAACGCTATTCGCGTAACGCAAACCGTGAAAAATACGGGCAAAGCGACGCGCACGCTTGAGCTTTTCAACACGCTAAACCTGACGGTCGGTGAAAGCATTTACGAACACCGCGATTGGTATTTGCATCGCTTTACCAACCACCGTTATACCGAGTCGATGCCTGACGTGCGTTCCCTTTACGACCTTGGGCTTTACTTTAAAAACGGCGTTTATCGTTTCTTAAATATCGGTTGCGCTTCTACGGTCGAGTATATTCCGCAAGGCATCGTTGAAAACCGTAAAACGAGCGACTTTTTGATGTTTGAGATTGAGGCGTATACGGGCTGGTATGCCGAGTTTGCAGGCACGCCGAACGCCGCCTTTACGCTGCTCCTCGGCGGTCCGAACGCCCGCTATCACGGCTGGTGCCGTATGCTTGCGCCCGGGGAAAGCTACACCTCAGTTCCCGTAACCATCTGTGCCGGAAAGAGCGTGGACGGCGTGCTTGCCGAGATGACGCGCTATCGCCGTCACATCAAGCCGAAATCGGTGGCGGACGCTTCTCTGCCCGTAATTTACAATGAATATATGCACTATTCTTGGGACGATCCGTTTGCGGAGCGTGCCATCGAAACGGCACCCGCCATAGCAGACGTGGGCGGCAATTATTACATTATCGACTGCGGCTGGCACAACTCGAGAAGCGCAGATACCACTCCCGTGATGTACAAGCTATTCGGCACGTGGTACGAGGACAGAGGCAGATTCCCCGATGGCATCAAGGCGGTATCCGACTATATGCATTCTCTCGGAATGAAGTTTGGACTTTGGCTTGCGCCCGAGGTCGTGGGTTGTGAAAACCACGAGATGATCGCGTATTACGGCGACGAATGCTTCTTGCAAAGAAACGGTGAGAAGATCTTTAACGGCACGGGATACGTGCTTGATTTCCGTCATCCCAAGGTCATTGACTATATGACAAAGACCATCGACAGAATGGTGACGGAATACGGATGCGACTACATTAAATTTGATGCTTGTCCCAACCCCGGTATGGGTACGGATTACAATACCGTGATGCCCGGCACCGCACTTGAGGATGCGTGCAACGCCTTCACCGAATGGAGCCTTGCAATGATGAAGCGCCACGAGGGCGTCATTTTTGAGGACTGCTTCGGCGGCGGTCAGCGTATGGATTACAAGGCGCTTTCGATGTTCCATTTGATCTCCACCTCGGACCAAACGGATTATTTGCATTATCCTTACATCACCGCGAACATTTTTGCTTCCGTTTTGCCCGAGC
>JAZSBJ010000158.1:0-31350 GCA_045602305.1 Eubacteriales bacterium | reverse complement strand
AACAAAAGCAGTTGATAACTGGTTTTGTGAAGTGCTTAACTGAAACAAGGAGAAATGAAGCAAATCTGCGATTTGCGCGCATTTCGACTATGTTTCAGGAAGCGCAACAAAAATTGAATTCAAATGAAGAAAACCGTAGGTTTTCAACCTTAACAATGCAAGAAATGTAAAAGGCGAGAGATCACCTCTCGCCTTTCGTTAAAAAATCTTTTTTGTTTGCGGTTATGCCAAAATGCGTCACGCCTTTTTCTCGCCGTAATCAATTTCGGTGAGGGTGTCGGTATCCATCTTGCCGAGGGCGTTGCAGCGCGCAAGCAGATGTGCAACGATCGCCTCGCGCGTTTCATATTGTTCCACGAGCGCGGAATACTTCACGGGCGCGTCAAAGATATAGGTGTTCTCCGCCTTGCGGTAGTAGCTGACGACGACGGGGACGTCCACCCCTCTCTTGCCGCAGAACTCGGCAAAGAGCGCAAACCCCGCGAAGAAGCCCTCAAGCTCGGGAAGGTATCCCTTTTCCGAATGCTCGGGGAATACAACGATGCTCTCGCCGCCCTTGATCGCGGCAATGCTCTCGCGCAGGGTCTTCACGATGCGGGGGTCGTGATATGTAGAGATGAGGTCGAAGCCGCTGTAAAAGAGGTTCGTGAGAGGGCTTGCGATGAGGCAAAAGGCGCGTGCGCCCCAAATATTCCAATGCTTTTTCTCGTGGAAATAGACGCTTGACTGATATTTGTACATCGGAACGAGGCCCTCGTTCATCTCGTGCGCGCCCCACATACGGATGGGACGGGGCAAATACATCTCCAGCGCCATCGGCGCGTCCGTACCTTCGTGGTTGCTGATGATGAGCGAGCCGTCGGGAAATTCCTCACCCACGAACAAAAAGCGCGGGGGCTTGTATCGAATCTGCATCATCGTTTTTAATACACGAAAATAGGGTTTTCCCTTTTTCACGAGCTTGTTTGCCATACCGTCCTCCTGAAAGCAGTTTTTAGACCGTCACGGTTATTGTAACATACCATAGCACATTTATATGCGTTTGTCAACCGAGAGATTGTAAATAAACTGTTTCACTTTCGCGGAAAACGAAAAACGCCGCTTTCTTTGGGAAGCGGCGCACGTTTTTATAGGAAGCATTTTAAAACGAGGCTTCCGTCGGGACGAAGCGCAAAGGTTTGGTTTTCGGGATGGATCTCATAAACGAGCTTTCGCTCTCCCTCGGCGGTGTCAACGCGCGAAAACAGCGCAACGTGCCGATGCAACACGACGCGCTTCACGGATGCGGGGAGCGCGATGGGCGCGGCTTTTGCCTCGTAGCGCGCGGGAATATACTCGTCGGGGCGGTGCGTGGGATGGTGCCAATCGCCGTACTCGACGTGTGCTTCACAATACCCCTGCTCGTAGCCGATGTGCGTGACGGGCAGTCCCTCGTATTCCTCGGGAAAGGCGAGGCACTCGTCCCCCTCGTCAAGCGTCACCGCTGTGACCGCGGCAACGTAGGTGTACTCGTTTTTCTCGTTCTCCCTACCGATTTTAATTACCGCCATTGAAAAGTTTGCCATATGCACCCCCGAAACTTCTTTTCTTTATTGTAGCACAAAAGCAACCTTGTCGCAACTCTTTTTTGAAAATCGACTTGATTTTTCAAAAAAACGGCAGTATAATTTTAAATGAAAGCGAGGGATACAAATGATCGTTTTTGATCCGCTATGGAAAACCTTAAAGAAAAAGGGGTATAGCACCTATTGGCTTAGAGAGCGCTGCGGTATCGACAGCAAGACCGTCCGCCGTCTAAAGGCGAACGACAATGTAGAAACCAAAACGCTCAACCGTCTTTGTGCGGTGCTTGATTGCTCGCTTGCGGATATTATGGAATATATCCCTGACGAGAAGAAATAATCGGGATTTTTCCCTTGCAAATGGGAAAACCGCGTGGTATAATCGAATTGTAGCTATAAAGCAAGCGCCGCAGAAATTTTTGCGGGCTAGGTAAATGAGAAAAAACAATTAATAATTGTTTTTTCGAAGTGCTTAACTAAAACAAGGAGAAATGAAGCAAGGCTGTGCCGAGCGCGCATTTCGACTATGTTTTAGGAAGAGCAAGGGAGCGACCTCGCCGACGGTATAGTTACCTATTCCGAGGCGGACGAGCCGACCGACAACAACGCCCACGGAAATTTATGCAAGCGCCAAAAGGAGAAAAAAATGGAAACAAAATCTTTTGAATGGCAAGGCTGTGAGGGCATCGAGTTTACTTGGGAAGACTGCGTTTGCAAGCTCGTGAAGCCAAGCGGCAAGCCCAACGGAAAATGGGTGCTTAAGACCGAATATTTCACCGCGTTTCCCCAAACCGAGGCGGAGCTTCTTCGCCGCGGCTGGCATATCGCATACCAAGCGAACAAGACGCGCTGGGCAACGCCTGATGACGTGGAGCGCAAGGCGCGCTTCGTGCAGTTTGTTTCCAAGGAATTTGGACTTGAAGCGCGATGCTCCACGGTGGGTATGAGCTGTGGCGGACTGTACGCGACGATGCTCGCCGCCGCACACCCCGAGCTTGTGGACGTTCTTTACATCGACGCACCTGTTCTCAACCTGCTCTCCTGCCCCTGCGGTATGGGTGTGGCACAAAGCGGTCTTTACGACGGCTTCTTTGCGGCGACGGGGCTCACGAGAAGCGCGATGCTTTCCTACCGCGATCACCCCATTGACAAGCTGCACATTCTTCTTGAAAACGACATTCCCGTCGTAATGGTGGCGGGCGGCGCGGACGCGACCGTTCCCTACATCGAAAACGGCGCGGTGCTCGAGGAATACTACACCAAAAACGGCGGACGCCTAAAGGTTTGGGTCAAGCCGGGACAGGACCACTGGCCGCACGGTCTTGTGGGCAGAGAAAATGAGGTCGTGGACGCCATCGAGGCGTTTGCCGCCGAAAACGCCGCAAAGCGCGCGTGAGTACATAACGAAAAAGGGCAGAGATCCTCGTATTCTCTGTCCTTTTTCTATTGCTTTTCTCGGTTTTTTGTGCTACAATAAAGGATGGAAACTTATATAAGGAGAACGCATATGCTTTATACGATTGAAAACGAACGCGTCCGTGCGACCTTCTCGTCCCTTGGCGGCGAGATCAAGTCCATCTACGGCAAAGCGACCTCTTGTGAATATCTTTGGCAGGGCGACCCCGCCTCGTGGGCGCGCCAAGCGCCCGTGCTTTTCCCCATCTGCGGCAGACTCCTCGACGGCTTCTACACCTACGCGGGCAAGCGCTACGAGATGCCGCTTCACGGCTTCGTGCGCGGAATGGAGATGACGGTAGAGGAAAAGACGGACGTTTCCGTCACCTTCCGCGTTTCGGACGATGAAAAATCGCGCGCGATGTACCCCTTTTCCTTTGTGTTCCGCGTGCGCTACTCCCTTTCGGGCGATACCTTAGAGGTTGCGTACTCGGTGGAAAACACCGACGAAAAGGAGCTCATTTTTGCCTTTGGCGCGCATCCCGGCTTCCGCGTGCCGCTGGGCGATGATGCGCCCACCGATTACAGCATCCGCTTTGATTCGAGCGTGACCGAGGCGCGTCAGGTGCTTTTCACCAACAACTTTACCGCCCACGAAACGGCGCCCTATCCGCTTCCCGACAGCACCATTCCCTACTCGAACGAGCTTTTCGATGCGGGCAGTCTGTTTCTTTCGGAGATGGGCGACCACGTGACGCTCGCGTCGCCCGTGTCGGGACGCTTCGTGCGACTCGACTTCAAGGGCTTCCCCGTGCTCGGCTTCTGGCACACCGAGGATTCGGGCGCGCCCTTCCTCTGTATCGAGCCGTGGGAGAGCATTCCCTCGTATTTCGACACGCCCGAGGCGCTTGAAACCAAGGCGATGATGAACCACCTGCCCAAAGGCGGCTATTACAAAAAGTCCTATTTCATCACCGTCGGTTAATTTATAAAGAGAGGTTTACAAAATGAACGAAAAAACAAAAAAGATACTCAAATGGGTCGGCATTTACGCCCTTTTGACGCTCATTGCGTTTTTGGTTTACTACGTTGCCCTGCCGCCCATTCACCTGCAAAGCGTGGGCTTTTGGGTGTTCCTTGCTTTTCTTATCTTCCTCTACACCATTCCTCTTTCGGGGCTCCGCGTCAACGTTGAGGTGTTAAAGCGGGGCGAGTTTAAGCTCCACCGCCCGAAAAAGAGCAAGCACACGAAATGGATGCTTCTCGCCGCCGTTCCGCTTGCCGTGGTCATCGTGGGCGGCGTGATCTCCTCGACCTTCTTCTTTGCAAGAAGCTATGCTTCGGTCATCGAGGTAGAAGAGGCGGTCTTTTCCGAGGATATGCCCGAAACCGAGAACGTGACCAACATTGCCCTGATGGATTCGGACACCGCCGCCATCGTCGGCAACCGTACCCTCGGCTCCCTTTCCGACGTGGTTTCGCAGTTTGAGATCGCGCCTTCTTACACCCAGATCAATTACAAGAGAACCCCCAAGAAGGTCGCGAACCTTGAGTATGCGGGCTTTTTTAAATGGCTCGGCAACCGCGAAAGCGGCATTCCCGGCTACGTTATGGTCGACCCCGTAGAGAACACCGCAGAATACCGCGCGCTTGCGGATTCGATGCGCTACGTGGAAAGCGGCTTCTTTGGCGACGACCTTATGCGCCGCCTGCGCTTCGACTATCCCACCAAGATTATGGACGTTCCGCGCTTTGAGATCGACGACGAGGGCAAGCCCGTGTACGTGGTCGCCTGCCTTACGCCCAAGGTAGCGCTCTTTGGCGCGAAGGACGTTTCCGAGGTCATCATTTTCGATCCCACCAACGGCTCCTCGGAGATCTACTCGGTAGAGGAAACGCCCGCGTGGATCGACGTGGTCTACGACGGCAACCTTGCCACCGAGAAATACAACTGGAAGGGTACCCTTTCGGGCGGCTTCTTTAACAGCATCATCGGCAACAAGGATTGCAAGCAGACCACCGACGACTTTGGCTATATCGTCATCGGGGACGACGTTTGGTACTTTACGGGCGTGACCTCGGTCAACAGCGACCGAAGCAACATCGGCTTCATTCTCTCCAACGCGCGCACGGGCGAATACAAGTTCTATCCCGTCATCGGTGCCGAGGAGCATTCGGCGATGACCGCCGCACAGGGTGAGGTCCAAGAGAAGAATTACGTGGCGTCCTTCCCCGCACTCATCAACGTGCGCGGCGAGGCGACCTATATTATGGTACTGAAGGATCAGGGCGGGCTTGTAAAGCTCTACGCGATGGTCAACGTGGAGCAGTACAACATCGTCGCCACGGGCACAACGCAAGAGGAAGCCAAGGCGGCATACCTTGAGCGTCTTGTGACCGAGGGCGTGCTATCTCCCGAAAGCGGCGGCACAACACCCCCCACGGACGACTCCGTTTCCCTCACCGTAACGCTTGACGCCATCACCCCCGTCACGGCAAAGGGCGAAACCCTGCTCTACCTGCGCGGGGAGGACGAGGCGGGCAAGACGCTTCTCTTTAAAGCGGCAGTCGCCGAGAACGAGGCGCTTTTGTTCCTCTCTGTGGGCGACACCGTTAAATTCACCGCACTTCCCACCCGAGCAGCGGGCGTTTACACCATTCTTTCCCACGAAAAGCAATAAGAAAGCAGACGACTTACTATGGCATACAACAGCATTCTTGACGCGATGGGGGGCACCCCCCTCATCCGTCTTTCCCATATGACGGACGAAAACAGTGCCGAGATCCTCGTGAAGTTCGAGGGCCTCAACGTCGGCGGCTCCATCAAAACGCGCACCGCCTACAATATGATCAAGGTCGCCGAGGCAGAGGGCAAGATCGGTCCTAACACCGTGATTGTCGAGCCGACCAGCGGCAACCAAGGCATCGGGCTTGCCCTCGTGGGCGCGGTGCGCGGCTACAAGGTCAAGATCATTATGCCCGACTCGGTGAGCGAGGAGCGCCGCAAGCTCGTGCGTCACTACGGTGCCGAGGTCATCCTCGTACACGACGCGGGCAACATCGGAGATTGCATTGAGGAATGCTTGCAAACGGCGCTCCGTATGCAAAAGGAAGACCCGAACGTGTTTGTTCCCCAGCAGTTTGAAAACCCCGCCAACACCGACGCGCAGCGCTTCGGCACCGCCGCAGAAATTTTGAAGCAGGCGGACGGTCCCATCCACGGCTTCTGCTCGGGCATCGGCACGGGCGGCACCATCACGGGCATCGGTGAAGTCTTAAAGGCACACAACCCCGATATGGAGATTTGGGCGGTCGGGCCCGAGCACGCCGCGATGCTTTCGGGCGGCTCCATCGGCACGCACCTGCAAATGGGCATTGGCGACGGCATCATTCCCGACATCTTAAACCGCGAGATCTACGACGAGATCTGCATCGTTAAGGACGAGGAAGCCATCGCCGCCGCACGCGCGCTTGCGTCTAAGGAAGGCATTTTGTGCGGCATCTCCAGCGGCACGAACGTCGCCGCCGCCGTGCGTCTTGCAAAGAAGCTCGGCAAGGGCAAAAGAGTGGTGACGGTGTTACCCGACACCGCAGAGAGATATTTTTCTACACCTCTATTTCAAGACTAAAGCGCACCCTTCTTAAAGAAAAAGGCGACCTGCTTTGCAGGTCGCCAAAGTATTTCGTTATACGGGAATGCCGTTCAAGATGACTTCCTTTAGGGCGTCGCCGCGGTAGACGAGCTTTAAGGAGAAGAAGGGCTCGCCCTTGTCGATCAGGGATAAAAAGACCTTGTCCCCTTCCCAAAGCGGAAGCGTCAGCACGCACGCCTTTTCCACCCACGCGAGGTTCCCCTCGGTACAGTCGGTGTCCATCTCCTTGCCGCCCGCGTAGCGGGGGAAGCGGTCGTCGCCGAGGAAATCGTCGCTCGTGAACAGATGCATCTGCTCGGTTTCCCATTCGTCCGATACGAAGGTCACCACCCCGCGGTAGGAAAGTGCGGCGGCGACGAGCCCCGTTTCTTCAAAGATCTCGCGCACAGCGCAGTCAAAGGGGCTTTCCCCCTCTTCAAAATGACCGCCGACGCCCACCCATTTGCCCGCGTTCACGTCGTTCTTTTTCTTGACGCGGTGGAGCATTAGGTACGCGCCGTCCTTTTCAAGATAGCAAAGCGTCGTGTTTTTCATTCTTGTACGAAGTTTGCAAGGGGTGTACCCGCATCCGAGGCAAGCTCGACGGTGTAGGCGTCGTTTTCCTTTGCAAGCGTGCCGTGCAGCTCATTTCTGCCGACAACGCCCCCCACGACCTCGGTGCCGTGCAGATAGAGGGTGTCCCCGTCGATCTCGAAAATGACGTCCTCGCTCTCCTCTCCCCCGATGGTGGGATAGTGAATGATCACGCCCGTGCCGTCTGCTTCCAGCGTCAAGCGGTAGACCACCGTCTTTCCGTCCGCGCCGAGGGCGGCGTATGTGCCGAGGCGCGCATCCCCCTCATAGGCGGGCGCACACGCGGAAAACAAAAGCAAAGCACACGCAAAAAGCGCAAGCAAGCATAAAATTTTCTTCTTCATAGGGATTCCTTTCCCGTTACATTTTTGTAAACGATGGCATATTTTCCGTGCAAGCGCAAAAGATTGCACATACTAAAAGCACAAATCTTGTTTGTGAGGTAAAATATGCAAAGAGAAATTTGCGGTAGGATCTACGATACCGAAACCGCCACCCGCATCGCGCGCAAGTCCTTTGGCGCGTTTGGGGAAAAGACGGGCTACGAGGAGATCTTGTATCAAACGCCCGAGGGAAGCTATTTTCTGTATGCAACGGGCGGAGAGGACTCCCCCTACCCCGAGGAAAAGATCACCCGTATCGGCGCGCGCCGCGCCGAGGAGTGGAAAAAGGAAAACGGTTAAACCCCCGCTTCCTTTTCTGCAAGCACCTTTTCGATAAAGGCGTATTCCGCTTCGGTGTATTCGCTCTTCTGCTCGTCGAGGATCAGGCGAAGCTGGGCGGGCGAATACCCGCGGATCTCGTAACAAAAGGCACCGGGAAGCCCGCACTCCGAGAAGCGCTCGATGTTTCTTTTCGCTTCCTCTTCCTTTTCCTTAGCAAGCACCGCCTCTTCTTCCTTGGCGAGCGCGGTGTATTTACTTACTATGCGCGCGTGCAGATATACAAGCACCGCCCCAAGCACGAGGAACACCCCCGCAAGGACGAGTCCGAGGATAAGCACCGTTTGATTTTCTGCCGTTACGGCAAAGGCGCCCGCAAGCAGGGCGAGCATCACACAGGCGAAAAAGAACAGGTTTCCGCGGCTCGACGCGCGTGCCGCCAACTCTCTGTTGGTCATAAATTTTCTCCTTTTTAGGCGTTAATTTTGCCGAGTGCCGTACCGATGACGGTGCCGAACTGGGCATTTTCGGGAATGATAAAGCGCACGCCGAACATATTTGAAAGATTTTCAAAGGCTTCCCTTGCGTAGGGGACCGAGGTGAGGTTGCCCGTCAGCACAACGGGCGCGTTCCCCTTGGCGCGCGAAGCAAAGAGGGCGAGCATTCCCACCGTTTCAAAGACCATATTGATGATGCCGCGGGCGTAGTCCGCCTCGGTAGCGCCGTCGGTGACCTTGCCGAAGTTGGCGGCGGTCATATGGTCGGGCATCGTGAGCCCGGGGTCCTTTTTGGTGATGTCGCCGATACGCAGGTCTATGCGCGAGAGGTCGCCCCCCTCGGCAAGCGTGGAGATGTACTCGATGTCCTCAAGTCCAAGCATCTTCTTGGAAAGTCCGACGAGGGTGCCACCGCCCACGCCCGTACCGCCGAGATATTCGGGCTCCTTGCCCGCTTCGGCGTAAACGATGGCGGTTCCCGTTCCCATACTGACGACCACGGCGCGCGCAAGCCCCGAAAGGTAGAGCCCGCCAAGTCCGATGGAACGGAACTCGGGCACGGTGTCGCACCGCAGCGAATAGATGGGCTTTGTGATATAGGACGAGCCCACGCCCGTCATCACCACGCGCTCAATGTCCTCAAGCGCGAGGTCGTTTTCGTTGGTGAAGCGTCCAAACGCCCCGTAAATTGAGGTGATGGGGTCGGTCGCCCGCACGAAAAGCGGCTGCACGAGAGAAAATCCCTCGCTCTCCTTGCGAAAGCCTACGATCTTGGTGGTGCTTCCGCCTACGTCAATTCCGATTACTACGCCCATTGCGGCTCCTTTCGCACTTTTTTGCGATGTTTTCTGTCGCTTTTATTATACACGCTTTTTCCCCATTCGTCAACCGTTTTCACAAAAATATCCCGTCGCGCCCCGCCGCACGGGGAAAGGAACATCTATGCTAGACCGTATTTTGAACAAAGAGGGCTTTATTTGCGATATGGACGGCGTCATCTACCACGGCAGCCGCCTTTTGGACGGCGCCGCCGATTTCGTGAATTGGCTCATCGAAAAGAAAAAGAAATTCGTTTTTCTCACCAACAGCCCCGAAAGGACGCCCCACGAGCTTTCGATGAAGCTCTCGCGTATGGGGCTTAACGTGTCGCCCGACCATTTCTACACGAGCGCGATGGCGACCGCCGCCTTTCTTTCCTCGCAGCAGCCGGGCTGCACCGCCTACGTCATCGGGGAAGCGGCGCTCTCCAAGGCGCTCTACGACAAGGGCATCTATATGAACGACACCAACCCCGACTACGTCGTCCTCGGCGAAACGCGCAGTTATTCCTTTGAGAAGCTCGAAAAGGCGATCGCCCTCGTTTCGGCGGGCGCCAAGCTCATCGGCGCAAATCCCGACACGGTGGGTGTGACCGAAACGGGTATTATGCCCGCCACGGGCTCGCTCATCGCGCCCATTGAGATCGCAACGGGCAAAAAGGCGTATTTCGTGGGCAAGCCCAACCCCTTAATGCTTCGCCACGGCTTAAACAAGCTCGGCTGTCACAGTGCGGACGTCGCCGTCGTGGGCGACCGTATGGACACCGACATCATCGCGGGGATCGAGTCCAATATGGATACCGTCCTCGTGCTTTCGGGCGTGACGGCAAAGGATGAGATCGACCGCTTCCCCTACCGCCCCACCTTCGTTTTGTCGGGCGTTGGCGACCTTGTGAAATAAAAAGGGACAACTTTCGCGTTTTTTCCCTTGCAAACGCCGCGCGCGTATGCTATAATGATACTGTAAAAATCCGTTTTTCATCGAGGAGAGGCATATGAGCATTTCGAGAGAAGAATTTGAAAGCAAGATCAAGGGCGTGTTGATCTCCGAGGAAGAGATCAAGGCGGCGATCGCACGCGCGGGCGAATACATAGACAACCTGTACGACGGACGCCCCATTCTCATCATCAGCATCTTAAAGGGCGCCTTTATCTTTATGGCGGACGTGCTTCGCGCCGTGAAATCCCCCGTCGAAATTGATTTTATGGTCGCCAAGAGCTATTATAGCGGCACCGTTTCCTCGGGTATGGTGCAGATCACGCTCGACCTTGCCCACGACGTAAAAGATTATCACCTCGTCATCCTTGAGGATATTGTAGACACGGGAAGAACGCTCCACGACGTCGTCGGTCTTTTGAAGGAAAGAGAGCCCCTCTCCTTGCACGTCATCACCCTGCTCGACAAGCCCGAGCGCCGCGTGGTGGACTACACCCCCGACCTCTCGCTCTTTACCATTCCCGACCGCTTCGTCATCGGCTACGGACTCGACTATGACGAGCTTTACCGCAATCTTCCCTATATTGCAGAGTATAGCGAGGACTAACTCCTAACAGAAAAACCGCCCTTTCGGGCGGTTTTTTCTTTTTTATAAAGCCAAAACCTTTCGCGCATTTATAAAGCCAAAACCTTTCGCGTAGCAGAAATTTTCGTGGGCAAGGCGTAAGGGAGCGAGGGCGCTGACGGTGTAGTTTTCCCTACTCCGAAGCGCGTGAGTCGACCGACAACGACGCCCACGGAAATTTATGCAAGCGTGATCACTACCATAATGAGGGGACGCCTCTTCGTCTGCTTAAAGAAAAACTTGGAAAGATCCGCCGTCACCTTTTCCTTGATGTCGCGCACGTCGGTGCGGGCGCGGGAAAGCTCTCGCTCTAATGTGCGGGTGACAAGGGCGGCGGCTTCCGTCATTAGGTCCTTGGAGTCCTTCATATAAACGAAGCCCGAGGAGAGAATGTCGGGGGGCGCAAAGATGGTGCCGCTTATGCGATCGACCGTCGCACTCACGACCACAAGTCCGTCCTCTGCCAGCTGGCGGCGCTCTCTTAAGACCGCAGTACCGACGTCGCCAACGCCTGCGCCGTCCACGAGAACGATGCCCGCCTCTGCCTTTTCGGCAAAGCGAATGCTCTCGCCCTTCATTTCAAGGACGCGCCCAAGCTCGGTGGTGACGAACACGTGGTTTGCCGGCATTCCCATATACTCGGCAAGTGCCTTGTGCGCGTAGAGATGGCGCGCCTCTCCGTGAATGGGCATCAGATATTTGGGCTTTATGAGGGCGTGCAGGAGCTTCAGCTCCTCGCGGCACGCGTGTCCCGATGCGTGAATGTGCATACTCTCGTCGTTGATGACGCGAATTCCGCTTTTCACGAGCGCGTTGACGATCTTGCCGACGAGCTTTTCGTTGCCGGGAATGGCAGACGCCGAAAGGACCACGAGATCCTCGGACGTGAGCTTTACGCGGTCGTGCTCGCCAAACGCCATACGGTAAAGCGCGCTCATCGGCTCGCCTTGGCTTCCCGTCGTCACAAGCGTGATCTGCTCGTTCTTGAATCGGGAAAGCTCGGATACGTCGACAAGCACCCCGTCGGGAATATCCATATAGCCAAGCTCGCGCGCCGCGCCGATGACGCTGACCATACTTCTTCCAAGCACCGCAACGCGTCTGCCGTGCCGCACGGACACGTCGATGATCTGCTGTACGCGGTGGACGTTGGAAGAGAAGGTCGCGATGACGATGCGCTTGTTTTTGTTGGTTAAGAAGATCTGCTCAAGCGTGCTTCCAACGCTTCTTTCCGAGGGCGTGAAGCCGTCGCGCTCTGCGTTTGTGGACTCGCAAAGGAGAAGCGCAACGCCCTCGTTGCCGAGCGCGCCGAGGCGCGGAAGGTCCATCATCTGCCCGTCGATGGGAGAAACGTCGAGCTTAAAGTCGCCCGAATGCACTACCTTGCCGATGGGGGTATCTATTGCGAGGGCGCACGCATCCGCAATGGAGTGGTTGACGTGGATAAATTCCACGCGGAAATCACTGCCCGCAGGGACGGTATCGCCCGCTTCCACGGTGTGGAGCTTTAATTTTTCCTCGTAGCGGAACTCGGAGAGCTTCTTTTCGAGAATGCCAAGCGTTAGGCGCGTTCCGTACACGGGAATGTTCATATGGCGGAGAAGATAGGGAACGCTTCCGATGTGGTCCTCGTGCCCGTGGGTGAGGAAGATGCCGCGCACCTTGTCGCGGTTGCGCTCAAGGTAGGAAAAATCGGGGATCACGAGATCCACGCCGGGCATATCCTCGTCGGGGAAGCCAAGACCGCAATCCACGATAATAATATCGCGCGGAGATTCGAGAAGCGTCATATTCTTGCCCACCTCGCCAAGACCGCCAAGCGGTATCACGCGCAAAAGTCCCTGCGGACGCTTTGCCGAGGTGCTATCCTTGCCCGCCTTTTTCTTTTTGGGGGCGGGTTGTACTGTGAGGGTGGGCTGTGCCTTTTGGGGCTTTTGTGCCTTTTGCGGCTTTTGCTCCTTTTTTGCCTTTGGCGCCTTTTGCGCCGCAGCGGGTGCCTTTACGGAAGGCTTGGGCTCATCCTTGGCGGGTGCGCCCGATTTCTTTTTCCGCTTATGCACGGGTGCCTTGATCTTTTCGGCGGGAGCGTCCGCGTCAAGGCTCTTTTCTTTCTTTTTTGCGGGGGTGGGCTTTTTCCCGCCCCGTCCGTCGGTGTCGCTCTTTGCCGAAACGTTCGGCTTTTGTCCGAGCACCGAGGTCAAGATCTTATCAAGCTCTTTTTCTGTCATAGGGTTCCTTTCTTTTTTCAATAGGCAAAAAGGGGTGTGTTTTTCCACCCGAAAAGCAGTATGTAGAGGGCGGGAAAAGAGCAATAGCCCGCCCTCATTATACGCCGTTTGTCCCTATCGTATGCAGGGCACGGCGCCTTTCTTTTCTTACTTCTTGCGGCGGAAAAGACCGAAAAAGCCACCACGCTTCTCTTCCGTCTTTGCGGGCTCTGCGGCAGGCGCAGGCTCGGTTGCGGGCGCGGGCTCTGCGGGCGCCTCGGCTGCGGCTGCAGCTGCTTCCGCGGCTTCTCTTTCGCGGCGTGCCTTGTTCTCGGCGCGGCGACGGCGGCGCTCCTCCTTCTCGCGTGCGATGCGCTCCTCTTCTGCCGCGACCTCTGCGGCGGGACGCATTACGCCCTGACGGTCTACGTCCATCTCGTCGTTGAGCATATCGTCGACCGTTACGCTAAAGGTGCGCGCGATCTTAAGCAGCTTCTCTACATCGGGGTAGGACTGTCCCGACTCCCACTTGTAGACGGACTGACGAGAAACGCCGATCTCTGCGGCGAAGCTCTCCTGCGTCAAGCCTTTGATTTTACGGAGTTTGATCATCTTGGAATGGAAAGACATAGTTGCATTTTCCTTTCTTTTTGTAAATCTTTATTTATAAATTATATTGTGAAACGATGGGGTTATTTGACCGATGCGTAGGTCAATGCGTCAAGGCGCCAGCCGTCCTCGTAGCGCAAGGGGAAGGATACGTCCTTTTGGGTGCGGCTCTCCTCGCCGTCGCTGACGGTAATATCTACGAGAATTTCCGCACGGGAGCGCGAATGCTTCGCGATGCGGATGTTTTCATAGGTAACGCTTCCCGTCGCGAAGGGCTCGTAATCCTTTTTTACCATCAGGCAAAGGTTGCCGTCGAGGTCCTCGGCGTCAAAATAGCGGCGGTACGAGGCGACGGTGTTTTCTTCGCGCACGGGTTGAAAGATGACTCTGTCGATATAGTCGCAGGTGTCCACCGAATAGACGGCGCGGATCTTTTCCTTGATGTCGGTGGTCGAATTGACGCCGTATTTCTCGCGCGACGCCTTTGTCGCCTCGGCGTAGCCCGGGGTGAGGTACCCCTCATCCTTGCCCTCGACGTGAGAGAGCCCCGCGCCAAAGCAGATCTCGTTGACGAGTGCGCTTTCCCTTAAAAGACGCTCGCAGATGGCAAGCATCTCGTCGTCCGTTTCTCGGGCACACCCCGCAAAGAGGGGGAGAAAAAGCGCCAAAAGAAGCAAAACTGCCGTGCTTTTGCAAAGAATTCTTTTCATTTGCTTATTCCTCGGCGGGCGTTTCGTCTGCCACGACCGCGCCGTCAGCGGTGTCCTCGGTGGCGTTTTCGCTGCCCTCGGTCTGTGCCTTTTGCGCGTCTTGGGCTTCGGTGTTCTCGGCTTCCTCGGAAAGGGCTTCGATCACCTCTTCCTTTTCCACGCGGGCAAAGGTGACGATCTTGGCGCCGTCCGAGAGGCGCATCACAATGACGCCGCCCGTTGCGCGGGAATGTACGGGAATGGAAGCGACCGAGGTACGGATCATCGTACCCTCGTCGGTGATGAGAAGAATGTCGTCGTCCTCGGAAACGGCGGCAACGGACGCAAGGCGTCCCGTCTTTTCGCTCATCTTATGGCAAGCAACGCCCGATCCGCCGCGATTCTTCATCGTGCGGAAGTCTTCGAAGGGAGAACGCTTACCCATACCGTTTTCGGTGACGGTGAGAACCGTCTTATCGTCCGAAACGGGAACGAGTCCCACGACCTCGTCATCGTCCGAAAGACGGATGCCGATGACGCCGCGTGCCGTTCTGCCCATTGCGCGGACGTTCTTTTCCTCAAAGCGGACCGCTTGCGCGTTTCTCGTTGCGATGAGAAGGTCGTCGTCACCGCCCGTCAGGCGAACGAAGAGAAGCTCGTCGCCCTCGTCGAGCGTGATGGCGCGCTTACCGCCCTTGCGCTGATACTCAAATTCAAGGAGAGAGGTGCGCTTCATAATGCCGCGCTTGGTCACCATCGTGAGGTACTTACCCGCTTCAAAGTCGGAAACGGTGATAAAGGCGGTCATTCTCTCGCCCTCGGCAAGCTCCACGATGTTGGCGACGTTCGTGCCCTTTGCAGTGCGCGACGCCTCGGGAATGCGGTATACCTTGGTGGTGTACACCTTGCCGAAGTTGGTGAAGATGAGAAGCAGAGAGTGGCTATCCACCACCATTACCTGCTCAACGTAGTCCTCGTCCTTCATCGAAAGCGCCGCCTTGCCCATACCGCCGCGCGTTTGCGCGTTATAGTCGGACGCCTTTTGGCGCTTCATATAGCCTGCGTGGGTGACGGTGAGAACGGCGGTGGTTCTGGGAATGAGGTCCTCAATGTCGATATCGTCCACCGCTTCCACAAGCTGGGTGCGGCGGGCGTCGGCAAACTTACGGCGAATTTCGTTCAGCTCGTTCTTGATGATGTCGTCGATCTTTGCACCGTCGGCGAGGATGCCGTTTAGCTCCGCAACGAGGGCGGTGAGCTTGGCAAGGCGGTCCTCTACCTTCTGTCTTTCAAGTCCCGAGAGCTTACCGAGCGTCATCTCTACGATTGCCTGTGCCTGCGCGTCCGAAAGACCGAACCTCTCGCACAGCTTTTCCTTGGCGTTGGGGATGGATTCGCTCGATTTGATGGTGGCGATCACCTCGTCGATATGGTCGATGGCGATCTTGTAGCCCTCGTAGATGTGCATTTCGTTCAGGGCGCGGTCGCGCTCGTAGACGGTACGGTTCGTAATGACCTCGCGCTGGAAGCCGATATACTCGTCAAGCACCTCTAGGAGCGTGAGCACCTTGGGCTCGCCTCTCACGAGCGCCAGCATATTGACGGCGCAGGTATCTTGAAGCTGGGTGTATTTGTATAGCTGATTTAAGATGACCTCGGGGTTGGCGTCGCGGCGGTATTCCACAACGATACGCATACCGTTTCTGCCCGACTCATCGCGCAGTCCCGTAATGCCCTCGATCTTCTTTTCCTTGTGCATATCCGCAATGGACGCAACCAGCATCGACTTATTGACGGCGTAGGGGATCTCGGTGATGATGATGCGATGCTCGTTCTCCTCGATGCGCGCGCGTGCGCGAACGAGAATTCTGCCGTGACCCGTGGCGTATGCGTCGCGAATGCCCTTAGAGCCGTAGATGATGCCGTAGGTGGGGAAATCGGGACCCTTAATGTACATCATCACCTCGTCAAGCGTGCATTCGGGGTGATCCATACGGAAGATGGTACCGTCAATGACCTCGCCAAGGTTGTGCTGGGGGATGTTGGTCGCCATACCGACGGCGATACCCACGGAGCCGTTGACAAGGAAGTTGGGGAAGCGGGAAGGAAGAACGGTGGGCTCATCGCGCGTGTTATCGAAGTTTCGGGTCATCGGAACGACCTTCTTTTCGATGTCGGAGAGCATATAGTCCGCCATCTTCGACATTCTCGCCTCGGTATAACGGTATGCGGCGGCACCGTCGCCGTCCACGTTACCGAAGTTTCCGTGTCCCTCGACAAGAGGATAACGGAGCGAGAAGGACTGCGCCATTCTTACCATCGTTTGGTAAACGGCGGCGTCGCCGTGGGGGTGATAACGAACAAGCACGTTACCGACGGTGGTCGCCGATTTACGGAAGGGCTTATCGTAGGTTAAGTGATCCTCGTACATTGCGTAGAGGATGCGGCGCTGACCCGGCTTCATACCGTCGCGCACGTCGGGGAGCGCGCGGCTGGTGATAACGCTCATCGAATATTCAAGGAAGGATTTTCTCACTTCCTTTTCCATATTGCGGTCTTCGATCTTTTGGTCGGGATATTCTATGCTTTGATTTTTATCGTGTTCAACCATTGTTTCGCCTTTCTACGCTCAAATGTCGAGATTCTCAACGAATTTCGCGTTTTGCTCAATGAAGTTGCGGCGCGGCTCAACCTCGTCACCCATAAGCAGGGAGAAGGTTTCGTCGGCAAGCAGGGCATCTCCCACCGTCACCTTTAAAAGGGTGCGGCGCTCGGGGTCCATCGTGGTTTCCCAAAGCTGCTCGGGGTCCATCTCACCAAGACCCTTGTATCGCTCCGCCTCGGTGTTGCCGCCCATTTCCGCGATGATGCGGTCGCGCTCGGCGTCGGAGAAGGCGTATCTCTCTTGGCTCTTGCCCTTTTTGATCTTGTAAAGCGGGGGCTGTGCGAGATACACGTGTCCCTTTTCAATGAGGGGACGCATATGACGGTAGAAGAAGGTGAGAAGCAGCACGCGAATGTGCGAGCCGTCGACGTCGGCATCCGCCATAATGATGATCTTGCCGTAGCGGAGCTTTTCCATATCAAAATCGTCGCCGATGCCGCAGCCGAGGGCTTGAATGATGGGAATTAAGGATTGGTTGGAGTAAACCTTGTCAAGTCTGCTCTTTTCGACGTTCAAGACCTTACCGCGCAGGGGAAGAATGGCTTGGAAGCGGCTATCTCTGCCGTCCTTTGCCGAGCCGCCTGCGGAATCTCCCTCGACAAGGTACACTTCCGTCAGCTCGACGCGCTTTTCGTTACAGTCGGCGAGCTTGCCGGGCAGGGTGGATACCTCAAGCGCGTTCTTGCGGCGGGTAAGCTCTCTTGCTTTTCTTGCCGCCTCGCGTGCGCGGGACGCGGCAAGTGCCTTTTCGAGAATGATCTTTCCGACCGAGGGGTTCTCCTCTAAAAATTCCTTGAGCTTGTTTGACACCATACCGTCCACAAGCACGCGGATCTCGGAGTTGCCGAGCTTGCTCTTGGTCTGGCTTTCGAACTGTGCGTCCGTGAGCTTGACGCTGATGACCACGCAAAGTCCCTCGCGCACGTCCTCGCCCGAAAGATTTTTGTCGCTATCCTTAAGAATGCCCGCCTTGTGCGCGTAGTCGTTAAGCACACGCGTGAGCGCTCTTTTAAAGCCTTCCTCGTGCGTACCGCCCTCGATGGTTGCCATATTGTTGGCAAAGGAGATCATCGTTTCGCTGTACGAGTCGTTATACTGAAGCGCGACCTCTGCGACCGAGCCGTCCTTTTCATCCTTGATGTAGATGACGTTTTGATGAATGGGAGAAACGTGATGGACGCCGTTTAAGTATTCCACGAAGGAAACGATACCGCCCTCGTAGCAAAGGTCCTCTTCTCTTTCCTTGCCGGGACGGACGTCCACGAGCTTAATGTTAACGCCCGCGTTTAAGAACGCCTGCTCACGCATACGGGTGAGAAGAATATCAAAATCAAACTCGGTTTCCTCAAAAATGGTGGCGTCGGGCTTAAAGCGCACGTAAAGACCGTGCTTGTCCGTTTCGCCCTCACACTTGAAGGGGCGCGCGACCTTTCCCGTTTCAAAGCGCTCGGTGTATTTCTTTCCGTCGCGGCAGTTTTCTACCTCTACCCACTCGGAAAGCGCGTTTACGACCGAGGCACCGACGCCGTGAAGACCGCCCGCGATCTTATATCCGCCGCCGCCGAATTTTCCGCCCGCGTGAAGCACGGTATAAACCACCTCAAGCGTGGGGAGTCCAAGCTTCTCATTCATACCCGAGGGAATGCCGCGTCCGTCGTCCTGTACCGAAACGCTTCCGTCCTCGTGCAGAGTTACGGTAATTAAATCGCACTCTCCCGCAAGTGCCTCGTCAATGGAGTTATCCACGATCTCGTATACGAGATGGTGAAGTCCGCGGATCGAGGTCGTACCGATGTACATACCGGGGCGCTTTCTTACCGCTTCAAGTCCTTCAAGCACTTGTATTTGCGCGTCGTCGTAACTTTGCTTGATCTCTTCCATTTTTTTATCCTTTCTTTTTCACCGCACACGCGGTCTTCTTTATCGTGACGCCAATTTCTCGGCTATTATTTATCGTAGAAAATCAAAGGACCTCTTCTTCCGTCTGTCCTTCCTTAACCTTCGCCGTTCTTGCGGCGAGGACGCTTGACGCGAGCTTGGATAAAACCGCGACCGTTTGTTTTTTTTGTTTTTTGGGGCTTTTGCTTCGTTTCCCCTGATCCTTGTACCCTTCTTCCCTTTTGTCGCAAAGAAGAAAGGATTTTGGAAGCTCTCCGTCGCTTTCTACGCTTCCCTCTCTCTCCTTTGCGGAAAGAAAGCGGCGCGTTGCCACGCAAACGGTAGCGCTGTCCATATCAAAAATACCGATCACGTCCGAAAGACGCTTGTATTTTCCTTCACCCAAATATAAAAACATAGTTTCCCCTTAAGAAAAGCGTCCGCTTTTTACACGAATTATCCTTGCCCCGTCCGAAATTTCGCCGAGGACGCCCTCGTCGCATCCCGTAACGATAAACTGACAATCCTTCATTCCCGAAAGAAGATATCTTCGTCTTCCCTCGTCAAGCTCGCTTAACACGTCGTCAAAGAGATACACGGGCCGCTCGCCGCAGATCTCGCCCGAAACGATCCCCTCTGCCGTTTTGAGTGCCAAAACCGCACTTCTTTGCTGTCCTTGGCTTCCAAAATCGCGTGCGGATATGCCGCCAAGATAAATAAGAAGGTCATCTCGGTGGATGCCGAAAAGCGTCATTCCCGCCCCTCTCTCACGCGCATATCCCGCCGCAAAGATCTCTCTGTATTTTTCCGCAATTTTTTCTTTGTCGTTGAAATCAAGCCCGTCCATATCCGAACGATAAACAAGAGAAAGAAATTCTCTGCCCGAGGAAAGGTCCTTTACGATCTCCTTTGCCTTATCCGAAAGCCGTTCGGCGTACGCGCGGCGGTATAAATATATCTCTGCCGAAAGAACGCATAGCTTTTCGGTGTAGACCGAAAGCATCTCCTCATCAAAAAAGAATCCCTTTTGCATCGCCTTTAACAGCGCGTTGCGCTCCTCAAGATTTTTTTGATAGAGCGTGTGCAAGGATAGGTAAACGGGATAGCATTGCGCGATCGCAATGTCAAGAAAGCGGCGCCTTTCACTCGGTGCGCCCTTTACCATTTGAAGGTCGTCGGGCGAAAAAAGGACCGCGCGAAAGTTTCCCACAAGCTCGGATTGCTTTTCAAGCAGAATGCCGTTCTTTTTTCTTATTTTTTCTCTGCCAAAGGCGGAAACGAATAAGCTTTCCTCTCTGTCCTCTTTTTCGTAGGTCAAGGAAAGCGCGTATCCCGCCTTTCCAAAGGACACCATCTCCTTATCCGTCGCACCGCGAAAGCTCTTTCCCCTTGCAAAAAGATAAAGTGCTTCGAGAATATTCGTTTTTCCCTGCGCGTTATCGCCAAGAAGAAAGGTAATGCCGGGCGAAAAGGAGATTTTTTGCTCTTCAATGTTTCTAAAATTAGAAAGAGATAATTCTTTTGCTTTCATCCTTTATCCCTTTCTCTAAAAAATTCACTTTAAATCCAAAGCATTAAATCCAAAGCGGGAGCGCAGTAAACCCTACATTTAAAGCGAACCCTTATTTTTCGTTCATACGAACAGGCAACACCAAATAGAAGAAATCCTTATCCTCAACCGCTTCCGTCGGTTCAATGGTGATTGCGGTGTTGGCACCCATCATTGTGATCATTACTTCCTCGGTATCTGCCGCCTTTACGCAGTTGATAAGGAAGCGGCAGTTAAAGCCGATCTCAAGCGTGCCGCCCGTGTGTACGCAGGGCATCTCGTCCGTCACCTTTCCGCCTGCAGAGGTCGAGGTCAAGGTCAAGGTTTCTTCCCCAACGATGAGCTTTACGTATCCAATGCCGCTGCCTGCGTGCTTACCCTCGGCAATGAGCATTGCTCTTTCAAGTCCCGCAAGCAGTCTTTCGCGGTTTAAGCGCAGGAAAATGGTCTGCTCCTTGGGAAGAATGCGGGTATAATCAATGTATTCGTTATCAATCAGTCTTGTAAAGAATACGATATCGCCAATGTGGAACATTGCGTGCTTTACGCCGATATAGATGGAAACGGGCTCATCGCTGTCGTCAAGCATTCTCGAAAGCTCGCCGAGCGCGTGTCCGGGAATGATCATCGAGAAGGGCTCTTCCTCAAAAATCTTTTCTTTTCCGATGTCCGCGATCTCACACTTCATACGGCACTTGGAAAGGGTAAAGCCGTCGCACGCCGTTACGTCGAGCATATCCGACTCAAAGGAGAAATACGCACCGCAAAGTGCGGGACGCACGTGCTGGGTCGCCACGGAGTGAGCAACCTTGGAGATCATCTTCTTAAGCACGCCCTGCGAAAGAGAAAATCCCATATCGCCGTTCAGGTCGGGAAGCGAGGGAAAATCCTTTCCGTTCATTGCAAAGAGAGAAAACGAGGACGAGGCCGTTCCCACCGTTACCGAAAGATTGGCGTCTACCGTAATGGTAACCTCTTCATCGTCAGGCATAACGCGAAGGATCTGGAGCAGGCGGTTTGCGTTGATGATATATCTTCCCCCCTCGGTGACCTTAACGTCCTCAACGTAGCTTCTGACACCCTTGAGCATATCGTAGGTGGTAAGACGCAGGGAATGGTCTTCTACCGTTTCAATGAGAACACCCTCGATCGAAACGATGGAATTCTTGGTAGAAACGGTTGCCATAGAGGGAATGAGCTTCTCTAAAAAATTCTGCTTATTAAAGGTGATGATCATATTGTTTTCTTTCTCCTTTCAAATAGAAAAAGCGGAATGAAATGACGGAGTGCTTGATTCACTTGTTGTTTTTCTTCGTGCCGCAGGCACGGAGGATAGATATAGGTATATATAGGTCGTAGTAGTGTTAGTAGGGGGTGTTGATTTGGTGGAAAAGTCGGGGTGCCTGCTTGTACGCTGGAAAAAGAAGGATTCTTTATCCATCCTTACCCGTTGGCTTTATGTGGACGGACTGTGGATAACTTTTCCACACGGTTTTCCACACATATTGTGGAAAAGTTGAAAAGTAAGGATTTCCACTTTTTTCTGTGGAAATGTGCAAAAATGGGTGTTTAAACTACCTTGATTTTACCGTTTAACTCGTCGATGAGCGCGGCGGTCGCAGGGCTCTTTTCCTTTTCCTCTTCAATGCGCTTGATGGAAGAAATGACGGTAGAGTGATCTCTGTCAAAGCGCTTTCCAATGTCCTCAAGCGAAAGATTCGTATTGTTTCTCACAAGATAGATGCACATATGGCGCGCCATTGCAATGCTTGCGTTTCTCTTTTGTCCCTTAATTTCGTCCACCGAAACGCCGTAATTCTCCGCGACCACCTTAAAGATGCGCTCAACGGTTACGGGAGAGGGTTCTCCGTTTGTCACGATGTCCGCGATCGCGCGGCGGCACATATCAAGGGTAATGGGAACGGAAGCAAGAGAGGATACCGCGTGGATCTTTTTGATGGCACCCTCAATTTGACGGATGTTCTTTTGCAGACTGTTGGTGAGGAATGCCAGCGCGTCCTCGGGAATCACGATGCCGAGCGAATCCGCCTTTTGACGGATGATGGCGTTTCTTAGCTCCTCGGACGGGGGCTGAATATCCGCGATAATGCCCCATTCAAAGCGAGTGCAAAGACGCTCCTCAAGAGGGCTTATTTCCTTGGGCGGACGGTCCGAGGTGAGAATGATCTGCTTATTGTTCTCGTATAAGGCGTTAAAGGTGTAGAAAAACTCCTCTTGAATTGCCGTTTTTCCTGCGATAAACTGAATATCGTCAATGAGAAGCACCTCAGCCGTGCGGTATTTGGCGCGGAAGCGGTCCATCGTGCCGTTTTTGAGTGCGGCGATCATCTCGTTGGTGAATTCCTCGCATTTTTTATATACGAAGCGCACCGAGCGTCCCTTTCTCTTGATCTCGTTGGTAATGGCAAAAAGAAGGTGCGTTTTTCCGATGCCGCTGGGACCGTAGATAAAGAGAGGGTTGTAGGTATCCTGCTTGTTGGCGACCGCAACGCAGGCGGCGTGTGCAAATTTATTGGATTCGCCCACGATGAAGTTTTCAAAGGTATATTCTTCAACGATGGACTGCCCCTCAATCTTCATACCGATCTCCATTTCCTCTTGCTGGAGAGGAGTGGGAAGACGGGGATCGTCGTCCCCCTTTTGCACGCACTCCTTTTGTACGGTGCTTGAAATGATGTGAATGGGAATTTCAAAGCCGACGACCTCAGCCACAGCCTCTTTTATGGTGTCAAAATAACGGGTGTTAAGCGTTTGGCACTTAAAATCGCCGTTGACACAGAATTCCATATGCTGCGATGACATCTCAATCAGCTCAAGCTCACTGAACCAAAGCTGAAAAACCGTAGGAGAAAAGCGGGTGCGAAGGTTGTCGTGTATCATTTTTTCAACACTGGCAAGATCAAATTCCATACGATATCCCTCACTTAAGACTTTACTTCGCATATAATATAAATAATATATACATTATTATAGCATAAAGATAGAAGATAATGGGAAAAATACGCCAAATTAATATGTAAATTTTCTATGAAGTAAAAAGAGGGGGATTTATTTAGGCATAAACGCAAACAAAAAAAGATAAGAAGAATGAAAGCTCAACTTTTTCCAAAAACAGAGCAATTCCATAGGTTAAGGTTGAAAACCTTGCGGTTTTCTCCATTTGAATTCAATTTTTGTTTGCTTTTTCCGTTCTCTTGCTCGACGTATGTATATACGCCTTTCGCTCGAGAACGAAAAATTCTGCTCTAAATTAATCTACCCTCTTATCTCCAAACATAAGAATTCAGTAAAAAAAGCGATTTTCTCAAGAGAAAATCGCTTTTCTGTCGTTTTGAGCAAAACGACATTTGCACTGAATTCTTAATGAAACAATCCCTTTTCTTGTTTTTTTTAGAAAAGAACGCCCGTAAAGATGCCCGCAAGGAAAATAAGGATTTGCAAAACGAAGGGGGAAGAGAGCAAAACGGAGAAGGTTAAAATATTTTTCCGTCTTTTCGCCGTTCCCTTGTAGATTAAGGAGAGGATCAGTCCCAAAAGCGCGAGCAGTGCGCACGCGGCGTTCGTGACGACGGAAAAAACAAGAACAAACGCAAAGGCGAGGGGATATGGGTCAATGGAAATGCCGTTTTCGGGCGGCGTATAGGATAGGGATTCGATGTACGCGTCCAAGAGCGTTGCCACGTAATAAACGAGCGAGAGTAGCAAAAGGACGACGAGTAAAATTTTTGCGATGAGCAAAAGAATGTTTAAAGCCTTGCTTTCGGTCATAAAGCGCTCCTTTGATAAGATTTGTTTGCTTTTTTTGTGTTTTTATGTAAAGGTCAGTTGGCGTATTTAAAGGCAATGCGGCACGCACGCGTGTAGGCGAGCGCAAAAAACTCCTCGGACGAGAGGCGCCCGTAGGCGTCGTTTTCGTGGCGGTTCGGCTTCGATACCATCGAAAGCTCGAAGTTTAAATATTCGAGAGGGCGGGATCTCTTTAGGTCGCACACCGTCTTTTCCCAATCGCGGATGCCGTCAAAGGGGAGAAGATGCAAGTCGTCCGTCCAAAAAATTTCGCCGTCAAAGCGGGAAACGCCAAGGTTGTCGTTTAGGTGGGAAACGGCAAGCACGTCGCCGTACAGCGCAAGAAGATCGCGGTGGCGGTTATAGCACATCTCGTGTCCCGAATCAAAGCAAAAGCCCGCAGCGTCGTTCCCCTTAAAATGGGCAAGCACCGCGTCGAGGTGGGCGTCCCCCTCGGTGTTTTCAAAGGCGACGACAATGCCGTATTCCGCGGCACGTGCGACAAGACGGGAGAATTTTTCAAGCCCCGCCTTCGTGGGCGCGGGCTCCTCGCCAAACCCGATCCAAACGTGGCACACGAGCGCGGGAAAGCCGTATTTTTTCGCGTCCTCGAGCGACAAAAGAAGCTCGTCAAGCGCGGGCGAGGAAACGCTCTCGTCCTCGCTCCAAATGTTCGCCGCATTTCCGTAGGGTGCGTGCAGAGAAACGAGCGCAAGCCCTTCCCTTTTCGCCGCTTCCACGATGGCGTCAAGATGCGCCCCCTTTTCCCATTCGGGGGAAATTCCGTCAAAGCCCGCTGCCTTTACAGCGGGAATGAGGTCTTCGGTTTTTTCCTTATATCGGTTGCCAAGGGAGATGGATATTTTTTGCTTCCACATAAGCGCTCCTTTTTCCCCGAAAACGGGGGTGTTTCTTCTCTTTTATTTTAGCATATTCCGTCAAAAAAAGCAAGGTTTTCATTGACAACGGAAGAAAAGAAGTGTATAGTAAATGTAGGAAACAAAGGAGAATTGTATGGAGATCAAGAACATTGCGCTTTCGGAAGCCTATCCAAACGCCCGCCTCAAAGCCTATCTTCCCTATTCCAAGGACACGGCGGCAAACGCCGTTCTCATTTGCCCCGGCGGAGCGTACTATTCCGTTTGTGACGGACACGAGGGAGAAAATATCGCCCTCGCCTTTGCCGCGCGCGGCTTCCGCACCTTCGTTTTAAATTATTCGGTCAAGGACGAAGCGCGCTTCCCTACCCCCCTCGTAGAAGCGTCCCTCGCGATGGCTTATATCAAGAGAAACGCAAAAGCGGTTGGCGTCGACCCTGAGCGCGTGTTCGTCCTCGGCTTTTCTGCGGGCGGGCACCTCGCGGCATCTCTCGGTACCCTTTGGCACAAGGACTACGCAAGGGAGAATACGGATATCCTCTTTGGCGAAAACCGCCCAAAGGGTATGGTTTTATGCTATCCCGTGCTTGCCTACTTCCCCGAGAGCAATATGGGAACCTTTCTTCGCGTTTTTGGTACGGATACACCCACCGAGGCGCAAATAAACGAGTTTTCGCTCGAAAGACAGGTGGACGCAGCGCACACCGTCCCCGCCTTTTTATGGCACACGATGGACGACAACGCCGTTCACGTGGAAAACACGCTCCGTATGCTCACCGCCCTGCGAAAAAGCGGTGTCACCGCGGAAGCCCATCTCTTCCCCCACGGCATTCACGGAATGGCGACGGCAGATAAAACGATTGCAGGCGAGGAAGAAACGCTCATCGACAGTCACGTGGCGACTTGGGTGGAGATGGCGGCGCACTTTATGAAAACGCTTCCATAAAGGACGCTTGCATAAATTGGTCGTAGCATCGTTGTCGGTCGGCTCGCGCGCTTCGGAGTAGGAAACTACACCGTCAGCACGCTCGCTCCCTTACGCCTTGCTACGCCAAAATTTCTGCGGCGCTTTGGCTTTTGCATAAAAATTGCTTAATTATAAAAAACAAAAACGGAGCAAATGCTCCGTTTTTTTATGCTTATTCTGCCGCCGCGCGGGCTTTTCGCGTCCACTCCGCCATATGCGGACAGAGCATTGCGTCCGTGTCCTCGCGCATAGCGCGATCGGTGCGCGTTACCATTTCGTAAATGTCGCAAGCGATAAGATATCCCTTGCCAAGTGGGATTTTTTTGGCGATGCCCTCTTTAAGAAGCGTTGCTTCAAATTCTCCCGAATTATAGAAGGGCCAATGAATGGTTTCCTCGCTCCTTCCCTTGTCGGGGCTGTCGTAGGTGTGAATGTCGATGAGCATTTGAGGTCCCCCTTACATTTGATTTAAATATTCGGTCAGTCTTACGGCATCGCCGTCAAAAAGATAGGTCTTTATGCCGAGGGCGCGGGCGCCCGCAAGGTTTTTTTCGCTGTCGTCGATAAAAAGGCACTCGTCCGCCGAGAGCCCGTAGGTGTCGAGCAGGTAGCGGAAGATGCGCGCATCGGGCTTCACAATGTGCAAGGGACCCGAAAAGACCAAGCCGTCAAAAAGGGAAAGAATGCGCGCAACGGCGGGATGCTCGCGCCACTCGTTTGCAAATTTTTCGCTGATATTGGAGAGAAGATATATCCCCTCTGCCCTCGCCTTGGCGGCGCGGACGGCGTCCTCAATGTGAGGAACGATATCGAGGTTTTCAAGCCATCTGTCGTAGACGGTACGCGCCGCCTCGTGCAGTTCGGGCGGCAAATTTTTGCAAAAGCCCGCCTTTAAGTCCTCGTCCGAGATGAGCCCAAGATCGGACGGATCCCACAAGGCGCGGTCAAAGACCGCGTCCCGCACAAGCGGCACGAGCGATTCGTCCTTCACAAACGCGCGCGTCATCTTGCTCTCGTCAAAGTCCACGATCACGCGTCCAAAATCAAAAATAATGTGTTTGATCATACTTCCTCACAAACGGTTGCTTTACACCGCTATTATTGCATTTTTCCGCGCACTTGTCAAGGGGTTTGGGCATCTCTTTTTCAAGGGGAAGAATGCTTTTTCCGACCCACCCCGTCACCCCCCACCCCCCGCGTTTGCGGAGGGTGGTTTTTCTTCCGAGAAATTTTGTCGAAAACTGTCAATGTCCGTCGCAACTCAAAATAGGTACAAAAAAAGGGGTGTTTTTTTGTACCCAAAACGAGTTAGAAGTTTGATAGAATTAATGTGGGGGCGGGGGAAAGGAAAAAACAAAGAAAGGAGAAACGAATGGAACCAACAGAGGTCGTACTTGCAAAGCACGACCAAAAAATCAAAACGCTTGAGCGAGAGCTTTCGGTAATGCGTGAGGTACAGGCGGAGATCCGCACGATGAACGAGGCACTCGTTACGCTGGCAACAGAATTAAAGCACACGAATGAGCATCTTCGTCAAAACGAAAAGCAGCTTCGCGCGCTTGAAAGCGCACCGCGCGCCCGCGCGGAGAAAATCACACTCGCCGTGATCGCCGCCCTTGCAACGGGGCTTATCACGGCACTTATCGGCATTTTATTTGCCTAAAAATTTTAAAAACGAAAGGAATTTTATTTATGAGCGAAACTACTACAAAAACTTCTGAAATTTCGGAAACCTCTCAGACATCTTCATCCGTTGAAGAAACCGCCGTTGCCGAGGTTGTGTATAATGATACCGAAACAAAAGAATTTTCTCTTTTTGAAGGAGTAACAGCCACGCTCCATCATCCGTCTGGAAGAATGTCTTATATTATCGAAGACATCAAGGATCCCGTGCTTGGAATCACCTTCTCTCATTGCTACGACGCAAACCAGATTCCGACTTGGAAAACATCGTTCGATGATACCTTAGAAGAAGGGATTGTTCAAGGCAAGAAAGCATACATTTACACCGATGCGAGCAAGAAAGAGCACGTCTTCAAGGAGAGCTTCTATACGCTAACCGATACAGGAGAGAAATCCTGCTTGAAGATTACCACAGCGGAAGGGGTTGTAAGAGATGCTGCCGCAGAAGACATTACCGTAGATGAAAACGGCAGACTGTGGTACGAAGACCAAGAGGTCTTTCGTGATCTGCGCACGCCCAAGGGGCTCCGCGCCACCACTCGTCTTGAGGACATCAACGACGCCGAATGGGTGGAGCAGAGAGAGGATGAAGAGAAACAAGCCGAGGAGCAGGTTAAAGCGCTGAAAGAACATTTATGCTCGTTTGTTCTTCTTAACGAGGAAGATGGCGCGGAGATTGCAAAGGTCACATTGGTAACGATATCCGCAGCGCACCGGTTTGAAGCGTTTTTGGCGTCAGAAGGACTCTTATTTACCTCGAACGAAGCTGTTAATTACCGCGCACTGATTGAGGAGCGCGAAGCGCTCACCACAGAAGAAGAGCGTACGGAATACAACGAAAATTACATTGCTCAATATTTGGAAGTTGCAGAAAAACACAAAGAAGAGCTTCCCTTGCGTTATAAGGACTATGTTTTGGCAAAGGCTTCTCTTGAAACATTGAAGGATATGATTCCCGTGGCTTTTCTCTACTTTGAAGGGGGAATTAGGGGCTATAATCAGAGCGGGGCCCTCGTTACAATTCAGCCCAAGCACGGCAAGCCCTTGATCGTTACGCGCGAAAGATACAAGAGCGGTTATGTCGGCGAGCATTTCCGCCTTGCCTCGGTACAGAACGAAGACGGCGACGCGATGCGTTTCTATTATAAAAGTACGAACACGGATAGTATATCGCGTATCGTCAATTCACAGGGCGAGGAGGTGCGCTTTTCCTACCAGGGCGGTTGGCTTTTTAAAATCAATCGTCCTCACGCCAAAAGCATTGGATTCTCGTTTACAGGCAGATATATTAGCGCTATCAGTGATGAAAGTGAAACCTGTACATTTGATTTGAATACTGTTAACGGAAAACTAAATGCAATTCATCATAGCACGAAGGTTGCCCGAATTTCACACGGAGATGTTCAAATTGAGGCAGACGATGCAGCGACGGCTCTTGCTGATCTTACCGTTAGTTACCTCGAAGCGGATGACAGCAAAAGCATCGTCATTACGCACGCGCAAAAGAACGTGGCGGAAAGATACGATTTTCTGGGGAATATTCAAAAAACGTACACCAAGCTTGAAAACGGCAAGGTCGCCGCGTGGGAGAAGATCACCCTCGACGCTGAAACCGAGCTTGTGACCGCAAAAGAGATTGCCTCTCCCGCTTGCCTTGGTAGATATACCTATGACGAATTCACCGCCGCCAACCGCACGATTGCAGAAAGCACGCAGTACACCTACAACGACTTTTACGAATGCACGCAGGTCGCATCCACCTACACTGCGCCCGGCGGCGTCCGCGTGACGAACACCACGACCGTGACCTCGTATAACGAAAAGGGCAAGCCCGTGCATATCCAAACGACCGAGGTGCGTCCCGCTGCCGAAACGGGCACGGAAACCGTAATCACCCACGAGCGCTTCTTCTATGACAGCGCAGATCAGCTTGTCAAGACCGAAAGCTATACCGAGGGCAAGGAGCATCTCTTGGGCGTCGATGTCGAAGAATTTTTCTACGACGAAAACGGCAGGGAAACGGGCAGTGCAAGCTATAATACCCTTGCGCCCTCGGACAAGCTCTATACCGAATGCACCTACGACAGTGAGGGAAGAGTGGCAACCGAGCGCGACGAAACGGGACGCTTTGATACCGTCTTTGAATACGTAGGAAAAAGCGGTAGCACCTACCGCGTAAAAACGCCCGACGGCGCCACCCTCGCTTACGCCTACGACAAGGAAGGTAAGGAAGCGTCCGTCACGGCGTCCGACGCCGACGGTGAAGGAAACACCCAAAGCCTTCTTTATACGGAAGGGCTTCCTACGCGTGTAGAAAACGGAAGTCACGTATTCGATTACACCTACGACGGCAAGGGACGTGTGACGAAGATTGTCACCGAATGGGAGCAGCTGGTATCAAGCAGATATACCGAAGATGCCGACGGAAACGAAACGAAAAGAACGAGCTACGGAGACTTTAGCAACAAATATTTTTTCACAAAGAAAAACAAGCTTGGCGTGCTTCTCTCCCGCGTAACGCCTTGGGAAAACATCTCGTACACGTACACTCCGGACGGGAGAATCCAAAGTGAAACGGATAGCGTTTCGGGCAGAACGAAATCTTACGAGTATGACAACGATCACCGCCTTACGGGGTATGTGGATTCCCTCGGTGTATCGGAAAGCATTTCTTACGATAACAAGGATAGAGTAACGGCGGTAACTGAAAGCGTGCAGGAAAACGACGTTCAAATCTCTCTTGCCTATGATGAAGATACAGAAAAGCTTTCTGAAATTCAGCTTTCTTCTTTTTCTATTACGCCTACTTATGACGCCCTTGGTCGCGAGGTGGGCAGAACGACTATGAAGGGAAACACCTTTGTACAAAGCACCCGAACAAACTATGTCAAGCACGGTGATCACACCACGATGCGTCCTTCCTCTCTGTCGTTCTTTTCCGGCTCACCGGTGCAATACATTAAGTACGTCTACGATAAGATGGGCAATATCGAGGAAATCTTTGAAAACGGCATACTCGCCGCGCGTTATGAATACGATGCCCTTGGAAGATTGACGAGAGAAGACAACCGCGCGCTCGAGAAAACGTCAACGTGGACTTACGACGAAAGCGGCAATATTCTTTCGCGCTGCGAATATCCCTTCTCGCTTAAAGCTACAAGAAAGATCAAAGAGCAAGTTCCGGTAGCATCGTTTGTATACGAATATGATTGGGGCGCTCTTTGGCATGTGAACGAGCAAAGCATAGATTGGACGAGCGATGCAGGACACCCCTATGGGTATTTGGGGAAGGATCTCGTGTGGGAAGGACCTCACAGACTTACTCGCTTTGGGGATACGGTTCTCACTTACAACACGGATGGAGTTTGTGCATCTATCGGTGCAACGAATCTTTTCTACGGGAGAGACGGAAGACTTCTTGCAGACAACAATCTTCAGTATTTCTATGACGAAAAAGGAGAGTTGTTCGGCTTTACGGATGCAAACGGAAAAATATATTTTTACCAGCGCGATGCACAGGGAAATGTGATTGCCATACTTGACAATAGAGGCAAGGTTATGGTAAAATATAAATACCACGCTTGGGGCAATCACAAGATTCTGTCCGCAGACGGCGTAGAGATTACTGATGAAGCGCATCTCGGTTATCTCAACCCACACCGTTACCGTGGCTATTATTACAGCGACGAGATGGGG